>NZ_KZ679088.1 GCF_003024235.1 Arenimonas caeni | reverse complement strand
CGGCCGTGACCACGTGCGTGCCGGACAGCACGCACGTCCCGCCCACGGCAACGCTGGCGCAGGTCGCACTGGACGGAGTCAACTGGGCGTCGTTGACGATCACGTTCGTGAGCGCCACGTCGCCGGTATTGGTCAGCGTGACGGTGTAGCTGAGCGTGTCGCCTTCGGTGATGTCGCCCGAGCTGTCGGCGTCGGTGGTCAAGGTGGCTGCCGACTTGTCGAGGGTCAGCGCCGGGACCTGGATGACCGGCGTGATGACGGTGTTCGAATCCGTCGGACCCGGCACCTCCGTGCTGGTCGCGTCGGCCGTATTGATCACTTCACCGGCTTGCGCCTCGGCAGCCGTGACCACGTGGGTGCCCGAGAGCACGCAGGTGGCGCCAATCGCCACGCTGGCGCAGCTCGTGCTGGCCGGGGTCAGCTGGGCGTCGTTGACGATCACGTTGGTCAGCGCCACGTCGCCGGTATTCGTGAGCGTGACGGTGTAGGAANTGTCGCCCGAGCTGTCGGCGTCGGTGGTCAAGGTGGCTGCCGACTTGTCGAGGGTCAGCGCCGGGACCTGGATGACCGGCGTGATGACGGTGTTCGAATCCGTCGGACCCGGCACCTCCGTGCTGGTCGCGTCGGCCGTATTGATCACTTCACCGGCTTGCGCCTCGGCAGCCGTGACCACGTGGGTGCCCGAGAGCACGCAGGTGGCGCCAATCGCCACGCTGGCGCAGCTCGTGCTGGCCGGGGTCAGCTGGGCGTCGTTGACGATCACGTTGGTCAGCGCCACGTCGCCGGTATTCGTGAGCGTGACGGTGTAGGAAAGCGTGTCGCCTTCGGTGATGTCACCCGAGCCGTCGGCATCGGTGGTCAGCGTGGCGGCCGACTTATCGAGGGTGAGCGCCGGCACCTGGATGACCGGCGTCGTGACGGTGTTGGAGCTGGTCGGACCCGGCACTTCGGTGCTGGTGGCGTTGGCCGTATTGATCACCTCACCAGCCTGGGCTTCCGCGGCAGTCACCACGTGGGTGCCCGACAGCACGCAGGTGCCGCCCACGGCGACGCTGGCGCAGTTGATGCTGGCCGGAGTCAGCTGGGCGTCGCTGACGATCACGTTGGTGAGCGCGACGTCGCCGGTATTGGTCAGCGTGACGGTGTAGCTCAGCGTGTCGCCTTCGGTGATGTTGCCGCTGCCATCGGCATCGGTCGTCAGCGTGGCGGCCGACTTGTCCAGCGTCAGGGCAGGCACCTGGACCACGGGCGTGGTGACCGTGTTCGAGTCGGTCGGGCCCGGCACTTCCGTGCTGGTGGCGTTGGCGGTGTTGACCACCTCGCCCGCCTGGGCTTCGGCGGCGGTGACCACGTGCGTACCCGTGAGCACGCAGGTGCCGCCCACGGCGACGCTGGCGCAGCTCGTGCTGCCCGGCGTGAGCTGGGCGTCGTTGACGATCACGTTCGTCAGCGCGACGTCGCCGGTATTGGTCAGCGTGATCGTGTAGCTGAGCGTGTCGCCTTCAGTGATGTTGCCGCTGCCGTCGGCGTCAGTCGCCAGGGTAGCCCCCGACTTCGACAGCGTGAGCGCCGGCACCTGGATGACCGGCGTCGTGACGGTGTTGGAGTCCGTCGGACCCGGCACTTCGGTGCTGGTGGCGCTGGCGGTGTTGACCACCTCGCCCGCCTGGGCCTCGGCCGCCGTGACCACGTGGGTGCCCGAGAGCACGCAGGTACCACCGATGGCGACGTTGGCGCAGGTGATGCTGCCCGGGGTGAGCTGGGCGTCGTTGATGATCACGTTCGTGAGCGCCACGTCACCGCTGTTGGTCAAGNGTGTAGCTGAGCGTGTCGCCTTCAGTGATGTTGCCGCTGCCGTCGGCGTCAGTCGCCAGGGTAGCCCCCGACTTCGACAGCGTGAGCGCCGGCACCTGGATGACCGGCGTCGTGACGGTGTTGGAGTCCGTCGGACCCGGCACTTCGGTGCTGGTGGCGCTGGCGGTGTTGACCACCTCGCCCGCCTGGGCCTCGGCCGCCGTGACCACGTGGGTGCCCGAGAGCACGCAGGTACCACCGATGGCGACGTTGGCGCAGGTGATGCTGCCCGGGGTGAGCTGGGCGTCGTTGATGATCACGTTCGTGAGCGCCACGTCACCGCTGTTGGTCAAGGTGACGGTGTAGCTGAGCGTGTCGCCTTCGGTGATGTCGCCGCTGGCGTCGGCGTCGCTGGCCAGCGTCGCCGCGGACTTAAGCAGGCCGAACTCCGGAACCTGCGAAACCGGGGTAGTGACGGTGTTCGAGTCCGTCGGACCCGGCACTTCGGTGCTGGTCGCGTTCGCGGTGTTGACCACTTCGCCGGCCTGGGCCTCGGCGGCCGTGACCACGTGGGTGCCCGAGAGCACGCAGGTGCCGCCAATCGCAACGCTGGCGCAGGTGGTGCTGCCCGGGGTCAGCTGGGCGTCGTTGATGACGACGTTGGTCAGCGCGACGTCGCCGGTATTGGTCAGCGTCACCGTGTAGCTAAGGGTGTCGCCTTCGGTGATGTCGCCCGAGCTGTCGGCGTCGGTGGTCAAGGTGGCAGCCGACTTCGACAGCGTCAGTGCCGGCAGCTGGACGACCGGCGTGGTCACGGTGTTGGAGCTGGTCGGACCCGGCACTTCGTTGCTGCTGGCGTTTGCGGTGTTGACCACCTCGCCCGCCTGGGCCTCGGCCGCCGTGACCACGTGGGTGCCCGAGAGCACGCAAGTGGCGCCCACGGCAACGCTGGCGCACGTGGCGCTGGCCGGCGTGAGCTGGGCGTCGTTGACGATCACGTTGGTGAGCGCGACGTCACCGGTATTGGTCAGCGTGACGGTGTAACTGAGCGTGTCGCCTTCGGTGATGTCGCCCGAAGCGTCCGCGTCGGTCGTCAGCGTGGCGGCCGACTTATCGAGGGTGAGCGCCGGCACCTGGACGACCGGGGTCGTAACAGTGTTCGAATTCGTCGGACCCGGGATCTCCGTGCTGGTGGCGTTGGCGGTGTTGACCACCTCACCCGCCTGGGCTTCGGCGGCGGTGACCACGTGGGTGCCGGTGAGCACGCAGGTGCCACCGACCGCGACGCTGGCGCAGGTGGCGCTGGCCGGGGTCAGCTGGGCGTCGTTGATGACCACGTCGCTCAGCGTCACGTCACCGATATTGGTCAGCGTGACGGTGTAGCTCAGCGTGTCGCCTTCGGTGATGTCACCGCTGGCATCCGCGTCGGTGGCCAGCGTGGCGTTGGACTTCACCAGCGTCAGCGCAGGCACCTGGACCACGGGCGTGGTGACGGTGTTCGAGTCCGTCGGACCCGGGACTTCCGTGCTGGTCGCACTGGCGGTGTTGACCACCTCGCCGGCAAGCGCCTCGGCATTGCTCACGACATGGGTGCCGGTCAGCACGCAGGTGCCGCCCACGGCGACCGTCGCGCAGCTGGTGCTGCCCGGCGTCAGCTGCGGATCGCTGACCACGACCGAGGTCAGGGCGACGTCGCCCGTGTTGGTCAGGGTGATGGTGTAGGAAAGCGTGTCGCCTCCGGTGATGTTGCCGGATGCGTCGGCATCGGTGGCCAGCGTGGCCGCCGACTTGTCGAGGGTCAGCGCCGGGATTTGGACGACAGGGGTGGTGACGGTGTTCGAATCCGTCGGACCCGAGATCTCCGTGCTGGTCGCGTTGGCGGTGTTGACCACCTCGCCCGCCTGGGCTTCGGCGGCAGTCACCACGTGGGTGCCCGACAGCACACAGGTGCCGCCCACGGCGACACTGGCGCAGCTCGCGCTCGCAGGATTCAGCTGGGCGTCGTTGATCACCACGCTCGTGAGCGCCACGTCGCCCGTGTTCGTGAGGGTAACGGTGTAGCTCAGCGTGTCCCCTTCGGTGATGTTTCCGCTGGCATCCGCGTCGGTGCTCAGCGTGGCGTTGGACTTCACCAGCGTCAGCGCCGGCACCTGCACGACCGGCGTGGTGACGGTGTTCGAGTCGGTCGGACCCGGGACTTCGGTGCTGGTCCCGTTGGCGGTGTTGACGACCTCGCCCGCCTGGGCTTCGGCGGCGGTGACCACGTGGGTGCCGGTCAGCACGCAGGTGCCACCGACCGCCACGTTGGCGCAGGTGGCGCTGGCCGGGGTCAGCTGGGCGTCGTTGACGATGACATTGGTGAGCGCAACGTCGCCGGTGTTGGTCAGCGTAACGGTGTAGCTGAGCGTGTCGCCCTCGGTGATGTTGCCACTGGCATCCGCATCGGTCGCCAGCGTGGCCGCCGACTTATCGAGCGTCAGCGCCGGGATCTGGACGACAGGGGTGGTGACGGTGTTCGAATCCGTCGGACCCGGGATCTCCGTGCTGGTCGCATTGGCGGTATTGACCACTTCGCCCGCCTGGGCTTCCGCGGCCGTGACGACGTGCGTACCCGTGAGCACGCAGGTACCGCCCACGGCGACGCTGGCGCAGCTCGCGCTGGCAGGACTCAGCTGCGCGTCGTTGATGACCACGTCGCTCAGCGCCACGTCACCGGTATTGGTCAGCGTGACGGTGTAGCTCAGCGTGTCGCCTTCGGTGATGTCGCCGGACGAATCGGCGTCGGTGGTCAGCGTGGCGTTGGACTTCACCAGCGTCAGCGCAGGCACCTGGACGACCGGGGTCGTAACGGTGTTCGAGTCGGTCGGGCCCGGCACTTCCGTGCTGGTGGCACTGGCGGTGTTGACCACCTCGCCGGCCTGGGCCTCCGCAGCGGGAACCACGTGCGTGCCGGTCAGCACGCAGGTGTCCCCGGCGGCAAGCGTCGCGCACGTGATGCTGCCCGGCGTGAGCAGGGCGTCGCTGACCACCACGTCGCTGAGGGCGACATTGCCGGTGTTGGTGGCCGTGACCGTGTACTCGAGGGTGTCGCCGGCATTGACGAAGCCGTCGCCGTTGACGTCGTTGGCCAGGACCGCGGCGGCCTTGGCCAGCGTCAGGGCCTCGACCTGGGGAACCGCCGTGTTCTCGGTCGCCGAACAGACCGGGTCCAGCCCGGGGCGGCAAGCCTGGTCCGCGGTGACGGTCGCGGTGTTGTCAACGCTGCCGGCGTCGATGTCGTCCTGGTCAAGGGTGTAGGAACCGGCGCAAACCAGGCTCTGGGACGCCGCCAGGGTCGCAGGCAGCGCCACCGCGGAGCCGCCGATCTGGCAGCTCAACGCGGCCAGCAGGGGATCGGAAACCGTGACCCCGGAGGCCGGTCCGGTGCCGGTGTTCTGGACGGTGATGGTGTAGGCGATCTGGTCGCCGATGTTGGCCACGCCCGCTGGCACGACCACGTCGGCATCCAGCGCGCCCGACTTGGTCACGGCGAGCGCCGGCGTCAGCAGGGCGTCGGTGTCGGTCGCGCTGTCGTTTCCCGGGTTCGGATCAGTGATGCCCGCGGGCGCCGCGACCGTGGCGGTATTGATGGCGTCCTGGGCTGACGCGGACCCCAGGCAGAAGAGCAAGGCAAGCGCAGAAGCGGCCAGACCAAGGCGCACTCGGGCGCCGGGACGACGTCCCGAATCGATTTCCACAGCCACCTTGCCCCCTGAAAAAAATAAAACGGCGCCTTGGAATCTGTTTTGTAACTGGGCGCCAAATCCCACTTATGCAAAACGCGTGCCAGAACGTGTCTGGCCCGCTGTTACGTGCAATTTTGCCCCTGCACGCAACTTGTAAGCCTCCTACAGGGCTGTCGTGAAAGGCAAGGATTGAGCTGCCTTTTGTAGAAATCCCTTTATTTTCAATGGTCTGAGACGGCTAACTGATATAAAATTGTGGCGCTGGAGGACAAAATGCGCCGCCTTGCGTCAGAGATCACGTTTCGCACCGGGGTGTGAACGGCGTCACGTTTCCCGTCAGAAGACCCGGATCAAGGTCCTGGCGCGGTGAGAAGCGCCTCGACCTGTTCGCGGCCGGGCAAGGCCCAGTCCACCGGCGCCTTGCCGCCGCCCTGCAGCCAGCGGTTGGCCTTGCCGAAGTGCCCGCAGCCCAGGAAGCCCCGGTGCGCCGACAGCGGCGAAGGGTGCGGGGCACGCAGCACGCAGTGCCGGCCCTGCAGCAATTTGCCCTTGGCCTGGGCGTAAGCGCCCCAGAGCATGAACACCAGGCCCTCCTTCTCCCGGTCCAAGGCCTGGACGATGGCGTCGGTGAAGCCCTCCCAGCCCCGGCCCTGGTGCGAGCCGGCCCGGCCTTCCTCCACCGTCAGCACGGCATTGAGCAGCAGCACGCCCCGGCGGGCCCAGGGCAGCAGGCAGCCGTGGTCGGGCGGCGCGATGCCGAGGTCGGCCCGGATCTCCTTGAAGATGTTGAGCAGCGAGGGCGGCACCGGCACGCCCGGCAGCACCGAAAAACACAGGCCGTGGGCCTGGCCGGCGCCGTGGTAGGGGTCCTGGCCGAGGATGACGACCTTGACCTGGTCGAAGGGCGTGGCGTCGAGCGCCGAGAAGATGCGCGGCCCGGGCGGGAATATGCGCTTGCCGGCCGCCTTTTCCCTACGCAGGAACGCGGAGAGTTCCTGCATGTCCGGACGCAACAGGTAGTCGCCGACCCGGGCCTTCCAGCCCGGCTCGAGCCGGACGCGGTCCTCGCCCACCCTACTTGCCGAGCTTGGCGCGCAGCATCCTGCCGACCCGCAGCTGGAACAGCAGCTTGGTCACCAGCAGGCGCTCCTCGATGGGCTTTTGCACCAGGTCGTTGGCACCGGCGCGCAGCAGGTCGCTCTGGTTGGCCAGGTTGGCGTCGCCGGTCATCACCAGCACCGGCAGCAGGCCCTTGGCATAGCCGAACTCCTCGCGGATCGACTTGAGCAGGTCCTTTCCGGTGAGCTCGCCCTTGAGGTAGACGTCGGTGAGCACGACATCCGGGCCCGGCACCCTGCCCTGCGCCCTGGCCGTCTCGAGATGGGCGATGGCGTCTTCGACGCCGGTGGCGTGGGTGACGGTGAGGCCGTGTTTTTCCAGCATGCGGCGGGTGGCCATGGCCACGACGCGGCTGTCCTCGACATAGAGCACTTCGCCGCCGGCCTCGGACTCGGGCGCGACGTAGCCCTTGATGAAGGCGGCCAGGGCGTTGAAGCCCAGCGACTTGTCGAAATAGTCGGTGACGTCGTCGCTGATCGAACGGCTCTCGAGCCGCTCCTGCACGTCGCCGGAGACGACGATGATGGGGATGTAGGCCTGCGGCGTGTGCTCGCGCAGGTAGCGCGCCAGGTCCAGGCCGTCCATGTCGGGCAGGCGCAGGGCCATGGTGACCAGGTTCACCGCACCGGCCTGCAGCGCGGCCTTGGCCTCCTCGCCGGTCTCGCAGCCGACGAACTCCATGTCGGGCAGCTGCTGGCGCAGCACGCCCTCGATCATCTTGCGGACGACCTTGGATCCGTCCACGACCATGATGCGCGGGCTGGTAGTGTCGAAACTTCGGAAAGCTGGGCTGTTCATGTCACACGTCCGTAGGACGGGTCTGGCGTAGATGATGCCCGGTTGCGAGCCACGCGCCCAGCCACCCCATGGCGGCGGCACCCGCCAGCAGCACCAGGGTGCCGCGCCAGCCGGGCCCGGCCAGCTCGAACTGGCTGCCGTAGCTGGCCACCAGCGCGCTCAGCCGGCCCTGCAGGGCCAGGCCCGCCAGGACCAGCAGCACCAGCGCCGACAGGCCGGCGGCCAGGCCGTACCAGGCGCCCAGGTAGAGGAAAGGCCGGCGCACGAAGCCGTCGGTGGCGCCCAGGTGCTGGAGTACGGCGATTTCCTCGGCGCGCGCGCCGATGTCCAGGCGCACGGTATTGCCCACCACCAGCAGCACGCCCAAGCCCAGCAGCACCGCCACCACCTGCACCACGCGCTCGCCGAAGGCCAGCCAGGCCGACAGGCGCTGGCGCCAGACGGCGTCGTGCTGCACCACTTCGACCTCCGGCAGCGCCGCCAGCGCCGCCGCCAGGGCGGCACCGTCGCCGTCGCCGCCCGGCTGCACCACCAGCACCCAGGGCAGCGGATTGCCCTCGAGTACCTCCAGGGCCCCGGCCAGGTCGCTCATGGCCTGGAACTCGGCCAGGCCATCGTCGGGCGAACGCACGCCCACGCCGGCCACGTCCGGGCGCTGGCGCAGCCCGGCGGCCATCGCCTGCGCCTGTTCGCCGTCCACCGACGGCAGCAGGAAGACGCCGATCTCGCGCGATTCGCTGACGCTGCCGGAAAAGCGCTCGAGGTTGCCCAGGGCCAGGGACAGGCCCAGCGGCAGCGCGATCGCCACGGCCATCACGCCGACGGTGAGCGCGGTGGCCACCGGGCGCTGCAGCAGGCGGCCGAGGCTGGAGACCAGGGCGAACAGGTGCTGTTCGCGCCAGGCACGCAGGCGGCTGCCGAAGCCGCCGGGGCGCACGCGTTCGGCGGCGGCGGGCTTGGCGCGGGTTTCGGCCTTGCTCATGCCGCCAGGTCCTCGGGCGAGATGTCGTCCACGAGCCTGCCGTGGTCGAGCACCAGCACGCGCCGGCGCATGCGCTTGACCAGGGCCAGGTCGTGGCTGGCGATGATCACCGTGGTGCCGGAGGCCGGCAGCGAGGCGAAGAGCTGCATGATCTCGGCGGCCAGCTGCGGGTCGAGGTTGCCGGTGGGTTCGTCGGCCACCAGCAGCTGCGGCTGGGCGACGATGGCGCGGGCGATGCCCACGCGCTGCTGTTCGCCGGTCGAGAGCTGCAGCGGCAGCGAGCGCTCGCGACCGCCCAGGCCGACCTTGTCGAGCACGGTGCGCACGCGCTTGCCGACTTCCGCGTGCGGCGTGCCGGCGATCAGCAGCGGCAGCGCGACGTTGTCGAACACGCTGCGGTCGGTCAGCAGGCGGTGGTCCTGGAAGACCACGCCGACCTGGCGCCGGTGCAGCGGCACCTTGCGCCCGCGCACCTTGGCCAGGTTGCGCTCGTTCACCAGCACCGTGCCGCGGCTCGGGCGCTCGGACAGGTGCACCAGCCGCAGCAGGGTGGACTTGCCGGCGCCGGAGTGGCCGGTGACGAAGAGCATCTCGCCCTCGTCGACCGCGAAGCTGACTTCACTCAGCGCCGGCGGGTTGCCCGGGTAGGTCTTGGTGACGTTGTCGAAGCGCAGCAGGGCCATGTGCCGAGCATAAACCTCAATGCTTGGCGGGCGGGGTGCGCTTGACCAGCGAACTCAGGCCGGCCTTGATGCGGCCGAACAGCGAAGGCTTCGTCTCGGGGGCCGGCGCGGCGGTGGCCGGCTCGGGCTTGCGGCGGGCGCCTTCCTTACGCGGCGCCTCGCCTTCCTTGCGCGGCGCGGCGCCTTCGGCACCGGCGGCATCCACCGGACGGCCGCGGCGGCGGCGACGGCGCTTGCGGGCGGGCGCATCGGGGTCGGCCTGCATCGGCGAGGACGGCGCCGGGCGCTGGGCCGGGCGCTCGAGCGGCAGTTCGGCCTGGGCGTCGGCACCGGCAACCGCGTCGGCGGCACGCGGCTTGCGCTCGCCGCGCGGCGCGCCCGGGCGCGGGCCCGAACGTTCGCCGCGGCCACGACCGCCTTCGCGGCCGCCTTCGCGACCACCCCGGCCGCCACGGCCGCGCTTCTCGTCCTCGGCGGCCTTGGCCTCGCGGACCTCGCGGAAGATGGCGCTCACGCTCTCGCCCGCGTCCTCGCCCTCGACGGCGGCGCGCGGCGCGCGCGGCACCGGCACCAGCAGCTCCTTCTCGACCTGGGCCACCGGCAGCTTCTGCTCGATGTAGGCTTCGATGTCGGGCAGCGACATGGCGTAGCGCTCGCAGGCGAAGCTGATCGCGTCGCCCTCGGCGCCCAGGCGCGCGGTGCGGCCGATGCGGTGGACGTAGTCCTCGGCGTCGAACGGCAGGTCGTAGTTGTAGACGTGCGAGACGCCGTCGATGTGCAGGCCACGGGCGGCCACGTCGGTGGCCACCAGGATGTCGAGCTGGCCCTTCTGGAAGCGGGCAAGCAGGGTCTCGCGCTTCTTCTGCGGCACGTCGCCGCTGAGCACGCCGACCCGGAAGCCGGCCTTCTCCAGCGCCCGGGCCACGCGCTCGACCCAGACCTTGGTGTTCACGAACACCATGGTGCGGTGGCCCTCGGAGCGGGTCAGCAAGCCGATCAGCAGCGGAATCTTCTCCTCGTCGGCCGGGAAGTAGACCTTCTGGCGCACGCGCGCGGCGGTGATGGTCTCGGCCTCGACGACGAGCTTCTCGGGCTCGTTCATGTGTTCGTAGGCCAGCTCCAGCACGCGGTGGCTGAGGGTGGCGCTGAAGAGCAGGGTCTGGCGCTCGGTGCGGATCGGCATGCGCCGCAGCAGGAAGCGGATGTCCTTGATGAAGCCGAGGTCGAACATGCGGTCGGCCTCGTCGAGCACGCAGACCTCGCAGGCGTGCAGGGACACGACCTTGTGCTGCTTGACGTAGTCGATCAGGCGGCCCGGGGTGGCGATGATGACGTCGACGCCCTGCTGCAGCAGCTCGCGCTGCTTGTCGTAGTCGACGCCGCCGTAGACGAGGGCGAAGCGCAGGCCGAGTTCGTTGCCGAACTTCACCGCGTCCTTGTGGATCTGGATGGCCAGCTCGCGGGTGGGCGCCAGGATCAGGGCGCGCGGGTCCTCGGGCTTGCGGTCGGCCAGGGCCGGGCGGGTCAGCAGCCGGTTCATCAGCGCGACCAGGAAGGCCAGGGTCTTGCCGGTGCCGGTCTGGGCCTGGCCGGCGACGTCCCGCCCGGGCAGGGCGATCGGCAGGGTCAGGGCCTGGATGGGGGTGCAGCGGGTGAAGCCCGCGGATTCGAGCCCGGCGAGCAGGGCCGGATGCAGCTCGAAACTGGAAAAAGCGATATCAGTCAGCGGTTTGTCGGACATTGTGTTCCCTGGATGCGCGTCTCTGCGCTTGCGCGGCTGCCCCGGTGGGTCGCACACTGGCCTCGGACCGGGGGCCGCCAACGATGGTTGAATTGGCGTCTGAAGCGCCCCAGTTTAACCCAACGGCGGCCTTGCCCGGCTGCGACCCCCAAGAAAATCAGGAGTTTGACGCATGAGCGACCAGGTGCTTCATGTGGGTGACACCGACTTCGAGGCCCAGGTGCTCAAGTCCGAAACCCCGGTGCTGGTGGATTTCTGGGCCGAGTGGTGCGGCCCCTGCAAGATGATCGGCCCGATCGTCGATGAAATGGCCAATACCTACGCCGGCAAGGTGAAGGTGGTGAAGATCAACATCGACCACAATCCGCAGACCCCGCGCCAGTACGCGGTGCGCGGCATCCCGACCCTGATGCTGTTCAAGGACGGCAAGGTGCACTCGACCCAGGTCGGCGCGGTGGGCAAGGCCCAGCTGGCGCAGTTCGTCGACAAGGCGCTTTGAGCGCCCCCGCCCCGGCCCCGCCGGGGCCCCTGGCGGGCGGTGGCTTGTCTGGCCGCCCCCGCCGGTGTTAGTTTGAAGGCCATTCGGGCGCCCCGGGCGCCGATGTCTCTTTGTCTCCCCTCCCTCCCCACGCTCGCGCTCGCGAGGTGAATCCTGTGTCCGAAAACGAAACCGATTCCGGCGCCAGCGCCGAGAAGCGCCCGCGCAAGCCGCGCGCCGCCGCCACCGAAACCCCGTCCGAAGCGCCCGCGCCCGCGGCTGCGCCTCCGGCACCGCCTGCACCTGCCGAGGCTCCCGCAGCCGCGTCCGGTGGCGATGGCGGCGGCCATTCGTCGTCCGGCCAGGGCGGCCAGGGCGGCGAGGATGGCGGCCAGGGCGGCGGCGACCAGCGCAACCGCGAGGGTCGCCGCAACCGCCGCGACCGCTTCCGCGACAAGCGCGACCGCTTCCGCGACCGTCCCCGCGACGAGGACGAGGGCAATGGCAACGCCGGCAACGGCGGCGGCCAGGGCGAACGCCCGCTGCCGCAGCTGCCGCCGGACTTCCCGGTCTACAGCCTCAACGACCTCAAGCGCATGCCCGCGCACAAGCTGCTCGAGATCGCCGACAAGCTGGGCCTGCACGAAGGCGTTGCGCGCATGCGCAAGCAGGACGTCAACTTCGCCCTGCTCAAGGTGCTCACCCGCCATCCGCAGGGCGTGGCCGGCGACGGCGTGCTCGAGATCCTGCCCGACGGCTACGGCTTCCTGCGCAGCGACGACGCCAGCTACCTGGCCGGCCCGGACGACGTCTACATCTCGCCCAGCCAGATCCGCCGCTTCAACCTGCGCACCGGCGACCACATCGCCGGCCGCATCCGCAGCCCCAAGGACGGCGAGCGCTACGTGGCGCTCAACATCGTCGACACCATCAACGGCGAGCCGCCGGAGGCGTCGAAGGGCAAGGTGCTGTTCGAGAACCTCACGCCGCTGTTCCCGCGCGAGCGCTTCAAGCTCGAGCGCGGCAACGGCAGTTCGGAGGACATCACCGGCCGCGTGATGGACCTGATGTCGCCGATCGGCAAGGGCCAACGCGCGCTGATCGTCTCGCCGCCCAAGGCCGGCAAGACCATGCTGATGCAGAACGTGGCCCAGGCCATCCTGTACAACCACCCGGACGTGCACCTGATCGTGCTGCTGATCGACGAGCGTCCCGAGGAAGTGACCGAAATGCAGCGCTCCGTGCGCGGCGAGGTCATCTCCTCGACCTTCGACGAGCCGGCCGCGCGCCACGTGCAGGTGGCCGAGATGGTGATCGAGCGCGCCAAGCGCCTGGTCGAGCACAAGAAGGACGTGGTGATCATGCTCGACTCGATCACCCGCCTGGCCCGCGCCTACAACACGGTCGTGCCGAGCTCCGGCAAGGTGCTCACCGGCGGCGTCGACGCCAATGCCCTGCACCGCCCGAAGCGCTTCTTCGGCGCGGCCCGCAACGTCGAGGAAGGCGGCTCGCTGACCATCATCGCCACCGCGCTGGTCGACACCGGCTCGAAGATGGACGAGGTGATCTACGAGGAGTTCAAGGGCACCGGCAACTCCGAGGTGCACCTGGACCGCCGCATCGCCGAAAAGCGCGTCTACCCGGCCATCAACATCAACCGCTCCGGCACCCGCCGCGAGGAGCTGCTGATCGAGCCGGACATGCTGCAGAAGATCTGGATCCTGCGGAAGCTGCTGCACCCGATGGACGAGCTGGCGGCCATGGAGTTCCTGCTCGACAAGATGAAGAACACCAAGTCCAACGACGAGTTCTTCCAGTCGATGAAGCGCTGAGTCCGTCCCAGGCTTCGACAAGGAAACGCCGGCCCCAGGGCCGGCGTTTTCGTTCGGGCCCGGTGGGTGGGTCAGCCCTCCGGGGACAGCGGCGTCAGCAAGCGCAAACGCTCGGAACCGCGCTCGCCGCTTGCGGCCAGCTCGACGGGCTGGCGTGCGCCATGCTCGGCCAACACCCAGGCCGGGACCTCGCGCACCGTCGGGAATACCTGGACCCAGCCGGCTGACTGCGCCGGGAATCGCGGCGGCGAATAGGTGACCGGGACGCGCAGCACCTGGCCGGCCTCGTAGCCCGGGAAGCGCCAGGACCTGGCCGCGGCCAGCGTTGCCTTCTCGAACTGGGTGGCCAGCCTGCGCCCGTGGGAGCGTGGTTCAACCCCGCTGAAGGCCAGCTTTTCCATCGCCACCTGCTCCGGCAAGCCGTCGGCGTCCAGCCGCACCACCATGCCCACGAAGGCGCCGACGCCCGCACGCGCGGCATCGGCGGGATAGACCGGCGGGCGCAACAGGCCGGCGCGGTCCTCGCCCGCCGCGCCATCGGCCGGCTCGGGATCGAGGAAATACGCCCGGTCGATCCGGAACTCGGCTCGCCCGGCCTCGTCGTCACGCATGGCGGACAACTGCAGGCTCATCCGCCCGATCGCATTGACGGCCTTGCCGTCCTCGAGGATGGGTTCGAAACGCCAGGAACGGATCTGGTCCTCATAACCCTCGCGGACCGGCGGCTTCATCCATGCCGCGTCGTCGAAGCGCACCTCCAGCACCCCGCCGTCCGTGCCGATGGTGAGTTCGCCTTTCACGGTGGCGCGGAAGTGGCTCTGTTCGCTTGCCGTGGCCGCCGGGCCTGCGAGCAGCAGGCAGGCGAGGAGGATCGTTCGCATCGGCGTCTCCGGGTGGACCTGCCGCGACTTCATCACGGGCGGCTGGCCTGGGCAAGGGCGCCCGGGTGCCGCTGCAAAGGGAAAGGGCGCCCCAGGGCGCCCTTTCCGTCCAGCCTTGGTGCAAGTCCCGTCACTCCGGGATGTTGTTGACCAGGACCGAATCCCAGGCCGCGGACACGGCCAGCTCCTCGGCCGAGTCGGCGCCGTACAGTTCGGCGGCGGCCTGCTCGGTGGCGGCACGCGCACCCGCGTAGTCCGTGTTCGAGGTCATGTAGGTGGTCAGGGCGCGGTACCAGATCTGCCCGGCCTTGGCGCGACCGATGCCGGCATGCGTGGTGTTGCCGTCGCAGACGAGGTCTGCCGGCGTCAGGCTGAAACTCGTGCCCGCACCGAAGCCGGCCGGCACCACCGCGCCCTCGGCCAGCAGGTAGAAGAAGCGGTTGGCCACGCCCGAGGTGTAGTGCACGTCGTCGGAACCCAGGCCCGGCTCGTAGCAGTCGTAGGACGCGCCGTCGAGGCTGGGCTTGAACATGTAACGCAGGGCCTCGTCGCCCGGGTTGCCGACGATGAACTCCTCGCCGATCAGGTAGTCGCCCGGGTCGGCGGCGTTGTTGGCGTAGAACTCCACCATGGCGCCGAAGATGTCGGAGGTGGCCTCGTTCAGGCCGCCGGACTCGCCGCTGTAGATCAGGTCGGCGGTGCGGCTGGTGATGCCGTGGGTCATTTCGTGGGCGGCCACGTCGATGACGGTGAGCGGGTAGTAGTTCACGCCGTTGTCGCCATCGCCGAAGGTCATGCAGAAGCAGGAGTCGGACCAGAACGCATTGACGTAGTTGCGGCCGTAGTGCACGCGGGCGACGGCGCCAACGCCATCGTCGGCGATGCCGTTGCGACCGAACTCGTTGAGGAAATAGTCCCAGGTCAAAGCCACGCCGTAGTGCGCCTCGGCGCCCGTCGTCTGGGCGTTCGAGAGGCTGCCGTTGCCCCAGGTGTTGTCGGCGTCGACGAACACGGTGCCCATGCCGAACTGGCGCATGCCCATGTTGGTGGTCATGCCGCTGCCGCGCACGACGTCCTTGAGCTGGTAGGTCGTACCGCACTTGGCCGTGCCCAGCGCCACCGTTCCGGCGGTGAGGGTGTTGCCCGTGCCGTTGGCCGGCATGGCGCTGTTGCAGTTGTCGCGGTCGCGGCCCGGGCGCGCCGTGTGGATGTCGTCCCACTTGTCGAGCAGGCGGCCGTCGACCGCACTGACGATGTAATGCATTTCGGTCGGGGTCTGGTCCGGGCGGACGCCCTTGAGCAGGACCTCGTGGGCCAGCACCGGCTCGCCGGTGCGGGCGTAGACCACCTGGCGGCTGGTGGCCGGGGCCTGCGGTCGCAGGCCGAAGGCGCGGGTGGCGACGTTGATGGCATGGCCGCTGCCGAAGCTGGCGCGGGCGTTCACCGGACGCATCGAGCTGCCGAGCGTCTGGCTGATGTCGACCAACTGGCCCTTGCGCGAATGAACCACGAAATCGCCGCCGATCACCGGAAGGCCATTGCCCCAGGTGCGGTTGAAGCGCACGTGCTCGGTGCCGTCGGCATCGACCACGACACCGGCCGTGCGGGCCACAAACTTGTCGCCGGTCGCGCGGTGCAGCCGCTGGGCGGCAGGCCCGTCGACCAGCGCCGCGGCCCGCGCGAGCGCCGCGGACTGCTTGAACTGCGAAGTCTGTGCGTCGGCGTCGGCCGGCAGCATGGCAAGGGCGAGCGCCGGCAGGATCGCGGCGCTGAGCAGGCTGGTCTTGGGCTTCATGGTCGATTTCCCTTCAGGTGGAGGTCAGTGCCGTCCGCTGGCGGCGGCACCGGGATTCCGGGCGCGGCGCAGAGGCGCCGGCGGCTTCAGCTCCGCACCCTCGAAGTAGCTGACGAACATCGGGCAATTGCGCGGCGAGTAACCGATGAAGATGAAACCCGCTTCGACCTGGGTCGCGCCGATGTAGCGGCCGGCGAGCATCTTGTTCTGGAGTTCGGCGACCACGCCGATCGACTCCGGCTTCTCGAGGCTGGCGTTGTACGCCTGCAGCGTCTGCACGACGCGCCGGGCGAACGGCACGGTCTGGTGCTGTCCGCGGATGCCCGGATCGAAGAACTGGCGGTAGTAGTAGGTAGGCTGGCGCAGGCGCGGCAGGATGCGCAGCTGGGCCGTGCCCACCGCGCAGATCTTGCCGTCCTCGCCACGGCCGATGCATACGGCCTGCCGGGCACGCATGTCGGCCTGCTCGCCGTTCGAGAGCGCCTTGTTGCGCTCCCAGAACTCGCGCAACTCCTGCGTGAGCTCGGGCGTGACCTGCTTCCAGACGGGAATGATCTCGAAACTCATTGCTGCGGCTTTCCTCCGGCCGGCGCGGCGGTGCGCGGGGCCATGTCCTGCACCATCACGAGGTATTCCTCGAACTGGAGCCTGCCATCCTTGTTGGCGTCATAGCGCGAGAGCGGACGGGCGTTGGCTCCGGCGCGCCGCACGAGCACGAGCCCTTGGTATTCCTTCTCGTCGATGGCCTGGTCTTTGTTGGCATCGGCGCGGTCGAACTGCGTCCGCAGGCGGGCCTGGGCGTTGGTTGCGGCACGCTGGCGAACCGAGGCCCAGCCGGCGCGGAACTCTTCCTTCGAAAGCACGCCGTCCTTGTTCGCGTCCCAGGTGCGGAACAGCACGTCGGCCGGCGGCTCGGCCGGCATGACGCCCTGCGGGGCGGCCGGCTTGGCGACGGCCAGGGCCGGCAGCACCAGAAGCGCCGCGGCGAGCAGGCGGATGCGGTTCACTCCGTGGCCTCCTGCGGCTGCTCGAGGACCGCCTCGAAGGTGATCAGGTCGCGGATCTCCGGCGTGCGCAGGCCGATCATCATCGGGTTGCGCACGTTGTGCAGGAAGCTGATGTCGAAGATCTCGGTGATGTCGCCGTCGAAGCGGATCCAGTTGAGCACGTCGCCGTTGGTGAGCGAGATGATCTGCACGCCGCACCAGGGTTCGGCGTCGCGCTTGCGCAGTTCCTCGTCGAGCTGCAGGCCCTCGAAGCGCTGGTTGCGCGGCTTGGACAGGCCGACCGCGGCGATGTTGCCGGCGATCGACAGGCCGCGCGCGAAACCCGGCACGAAGCACAGCGGCACGAACTTCTTGTTCTCGAAGTCCACCCAGCCCAGGTGGCCGGTGCCGGCGTTGAGCACCCAGAGCTTGCCGTTGGCCCAGCGCGGCGAATGCGGCATGGACAGGCCTTCGCAGACGATCTCGTCGGTCTCGACGTCGATCACCACGCCGCCGTCCTGGCGCCGGTCGCGCCAGCCGTCGACCGTATCGCTCTTGCACACGGCGGTGACGTACTTGGGCTTGCCGTCGACCATCGCCAGGCCATTGAGGTGGCAGCGGTCCTCGGGCGCGAGCTTGCTGATGAACTTGGGCTTCCAGATCGCCTTGAAGCTGTGCGTCAGGCTCAGCTCCGCCAGGCAGGAATACTTGGTGTTGACGAACACCACCTTGCCGTTGCTGCAGATGCCCAGCTCGTGGATGTCCAGGTCGCCGATGGTCTGCGCGTTGCGCGGCACGTAGCACTTGTCGAAGCGGCCGTGGATGACCTCGTTCGGGCGCAGCACGTTCTCGAAGCGCCAGAGCTGGTAGAGCCCGCCAAGGTAGATGCGCTGGGCATTGCCGACCACGCCCATGGCGCGCTCGAAGATGCGCTCGAAGAACGAAACCCGGCCCTGCTGGTCGCTGCCGACCAGGTAGATGCGCCCAGTCTGGTAGGAGGTGATGGCCAGGGACATGCGGTTCATGCCCAGCCAGCCGGCCAGGCCGCGCGAGCAGGCCTTTTGCACCTGCAGCTTGGTCAGGTCCTTGGGCGCCTGCGGGGCGCCGGGCTGGGCCGGTGCCGGGGCGGCGGGCGCCGCTTCAGCCGATACCGTCTGCAGGCCGGTTTCGAGTTCCTCTTCCCGCGCCGCGTCTTCCCCGGCGGGGGTCCCGGTCTGGTTCTGCTTCGCCACGTCTTGCTCCGAACTGTTCACTGCCGTCCCTGGTGCCTGGGCGCGGCGGCCGTCGTCCGGCCGCCGTCCAGGGGATTTCTTCTTCTTCACCACGTGTAGCGCACGACCACCTGGCCGCCGAAGTCGCTGTCGACCGCGCCACCATCGGCCCAGTTCAGGCCGGCGCTGGCCGACCAGCGGTTCTTCTGCACGCCCAGGCCCAGCTCGACCATGCCGTAGGTGCCGTCGGCCTCGACCTCGCCGGAAAGCGCGGCATTGCCGTTGACGATGAAGCTGCTGGTGCCGTCCATCTCGTTGACGGCGTTGATCGAGCCGTAGGGGGTCACGCGATAGCCGCCGGCGGTGGCGAAGCTGCGCTCGAAGCCCAGGCCCAGGCGCAGGCGCTCGCTGTCGCCGCCGTCGAGCGCGACTTCGGTGAGGGTGCCCGAGATCGAATCGATGTTGTCGATGCTGGCGCGGGTGTACTGCACCTGCGGCACCAGGCTGAAGCCACCCAGCTCCCAGCCGGTGTAGCCGGCCTCGAGGTTGATGGCGCGGGCGTTGCCGCTGGCGCGGTACTCACCCGTGCCCGAGCGCATGCGGGAGTCGAAGTCCATCCAGCGCCACGAGGCGTCGACGTAGAAGTTGTCGGCCAGCCAGGTGGCGTAGAGGCCGGCGCTGTCGAGCTCGATGTCGTCGCGGCCGACGCCGCCGAGCAGGGCCCGGTTGTTGTCGGTCTTGCCCAGCAGCACGCCGTAGTGGAAGCCGTGGCCGAGGGTGAAGTTCATGCCGACTTCGGTGCCGTCGACGTCGTTGGAGAAGCGCAGGTCCTCGCCGGCGGCGAAGCCGGTGCCGCTGGCGTCGATGTCGCCGCTGCTGGTGAAGCGGCGCACCCACGGGCCCAGGCCGTTGAGGTCGCCGCCCAGGTCCGGCAGCACGCCCAGTCGCTGGCGCAGGGTGCCGACGTTGTTGCCGATCATCGAGTGCACGGCCGGGGCCAGGGTGACCGACAGGTTGCCGGCGTCGCTCAGGCCGTCGATCTGGATTCCGATCGAGAACACGTTGTCGGTGCCCACCACCGAGTGCTCGACGCTCAGGCCGAAGTCGAGCAGCTCGCTCTCGAAGCCGAACAGCTGGCCGGCGACGAAGGAGTCGGCGGCCGCGGTGCCGGAGGCGATGACCACGTCGATCGGGTCGAAGTCGAGCACGTTGGGCAGGTTGACCGCCGCGACGTTGATGGTTTTCACGTCGCCGGTGATGTCGCCCTCGACGTAGAGCATGTCGCTGGTGCCGCCGACGAAGTCGACGTCCACGTTGACGTCGCCGGCGCCGGCGAAGTTGCCGTAGATCGTCATCATGTCGTCGGTGGCGCCATCCAGGAAGCTGATCGCGCCGTCGCTGTAGAGCGTGCCGCCCGCACCCATCTGGATGAAGGCGTCGCCGATGACGTGGAGGGTGCCGGTGTTGTCGAAGGTGTTGACCGTGTCGGCCGCGCCCAGGTCGATGCCGGCGTAGCCGAGCACCATGTCGCCCGAGTTGACGATCGCGTCGTCGCCGTCGCCCAGGTAGACGGTGCCGTTGCCGATCACCACCAGGCCGGCGTTGTCGATCACGTCGGCACCGGCGCCCAGGTTGGTGCTGCTGCCACCGAGGTACCACTCGCCGGATGCGCCGTTGTTGACCAGGTCGTCGCCGTCGCCGGTGATGATGTGGCCGTTGATGCGACCGGTGTTGAGGATCTCGTTGTTGGTGTTGCCGCCGGCGATGGCGATCGAACCGCCGCCGAGGCTGCCGGCGTCGATCAGGCCGCTGTTGCTCAGTCGGGCGGTGCCGGCCGTGGAGCTCATCAGCACCGCGACGGCCAGGGTGTCGTGCTCGGCCGAAATGGTGCCGCTGTTGGTGATGTCCACGTCGCCGTCGCTGACGACGACCAGGCCGCGGGCCGAACCGGCGCCACTGCCGGCGGTGCCGGTGATGGTGCCGCTGTTGTCGGCCGAGGCGGAGCCCTGGCCCACGACGTAGGCGGCGGCGACGAAGCCGTCGTAGCTGTAGGCGGTGATGTCGCCGGCATTGGACAGGCTGGCGTCGCCGTTGTAGGCGCTCACGAACGCGCCAACCGCGGTGCCGCTCTGGCTGTAGGCGTAGATCGAGCCGCTGTTGGCGATCGAGGCGTCGAAATAGGCCAAGGCGTAGGCGCCAAACGCGGTGCTGCCCGAGGCCTCGATGCTGCCCGAGTTGTCCACGCTGGCGTAGTAGCCGTAGGCGACCACGCCGGCGGCGGTGCTGTAGGCGTTGGCGCTGATGTCGCCGGCGTTGGTGACCGTGGCCGTACCGTACTGGCTGCGGGCGATCGCACCGATTGCCTGGCCGTTGGTGCTGTCTGCCAGCAGCGAGCCGCTGTTGTCGATGCTGGCCCCGCCCAGCTCGCTCTCGGCGTAGGCCGCGACGGCGGCGCCGTCGAGCGAAGTGGCGGTGACGTCGCCGGTGTTGCCGACCGCTGCATCACCGTCGTAAGCCATGGCCATCACGCCGATGCCGCGGCCGTTCACGGCCTCGGCGAGCACGCTGCCGTCGTTGGTGGCACTGGCGCCGTAATAGCCCTGCGCCTGCACGCCGATGGCGTCATAGAAGCCCGACGCCGACAGGTTGCCGGTGTTGGAGGCGTCGGCGTACTGGCCGGCGGCGATCAGGCCGTAGGCGTCGCCGTAGGCCGCGCTGGCCACCAGGTCGCCGCCGCTCGAGACTGAGGCGATGCCGTCGTAGCTCGAGGCCAGCAGGCCGATGGCCGTGCCGTAGCTGCTGTCGGCGGTCACGTTGCCGCCGCTGGTGATGGTGGCATCACCGGCGCCGGCCACGACGAACGCACCGGCGGCGAGGCCATTGGCCCCGACGGTGAGGTCGCCGGCGTTGTCGAGCACGGCGTTCCCGGTGATCGAGTAGGCGTAGACGCCGAAGCCGCTGGCCAGCCCCGAGTAGACGTCGATGACGGCGCCGGCGGCGTTGCCCACGGTGACGTCGCCGTAGGCGATGCCCAGCACGCCGATGGCGTACTTGCCGTCGACGTCGATGCTGCCGCCGTTGTCCACGACCACGTCGCCGGCCTGGGCCTGCGCGACGATGCCATAGGCGCCGTAGTTGGCGATCGCGGTGGACGTGGCCACGATGTCGCCGGAGCTGGTGACGGTGACGTTGCCGCTGAAGCTGTTGGCGCCGATGCCGGTGGCGTCGCCCGCCGAGTACACGTCGAGCAGGCCGCTGTTGTCGATGCCGACGTCGCCGTCGGCCCCGGCCAGGATGGCGAACGAACCGTAGCCGTACTTGTCGCCCTGGTAGGCGTAGATCGACCCGCTGTTGGTGACCGAGACCGTGCCGCCCGCGCCGACGGCGTTGGCGTCGATGCCCACGCCGACGTAGTAGCCCGAGGCGTTGATCGTGCCGCTGTTGTCCACCACCACGCTGGCGCCGGCGCCGCCGGACGCGGCCCGGACGCCGATGCCGATGTTGCTGTAGGCGCCGTCGCCGGCGACAACGTCGCCACTGTTGGTGACCGACACGTCGCCCACCGAGATGCCGCTGATGCCGATCGACACGTAGGCCTGCGCCTCGACCACGCCGGCGCTGGCCACCGTGGTGCCGCCGGCCCCGGCGTAGGCGTCGATGCCGACCGCATACTGCTCGGCGAGGGCGGTGATGTCGCCCGAGACGTCGACGCTGGTGCTGTCGACGCCGACCGTGCGGATGCCCACGGCGTTGTAATAACCCTGCGCGTAGATGTTGCCGGCGCCGGTCACGTTGGCCGTGTCGCCGAAGGCCAGGATGCCGGTGGCGTTGCCGTACTTGCCGACGGCGTAGATCTCGCCGTCGTTGTGGATCGAGGTGATGCCGGTCGGCGCGTAGCCGAAGATGCCGATGGCGTCGTAGTAGCCGCTGACCGCGGCCACGTAGCCGATGCTGCTGATGTTGACGTCGCCATAGCCGCTCTGGCCGCGGATGCCGACGGCGTCGCCGAAGTACGCAGCGGCGACCACGTCGCCCGAGTTGCTCACCGAGGCCAGCGTGTCGCCGGCGGCGAAGATGCCGATCGCCTGGCCGTAGCCGATCGCGTAGGCCGCGCCGGTGTTGTCGACCAGGGTGTTGTCGCCGGAGGCGCCGATGCCGACGGCGAGGTCGTAGTCGGAGCGGGCGCCGGCGAAGCCGGAGTTGATGACGGTGGCGTCGCCATAGGTGCTCGCCGCGAACACGCCGTAGGCCACGTAGCCGCCGTAGGCCTCGATGCGTCCGCTGTTGTCGACCCGGGCGTTGCCGTCGGTGGAGATCGCCAGCAGGCCGGCACCCACGTACAGGCCATCGACGTAGACGCCGCCGCTGTTGTTGACGATGCCATCGCCCTGCGAGCTGATCGCCTGGATGCCGTAGGCGTACTTGCCATAGGCACCGACCAGGCCGCTGTTGTCGACCGTGGCGTCGCCCTGGCCGGAGATGGCGATGATGCCGTTGGCGTACTTGCCTTCGGCCACCGCGTAACCGCTGTTGGCGACGCTTGCGCCCAGGGTGCCCTGGGCGACGATGGCGCTGGCGTTGTAGCCCGAGCCGTAGCCGGTGGACTGCGCCAGCACCAGGCCGCTGTTGTCGACCGAGGCGAAGCCGTAACCGGCCGCCGCCACCACGCCGTAGGCGCCGTAGTAGAGCGCGGCGCTGGTGGACTGCGCGATCACGTCGCCGGCATTGACCACCGAGGCGTCGCCGCCCTGCGAGATGGCCAGGATGCCGTAGGCCTGGCCGCCGGAGATCGCCGACACGTAGCCGCCGTACTGGTTCTCGACCGAGGCATAACCATCGCCGATGGCGACGATGCCGGCCGCGCCGACACCGTACTTGGAGTACTGCTGGGCCTCGACCGAACCGCTGTTGACCACGCTGGCCACGCCGCCCGGCGAAAGCGCGAGCGCCTCGATGCCGATGCCGCCGTAATAACCCGCCGCCTGGACGATGCCGGCGTTGTCGACCGAGGCGGTGCCATCGATGGCATAGGTGCCGGCGTGGATGCCGGTGCCGATGATGGTGTTGTTCAGGTCGCCGCCGACCACCACGCCGGTGGCGGAGTTCACGACCGTCGTGTCGCCGCCGGACTCGGCGTAGATGCCGAAGCCATAGAGCTGGGCCAGGCCGACGGCGGTGCCGTCGTTGCTGACCACGGCGCCGCCGGCTCCGCCCGTGGCGTAGATGCCGAAGGCGTAGTAGCCACCGTAGCCGTAGGCCAGCGCGCCGGCGCCATTGGTCACGTCGACCGAATAGGCGCCCTGCGCCTCGATGCCGGCGCCGAACAGATAACCCACGCCGACCGCGACGCCCTGGTTGTCGACCGAGACGTTGTAGCCGGAAGCGAAGATGCCGTCGCCGATGCCGTTGTAGGCGATGCCGATGGCGTCGCCGGTATTGACGACGCTGGCGTCGCCGAAGGTCGAGTAGGCGTACAGGCCGAAGGCGTTGCCGGTGTCGCTCTGGGCGATCGCGTCGCCGCTGTTGGAAATCCTGGCCAGGCCGTAATCGGTGTAGGCGCGGATGGCGGTGGCGTCGAGGTAGGCGATCGAGCGCACCAGGCCGGTGCTGTCAACGCCGGCGCCGTTGGAGCCCTCGGCGGAAATGCCGACCGCCCCGCCGTAATTGGAGATGCCGTAGACGCCGCCGGTGTTGTAGACGATGGCCGTGTCGCCGTAGGCGAGGATGCCGGCCGCGTAGCCGTTTTCGGTGACCGCGACCACGAGGCCGCCGACGTTGCTGACCTGGGCGCTGCCGTAGCCGCCGTCGGCGACGACGCCATACGCGCCCAGGTAGCCGAAGCTGTAGACGCCGCCGGTGTTGTACACGGCCGCGCCGGTGCCACCGGCGACGTTGATGCCCACGGACTGGCCGTATTCGGTTTCGGCGACCACCAGGCCGTTGTTGACCACGCCGGCGACGCTGTAGCCGCTGGCGCTGATGCCGGTCGCATCGCCATAGTAGCCATAGGCCAGCACGTTGCCGTAGTTCGAGACGTAGGCGGAATCACCGAAGGCCTCGATGCCCGTGGCCTGGCCGAAGTAGGACTGGGCGATCACGGCGCCGTCGTTGGCGACGCTGGCGGTGCCCTGCGCGTAAGCCAGGATGCCGGTGGCATTGCCGTAGATCGACGTGGCGCGGGCGGTGCCGCCGTTGGTGACGTTGGCGCCGCCGACGGCACCGTAGGCCTGGATGCCGATGGCGTCGCCGTAGAAGCTGAAGGCGCCGACGTAGCCGTCGTTGTTGATGTTGGCGTCGTCGCCCAGGCCGACGATGCCCAGGGCGATGCCGTACTTGGAGCCGGCGTAGACGGCGCCCTGGTTGTCGATGGTCACGCCGCTCTGGTAGCCGTAGGCGACCAGGCCGGCGCCACCGTCGAGGCCGTAGGCACTGACGGTGTCGTTGTTGGTGATCGAGGCGCCGCCGGCACCGCCGGCGTAAACGCCGATCGCGATGAAGTCGGAGTAGACGTCAACGCTGCCGTTGTTGACGACCTCGGCCAGCCCGTAGGGCGAGACCACGCTGATGCCCTGCAGGTAACCCGAGCCGGTGACGTTGACGGAGCCGTCGTTGACCACCGAGGCGCCGTCGAAGCCGATGACCTCGATGCCGTTGGCGTCGGTGGCGTAGATCGAGCCGGCGTTGGTGACGTCGGCCTGGCCGTAAGCGAACACGCTGACGCCCGCGGCCCCGTTGGTGGTGATTGTGGTGCCGCCGTAGATGCCCAGGCTGGCGTTGCCGCCGGCCGACAGCCCGATGCCCACTTCACCCAGTCCCGGGGTGATCGCGACGCCGCCGCCGAGGTTGTTGATCACGACGGTGAGGTCGTCGACGGCATTCCCAATGATGGAGGTGGCGTAGGCCGGATCGTTGCACTCGATGCTTGTGGTGGATCCGACGACGACCGGGGGGTCGCAGGCGAAGGCGGTGCCGCTGACCGCTGCCAGCGCAAGCGCCGAGACGGCGAGCGCGGAACGGACCGCCTTGGTGACCGGCGCTACCTGCGGATTACGCGCGCGGTAGCCCTTGCCGGCGCCGACAACCTTCCCCTTGGAATTCATCGTTACCACTCCCCTGTCCGAATTTTTGATTCCCCGTGGCCGAGACTATCCCAGGCACGGCTTCCGCGACTACGAGCATTCCCCCACCCCGGCGACGGAGCGAAGAAAGTGTGAACTGAGTCACAACGAAGGGCCTTTATCGGTCTTCACCTGCCGACCTGTCAAGGCGCCCTTCACATTACCTAACGCGGTTCGCGGAGAAAACGTGCCAAGGAGGGCGGCCCACCCCGGCCGGGCTCGAATTCGGCGGCAACGTCCACGAACCCCCGCAAAACTGCCAGATCGTGCGGGGTTCGGCCCAGGCCGTCCCGGGCCTGGCGGTCGGCGCCCTCGCGCAGAAGGCGCTGCACCACCCGGGGCAGGCCGTGCAGGGCCGCCAGGTGCAGGGGCGTGAGGCCCTTGTGGTCGGCCCGGTCCAGGGCCACGCCTTCGGCCAGCAGGCGGTCGAGCGCCGCCAGCAGCACGTCTTCGTCGCAGGCGGTGCCCGGCTCGGCCCGGGCCCCGAGCAGCAGCAGCAAGGGGGTCTGGCCGGCGGCGTTGGGCGCATCGGGCTCGACGCCGGCCAGCAGCAGCACGTCCACCAGGGCCAGCACCCGGGCGCGGTCCCGGGACGGGAAGGCATGCAGGGCGGCGCAGTGCAGCGGACCCAGGCCCTGGGCGTCGCGGGCCTCCGGGCTGGCGCCGTGGGCCAGCAGGCGGGAAATGATTTCGGGCTGGCCCAGGGCGGCGGCCAGCATCAGCGGGGTGACCTCGCCCGGCAGGGGAAGATCGGGCTCGGAGCCGGCCCGCAGCAACTGGTCCACCACCCCGGCGTGGCGCATGCTGATCGCCGCCGACAGCGGCGTGGCGCCGGTGCGCGCGGCGATGCGCGGGTCGGCCCGCTTGCCCAGCAGCAGGTCGACCACGGCCTCGTGGCCGCCGCCGGCGGCGCGCAGCAGGGCGGTGCAGCCCTGGGCGTCGACGGCGTCCACCGGCAGGTCCAGCTCCAGCAGCCGGGCCACGGCCTCGGCATCGCCGGCCATGGCGGCGGCCGGCAGGTCGGCCGGCACCAGGGCGCGGCCGGGCAGCTGCCACTGCCGCCACTCCAGCCAGTGCGCCAGCTCGCGCCGGTCGGCGGCCAGGGCCAGGCCCAGCGGCGTCTGGCCGTCCGGTCCGCACAGGGCCGGCGAGGCACCGTGCCGGATCAGCAGCCGCAGGGCGTTGGCCCGGCCCAGCGCGGCCGCGGCGTGCAGCGGCGTCTGGTCGCGACCATCGCGGGCGTTGGGATCGGCGCCGCCGGCCAGCAGGGCATCGGCCAGCCGCAGCCAGCCCAGGCGGATGGCCAGCACCAGCGGCGGGTCGGTGGGCGTGCCGCCGAACGAGTCTGCGCCGCGCTCGTACAAGGCCAGGGCCAGCTGCTCGTAGCCGCGGCCGACATGGTCGCCGTCCAGGCAGGCCTGCAGCCAGCGCGCCAGGCCGCCCCGGCCACCGACCGGTTCGGCGTGTTCGAGCAGGCGCTGCAGCGCCGGCGCCGCGGGCCCGCCGCGGTCGAACAGGTGGAAGAGCACGCTGTCGCCGGCGTCGAGCACCGCGCCGGCCCGAGCGCCGTTGCGAAGCAGCCACTCGAAGGCCGCCAGGTCACCTTCGCCCGCGAACTCGAGCAGCAGCGCCGCCAGGCCGGCGGCATCCGGACCGGCGCCGAGCCGCATCATGGCTTCGGCCGACTCCAGCCGTCCGGCGGCCAGCGCCTCGCGCAGCAGTTCCCGCGGACTCTTTTCAAAATGTCCTTCGGCCAGGCCCTCGGCCACGCTTGCCGGCAGCGGATAGCCCGGGTCGAGCACGGCCACCCAGGGCCAGCGACCGTTGCCGAGGGCGTGCTCCAGGGCGCGGCGCCCGTCCTGGTCGCGCTGCTCCGGGTCCACGCCCATCGCGATCAGGTGCCGGGCCAGCTCCGGGCCGGCCTCGGAGCCGGCCGCCAGCACCAGGGCGTTGCGACCCAGGGCGTCGACGGCATGCACGTCGGGCCTGGCCATGGCCAGCCGCGCCAGCACCGCCGCCTGGCCATGGCAGGCGGCCTCCAGCAGCGGGGTCATGTCGTCGGCATCGCGGGCATTGCGGTCGGCGCCGGCGTCGAGCAGGCAACCGGCGATTTCGGCGTTGCCGGCGGCGCAGGCCACGTGCAGGGCCGTGCGCTGCCCCCGGCCGCGGGCATCGACCCGGGCCTTGTGGCGCAGCAGCAGCTGCGCGCCGGCGGGATCGTCGTCGCCGGCGGCCGCGGCCAGCAGGGCCGGCTGGCCGTCCGCCGGCTCGGGCCTGGCGCCGCGCTCGATCAGGAAACGCGCCAGGCGCCAGTTGCCGCTGGCGCAGGCCACGCCCAGGGGGCTGAAACCTTCGGCGTTGACGGCCTCGAGCAGCGCGCCGGCGTCGAGCAGCAGCGCCGCCACCGCCGGGTCGGTGCTGCGCGCGGCGTGGTGCAGCGGCGTATTGCCTTCGGCGTCGGCCCGGCGCGGGTCGGCGCCGTTGGCCAGCAGGGTCATCACCGCTTCGGGGCGGCCATGCCAGCTGTCGCGGGTGGCGGCCAGCAGCGGGGTCAGGCCGGCGTGCCCGGCATTGAGGTCGACGCCGCGGGCGATCAGTTCGCGCAGCAGGCGCAGGTCGCCCAGCAGCGCGGCCAGCATGGGCAGGCTGCGCTGGTCGCGGTCGTCCGGGTGCGGCAGCACGTCGGGGTCGGCGCCGGCCTCGAGCGCCGCCAGCGCGGCTTCGATGCGGCCGGCGCGGGTGGCGGCCAGCAGGCGGTCGTTGGGGTCTTCCAGCTCCGGCACCGGGGTCGCGGAAGGCGCGTCCTCGTCGCCGACGATCGGCAGCCCGGACAGCCTGCCGGCCGCCGCGGCCACCGGTGGCGCGCCGCGCGCGAGCACGAACCAGTGCGCGGCCAGGGCCAGCAGCGCGAAGGCGGCCACGGCCGCCGGGCGCATCCCGGCCGGCACCAGGCCCGGCCAGGCCAGTACGACCAGGGCCGCCAGCACGGCGGCCACCGCCAGCGCCACGAGCAAGCCACGCCCCGCGTCGGCGGGACCGGCGGCCCCGACCTGGGCCAGCAGGGCCGGCAACGCACCGCCCTCCCGGCTGGCCTGCCCGAACGCCGGCCAGGCCCGCCAGGCCACCAGCAGCATGCCGCCGGCCAGCGTGCCCAGGCCGAGCGCCGCCGCCAGGCTGCCGGTGTCGAGCAGGGCCCGCAGCGGCCAGGCCAGGGCCAGCCAGGCACCGGCCAGGCCCAGGCCCCAGAGCCCGAGCAGGCCAAGCGCGTCGCGCCGGAGCATCGGCGCCGGCAGCGACGGCCGGACCCCGCGCAGCCGCGAAAGGCCCAGCGCCAGTGCCGGCTGCGCCAGCCAGCCCGCCAGCAGGGTCGCGGGATGTGGCCAGGCCAGCACCGCACACAGTCCCAGTCCCGACGCCAGCCAGGCCCAGGCCTGCCAGGGGCGCGCGGGCTCAGCCATCGACCATCGGATCGGGTTGGGTGGGCGGGAACTGCAGGTGGAAGCCCTGCGACTGCAGGTTGGCCATCACCACCGCCGCTTCGGCGCGGGCCAGGCGGCGCTCCGGCGAGAGGGTGAACTCGAGCACGAAGACCAGGTCGCCGAGCGGCGCACGCACCGGCTCGGGCAGGATCGCGAAGTCGTCCCGCTTGCTCAGGTAGACGTAGGTGTCCTGCTTGCGCAGGGATTTGTAGACGTAGGCTTGCATGGTGGCGCCGCGCAGGGTTGGCCGATTGTCGCCGCAAAACGCCGGGAGGTGGAAGCGCACGCGAACCGGCCACGCCGGCTTTGCTAGGCTTGCCGGCCAGTTCGTGTCCCGGAGCCCTGCATGCGCCTTCGTTCGGTCGCCCTCGCCCTGTTCGCCGCCACTGCCCTGCCGGCCGCGGCCCAGCCCGTGCTGACGCTGGACCAGGCGATGTCACACCCCGACTGGATCGGCCCGCCGGTGGAGTCGGCCTGGTGGTCGCTCGACGGCGGCAGCGCCTACTACACGCTCAAGCGCGAGGGCAGCCCGGTGCGCGACACCTGGCGCGTGCCGGTGGCCGGCGGCGAGCCGGCCCGGGTCGAGGGCGAGGCGCTGGCCACGCTCGACGGCGCCCGTCCGCGCTTCGACCCGGCCCGCCGCCAGGCCGTGTTCACCCGCAACGGCGACGTCTTCCTGCGCGTGCTCGGCGGCCAGCTGCTGCAGCTGACCCGCACCAACGAAACCGAGGCCGACGCCCGCTTCGGGGCCGACGGCCGCAGCGTGCTCTGGCGCGTGGGCAACGACTGGTTCCGCTGGGACCCGGCCACCCGCCTGGCGCAGCCGGCCGCGCTGCCGCGCGCCGAGAAGGATCCCGCCGCGGCGCCGGAGGCCGACGCACTGCGCGATCACCAGCTGCGCCTGAGCGCCCAGCTGGCGCGCGAGAAGGCCTTCCGCGAGGCCCAGCGCGAGCATGCCGAGGCCCAGCGCAAGGCCGACCCGAGCCGCGCCGCGGCGCCGGTGTACCTGGGCGACAAGGTCACGATCGCCGACAGCGCGCTGTCGCCGGACGGCCGCTGGCTGCTGGTGGTCACCGAGACCAAGGGGGCCGAGAAAGGCCGCGCCGGCAAGATGCCCAGGTACGTCACCGAATCGGGCTACGAGGAAGCCGAGGACGTGCGCGTGCGCGTCGGCCGCAACCCGCCGCTGGGCCAGAAGCTGGCGCTGGTGGAGCTGGCCACGGGCGCCGTGCGTGAGCTGCCCCTGGCGGCGCTGCCGGGCATCGCCAGCGACCCGCTGGCCGACCTGCGCAAGGCCGCGGGCCTGGAGCCGCTCAAGGGCGAGCGCCCGGTGCGGATCGACGGACTGCTGTGGAGCGACGAGGGCGGCAGCGTGGCTGTGATGGCGCGCGCCGTGGACAACAAGGACCGCTGGATCGCCAGCGTCGACTTCGCCGGCGGCAAGCTGGTGCCGGCGCACCGGCTCACCGACCCGGCCTGGATCAACTGGAACTTCAACGACTTCGGCTGGCTGCCGGGCGGGCGCACGCTGTGGTTCCTGTCCGAGGAATCCGGCTACTCGCACCTTTACACCGTGGTGCCCGGCCAGCGCGCCAACCGCCTGACCTCGGGCCGCTGGGAGGCCTCGTCGCCGCAGTGGTCGCCCGACGGCGCCACCGCCTATTTCCTGTGCAACCGCGAATGGCCGGGCGACTACGAGGTGTGCGCGGTGCCCAGCACCGGCGGCGAGGTGCGCGAGCTGACGGCGCTCGACGGCGTCGAGGACTTCGTGCTCTCGCCGGATGGTTCGCAGCTGCTGCTGCGCTGGTCGGCCCACCACACGCCGCCGCAGCTGGCGGTGCAGCCGGTGGCCGGCAGCGGGGCGACGAAGCTCACCGACACCCGCAGCGAGGACTACAAGGCGCGCGCCTGGCTGGCGCCGCAGATGGTGCAGGTGCCGTCATCGCACGGCGCCGGCAAGGTCTGGGCCAAGCTCTACCGCCCGGAGACGCTCGAGCCCGGCCGCAAGTACCCGGTGGTGATGTTCGTGCACGGCGCCGGCTACCTGCAGAACGTGCACGCGCGCTGGCCGGTGTACTTCCGCGAGCAGATGTTCCACCAGCTGCTGGTCGAGCGCGGCTACGTGGTGCTGGACATGGACTTCCGCGCCTCCGAGGGCTACGGCCGCGACTGGCGCACGGCCATCTACCGGCGCATGGGCCACCCGGAGCTCGAGGACTACATCGACGGCGTGAAGTACATGGTCGCCGAGCACCAGGGCGACGCCGCCAACGTGGGCATCTACGGCGGCAGCTACGGCGGCTTCATGAGCTTCATGGCGCTGTTCCGCGCGCCCGAGGTGTTCAAGGCCGGCGCCGCGCTGCGCCCGGTCACCGACTGGACCAGCTACAACCACGAGTACACCTCGAACATCCTCAACACGCCCGAGCTCGACCCGGAGGCCTACAAGCGCAGCTCGCCGATCGAGTACGCACAGAACCTGCGCGGCCACCTGCTGATCAGCCACGGCATGATCGACGACAACGTCTTCTACCAGGACTCGGTGCGCCTGTCGCAGCGGCTGATCGAGCTGAAGAAGGGCAACTGGGAACTGGCCAGCTACCCGCTCGAGCGCCACGCCTACCAGCACCCGGAGTCCTGGTACGACCAGTACCGCCGCATCCTCGAGCTGTTCGAGGACAATCTGAAATAAGGTTCGGGTTTTGAACGCGGATAAGCGCGGATGAAACGCGGATAGGAGCCGATAAAGCATTAATTGAAATGGGCCCGCGCTCCCTCCCAGGAGCGCGGGCCCATTTTCTTCGTTGCTCTATCCGCTTTTATCCGCGTTTCATCCGCGCTTATCCGCGTTAAGAATTCGCAGCCTCACGAAGCCGCGAAAACACCCTCAAGCTCGACGTCGAGTTCGCGGCGGCAGACGTCGCCGCGCAGGTAGCTGACGCGGCCGGTGTCGATGCCGCTGGTGGCCAGGATGGCCTGGGCCGCGGCCAGGTCGTCCGGGCGGCGCAGGTAGACGCGCAGCGATTCGCAGCCGTCCAGCGGGAACCCGCGGCCCGTGGCCTGCCGCCCCTGCTCGAGCAGCGCGGCGAGGTTGTCCAGGCTTTCGCGCAGCTGCGCGGCGAAGTCACCCACGTGCTGTGACACATGCCCGACGATGCTGGCCGTGCCCGAGGCCAGCAGGCGTGGCGTGGCGGTGTCGGCATCGAGCACGGCGCCGCGCGAGAAACCCGGCGACACCGGGCCGTGCTCGCGCGGGTAGCGCCAGGCCGGGGTCTGGCGCGGGTTCTCGAGCGCGATCGCCGGCGCCTTCGCGCACAGCGCCACCACCTGCAGCCGCGCCGGCGCGCCGTCGGCGCCGATGGCGGTGGCGGCCGGCGGCACCTGGTTGAACATCTCGTCCACGGCCGCGGCGCGCCCGACGCAGAAGCGGCGGTAGCGCTCGTGGTCGCCCTCGCCGGCATTGATGTCGGCGAAGTAGTTCCAGATGCGAAGCAGGTAGGGATGCGCCGAAGGCCTGGTTTCGGCCAGCAGTCGCCGGTAGGCCTGTTCGGTGGCGGCCTCGATGTCGCCGCCCGCCTCGGTGGCCTCGACGATGCGCACGGCGTAGTGGTCGCCCTGCGCGCACCAGGCCTCCACCGGCGGGCCGGCCAGCAGCGCGCAATCGACCGCGCTGGGCACGGCGTCGGCGGCACCGAAGATGAAGGCGACCAGGGCGTCGGGGCCGGTCTCGGCCGAGACGCGCAGGCGTGGGAGCTTGGGGGAGTCCATCGTCGCGGCGATTATAGCGGTGCGCCGGGCGGCTATCATGGCGATCCCTCCGCCAGGCCCACCGCCATGACCGACTTCGCCGCCGTGCACGCCTACCTGATGGACCTGCAGGATCGCATCTGCGCGGGCCTGGAGGGGGTCGACGGCGGCCGCTTCGAGCAGGACGCCTGGACCCGCGAACGCAAGGAGGACGGCCCCTCCATGGCGGGCGGTGGCCGCACCCGGGTGCTGAAGGAAGGCGCGGTGTTCGAACAGGCCGGCGTGAATTTCTCCGACGTGTCCGGGCCGTCGCTGCCGGCGTCGGCCAGCGCGCATCGCCCGGAGCTGGCCGGGGCGCCCTGGCGCGCGGCCGGCATGTCGCTGGTGATCCACCCGCGCAACCCCCACGTGCCCACTTCGCATGCGAACGTGCGTTTCTTCGAGGCCCGCCCGGAAGGGCGCGAGCCGATCTGGTGGTTCGGCGGCGGCTTCGACCTGACGCCCTTCTATCCGGTGGACGAAGACGTGCGGCACTGGCACGAAGTGGCCCGCGACCTGTGCGCGCCCTTCGGCGAGAGCCGCTATGCCGAGCACAAGGCCTGGTGCGACAAGTACTTCTTCCTCAGGCACCGCGGCGAGACGCGTGGCGTGGGCGGGCTGTTCTACGACGACCTGCACGCCGACGGTTTCGATCGCTGCTTCGCCTACACGCGCGCGGTCGGCGACGGTTTCCTCGATGCCTACCTGCCGATCGTGTCGCGCCGCAAGGACACGCCCCACGGGGAACGCGAGCGCGAGTTCCAGCTCTACCGGCGCGGGCGCTACGTGGAGTTCAACCTGGTCTGGGACCGCGGCACGCTGTTCGGCCTGCAGAGCGGCGGCCGCACCGAGTCGATCCTGATGAGCCTGCCGCCGCGCGTGCGCTTCGAGTACGCCTACACGCCGGAACCCGGCAGCCCCGAAGCCCGCCTCGCCGACTACCTGCGCCCCCGCGACTGGCTGGCCGAGCCCAAATAAAAACCCCGCGGGCCAGGGGAAGCCCGCGGGGCAGGGGTTGGAGTTCGGGTTGGGGAGAACCCTGCTCCGGTTGGATCCACTCAGGGGAGGGAGTGATCCTGCGTCGGACCTTGCATCCGACGCGCCTAGTAGACTCCCGCCTGCATGAGAAGTTCGTGAACAGGGACGTTAATAAACCGTAAGGTTCAGGACGCGTTCACCTAAATCCAAGCGATTGATATTTCTGGGATTTCCTGCACATAAATTCAGTGCGCTTCGTCCCAGTTCCGGCCCACGCCCACGTCCACCACCAGCGCCACGTCCAGGCTCGCCGCCGCCTCCATCCGCCGGCGGACTTCGGCCACCAGCGTGTCGACGAAGCCGGCCTCGGCCTCGAACACCAGTTCGTCGTGCACCTGCAGCAGCATCGCCGCCTGGTCGCGGTGGCCGGCCAGCCAGGCGTCCACCGACACCATGGCCCGCTTGATGATGTCGGCCGCCGTTCCCTGCATCGGCGCATTGATGGCCGCGCGCTCGGCGCCGGCACGCTGGGCCTGGTTGCGTGAGTGGATCTCGGCCAGCTGCAGCCGCCGGCCGAACACCGTTTCCACGTAGCCCTGCTCGCGCGCCTGCTGGCGCACCCGCTCCATGAAATCGCGCACGCCCGGGTACTTGCCGAAATACAGCGCTATGTAGTCCTGGGCCTCGCCGCGGCCGATGCCCAGCTGGCGCGCCAGGCCCCAGGCGCTCATGCCGTACATCAGGCCGAAGTTGATCGCCTTGGCGGCGCGGCGCTGGTCGCCGCTCACCTCGTCCAGCGGCACGTCGAACACCTCCGAGGCCGTGGCCTTGTGCACGTCCTGGCCGGACTCGAAGGCGCGCAGCAGGCCGGCGTCGCGCGAGAGGTGGGCCATGATGCGCAGCTCGATCTGCGAGTAGTCGCAGGCGACGATGCGCCGGCCCTCGGGCGCGATGAAGGCGGTGCGGATGCGCCGGCCGTCGGCGGTGCGGATCGGGATGTTCTGCAGGTTCGGGTCGTTCGAACTCAGCCGTCCGGTGGCGGCGCCGGCCTGGTGGTAGCTGGTGTGCAGGCGGCCGGTGTCGGGGTTGATCATCTCCGGCAGCTTGTCGGTGTAGGTGTTGCGCAGCTTGGCCAGGCCGCGGTACTCGAGCACCAGGCGCGGCAGCTCGTGCTGGTCGGCGATGGCCTCCAGCGCTTCTTCGTTGGTCGAGGGCGCGCCGCCCGGGGTCTTCACCACCACCGGCAGCTTGAGCTCGTCGAACAGCAGCGCGCCGAGCTGCTTGGGCGAATCGAGGTTGAAGGCGCGGCCGGCGATCTCGTGGGCGCGCTGCTGGGCGGCGAGCATGCGCTGGGACAGGTCGGCGCTCTGGCGCCGCAGCTCCGCCGCATCCACCAGCACACCGGTGGCCTCCATGCGCGCCAGCACGGGCACCAGCGGCATCTCGATGTCGCGGTAGACCGTCTGGAGCGTCGGCTCGCCGGCCAGCTTCGCCGACAGCACGCGGTGCAGGCGCAGGGTGATGTCGGCGTCCTCGGCGGCGTAGCGGGTGGCGTCGTCAAGCGCGACCGCCGAGAACAGGATCTGCCTGGCGCCCTTGCCCGCCACGTCCTCGTACTTGATGGTCTGGTAGCCCAGGTGCTTGCGCGCCAGCCTGTCCATGTCGTGGCGAAGGCCGCCGGCATCGAAGACGAAACTCTCGAGCATCGTGTCCTCGGCGTAACCGCGCACTTCGACGCCGTGGCGACGCAGCACGTGCAGGTCGTACTTGCCGTGCTGGCCCAGCTTGGGTTTGCCGGCGTCCTGGAGCACCGGCCGCAGCGCGTCGAGCACCTGCCCGCGCGGAAGCTGTGCCGGAACCCCGGGGTAGTCGTGGCCGACCGGGATGTAGCAGGCCTTGCCCGGTTCGACCGCGAAGCTCAGGCCGACCAGGTTGGCGCGCATCGGGTCGAGCGAGTCGGTTTCGGTGTCGAAGGAGACCAGGTCGGCGGCCTGCAGGCGCTCCACCCAGGCGGCCAGGGCATCGGAACCAGTGATGCACTCGTACTCGCCCGGCGCGGCCAGGGCGGGATCCGGCGCTTCTTCGGCGGCGTGCGTCGCCGCGGCCAGCGTCGCCTGGGCCGGGCGCGTGGCCGGGTCGGGCTTTCCGCCCTCGAGCTCGCGCAGGGCGGCGTTGAAGCCGTAGCGGGCGTAGAGCCCGCGCAGGGCATCGGCGTCGCGCTCGCGCAGCTTCAGGGCCTGCGGAGCCTGTTCGAGCGCGACGTCGGTCTTGATGGTGACCAGTTCGCGGTTGAGCGGCAGCCGGTGCAGCGCCGCGCGCAGGTTCTCGCCTATCTTGCCGCCGATGTCGGCGGCGGCGGCCATCACGCCGTCGAGCGAATCGTACTGGGCCAGCCACTTGGCGGCGGTCTTGGGCCCGCACTTTTCCACGCCCGGCACGTTGTCCACCGTGTCGCCCATCAGCGCCAGCAGGTCGACCACCTGGTCGGGGCGCACGCCGAACTTCTCCACCACGCCGGCGTCGTCGGTGATGCTGCCGGTCATGGTGTTGGTGAGCGTGATGCCCGGGCGCACCAGCTGGGCGAAGTCCTTGTCGCCGGTGGAAATGGTGACCGGGATGCCCGCTTCGTGGGCCTGCAGGGCGAGCGTACCGATCACGTCGTCGGCCTCCACGCCCGGCACGCGCAGGATCGGGAAGCCCAGGGCCTCGACGATCTGCATCATCGGCTCGACCTGGGCGCGAAGCTCGTCCGGCATCGGCGGCCGGTTGGCCTTGTACTGGGGGTAGAGTTCGTCGCGGAAGGTCGGGCCCGGCGCGTCGACCACGAAGGCGACGTAGTCCGGGTTTTCCTTCAGCGTGGCGCGCAGCATGTTGACGATGCCGAACAGCGCGCCGGTGGGCGAGCCGTCCGGGGCGGTCAGCGGCGGCAGCGCGTGGAAGGCGCGGTAGAGGTAGGACGAGCCGTCGATGAGGACGAGGCGGGACATGGCTGGCGTTCCGTTGCGGCGTACTCGTCGATTCTACGCGCCCGCGGCCGGCTCGCTTGAGCGGCAACCTGGCTTTTGACATGCTTTGCTTCCCGTGCGCAGGAGCCTGCCATGAACATGCTGATCCCCCTGCTTTTCGCCCTGGCCGCCCAGGATGCCGGGCAGGCCGCGGAACCGGTCGCGCGCGACGACGTGCCGATCCCCGAGAAGGTGCAGGCGCCCGTCGACGATCCACCGGCGGTCAGCATCCGCACCGAAGCCAACGGCGACCGGGTCGAGGAGTACCGCCAGAACGGCGTGCTCTATATGGTCAAGGTCACGCCCGAGCGCGGCCCGTCCTATTACCTGATCGACACCGACGGCAACGGCCGGCTCAATCGCGACGGCATCGCCGACGGCGTGGCGGACACCGTTTCTCCGGTTTACTGGTCGCTCTACGAGTGGGATTGACCGCCCGGGCCCTGGCCTGGGCCGACGCGGCCAGCGACGCCGCTGGCCGCGTGGCCGCCGTGCTCGTGGTCGTGCTGGTCGCGCTGGTGTTCGCGCTGGTGCTGGCGCGCTACGGCGCCGGCATCGGTTCGGTGGCGGCGCAGGAAGCGGTGCTCTGGCTGCATTCGGCGCTGTTCCTGCTGGGCCTGTGCTTCGCGCTGCGGCACGACGCCCACGTCCGGGTCGACGTGTTCTCCCAGCGCTGGTCGCCGCGCAGGCGCGCCTGGGTCGAGTTCGGCGCCAGCCTGTGCCTGCTGCTGCCTTTCTGCGTCTTCATCGTCGCCGTCAGCTGGGACTACGTGGCCGCCAGCTGGTCGCTGCGCGAAGGCTCGCGTGACCCGGGCGGCCTGCCCGGCTGGTACCTGCTCAAGGCGCTGATCCCCGTCTCGGCCCTGCTGCTCGCCCTGCAGGGGCTGGCCGGCACCGTGCGCGCCTGGGCCCGCGCCACCGCCCCCACCGCCGACGCATGAGCCACGACACCCCGCAGGTGCTGATGCTGGTGCTGCTGCTGGCCGGCTTGTTCGCGGGCCTGGCCAGCGGTTTCCCGGTGGCCTTCGTGCTCGGCGGCGTGGCGCTGCTGGCGGCGGGCACCGGCCTGCTGCTGGGCGTGTTCGACCCGAGCTTCCTGGAGGCCTTCCCCAACCGCCTGTTCGGCGTGATGACGAACGAAACCCTGGTGGCGGTGCCGCTGTTCGTGTTCATGGGCGTGATGCTCGAGCGTTCGCGCATCGCCGAACAGCTGCTCGAGGCGGTGGCGGCGCTGTTCGGCCGGGTGCGCGGCGGCCTGGTGGTGGCGGTGCTGCTGGTGGGCGCGGTGCTCGCGGCGTCCACCGGCATCGTCGGCGCCACGGTGGTGGCGATGGGCCTGATCTCCCTGCCCACCATGCTGCGCAACGGCTACTGCCCGCGCCTGGCCAGCGGCGCGATCTGCGCGTCGGGCACGCTCGGGCAGATCATCCCGCCGTCGATCGTGCTGGTGCTGCTGGGCGACCAGCTCGGCAACGCCTACCAGCAGGCACAGCTCAAGCAGGGCGTGTTCGCGCCCGAAACCGTGTCGGTCGGCGACCTGTTCGCCGGCGCGCTCATCCCGGGCCTGGGGCTGGTGCTGCTGTACCTGCTTTACGCGCTCTGGGTGGCCTGGCGCCAGCCGGAACGCGCGCCGGCGCTGCGCGAGGCATCGCCGCGTTCGCTCGTGCAGCTGCTCAGGGCGATCGTGCCGGCGCTGGTGCTCATCGGCCTGGTGCTGGGTTCGATCCTGGCCGGCTTCGCCACGCCCACCGAGGCGGCGGCAGTCGGCGCGGTGGGCGCCACCGCGTTCGCGGCGCTGTACGGCCAGCTCGACCGCGGGCGCCTGGCGGCCGTCGCTTCGCAGACGGTCAAGGTGACGTCGATGGTGTTCGCCATCCTGGTCGGCGCGGCGCTGTTCTCGCTGGTGTTCCGCGGCCTGGGCGGCGACGACTGGGTGCACCGCGCGCTAACCGCGCTGCCCGGCGGCAAGTGGGGCGCCATCCTGGCGGTGATGCTGCTGATGTTCCTGCTCGGCTTCGTGCTCGACTTCATCGAGATCGTGTTCGTGGTGGTGCCGATCGTCGGGCCGGTGCTGCTGGCCCTGGGGGTCGACCCGGTCTGGCTGGGCGTGATGATGGCCATCAACCTGCAGACCAGCTTCCTCACCCCGCCCTTCGGCTTCGCCCTGTTCTACCTGCGCGGCGTGGCGCCGCCCACGCTGACCACGGGCGAGATCTACCGCGGCGTGCTGCCCTTCATCGTGCTGCAGCTGCTGATGCTGGCGGCGGTGGCCGCCTTCCCGTCGCTGGCGACGGCGCTTCCCGACCTGCTTTACGGGTGAAACCCATGGATGGACTTCGCATCAGCACCGACCCGGCCGACGTCGACATGGACGTCGTGCATGGCTTCCTGAGCGCGCATGCCTACTGGTGCATCGGCATCCCGCGCGAACTGGTCGAGAAGGGCGTGGCCAACTCGCTGTGCTTCAGCGCCTGGCTCGACGGCCGCCAGGTTGGCTTCGCGCGGGTCATCGGCGACCGCGCCACCTTCGGCTACCTGGCCGACGTGTTCGTGCTTCCGGAGTACCGCGGGCGCGGCATCTCCAAGGCGCTGGTGGCGGCGGCGATGGCGCACCCGGACACCGTGGGGCTGCGCCGCATCATGCTGGCCACCCGAGACGCGCATTCGCTGTACGCGGGCTTCGGCTTCAAGTCGCCGGCCCGGCCCGAAAGCCTGATGGAAATCCACCGGCCGGGCCTGTACCAGCGCGAGCCCGGCGGCGCCTAGCCCGGTGCCTGGCGCGGCAGGCCGGCCTTGGGCGGCAGCGCCGAGAGGTGCCGCCAGAGCGCCTGCATCTCGTCGTCGCTCATCCGGCCGTAGCTGCGCCAGGGCATGAACGGATGCACTTCGCCGCCGTCCGGGCGCTTGCCTTCGCGCAGCACGCGCACGAAGTCGGCCTCGGTCCAGCCGGCCAGGCCGGTGGCGTGCGCGGTGAGGTTGGGCGCGGGCGGCAGCTCCGGCGGCGTACCCGGCACGCGCTGGCCGGTCCAGCCCATGCCGTGGCAGCCGGTGCAGACCTGCGCGAGATAGGCGCCGTACTCCGCCGTGGGGCCGGCCGGCGGCGCGACGCGGGTGCGCGGGCCGTGGTCGATGTCGGCGGCCGGCACCAGGTGGAACTTGCCGAACATCGCCAGCACGCGGCCGAGCGGTCGGATCTCGGTGGTTCCGGGGTCGTTGTCCGAATCCGGCAGCGACTGCAGGTAGGCCACCAGCGCGGCCGTGTCGGCGTCCGAGAGGTTCATGAAGTCCGCGGACGGCATCACCCGCAGCGGGCGGCCGTCGGGGCCGACGCCGTGGCGGATGGCGACGGCCAGGCGGTCGGCATCGTAGCGGCCGGCCACCACCGCCGGCGTCAGGTTGGGCGCGACGACGTACGCCACCGGGCCGGCATCGATGAACACCTTGCCCCGTCCGGCCTCACCATGGCATTCGACGCAGCCGGTGACGGTGTAAAGGTGTTCGCCACGCTCGCGCTCCGCGGCGTCGCCGCGCAGCACCAGCGGCGGGTCGGACACGTCATACGTGCGCGCCATGTCCGCCTCGGCCTTGAACCAGGCGAACACGAACAGCGCGGCCACCGCCGCGAGGAAACTGCCGGCCAGCCAGGCCGAACGGATGAACCACTTGCGCATTTCGCTTCCACGACTTCTTCGGGACGATGGAAGCTACGCAATCAGGTCGGGGCCCGGGCCGTACCGGAAGTCACGCGCGGCGCCGGTGTTTCAGCCGCCGTTTGGCCTCGCGGGTGGCCTGCGTGACTTGTGGCAGGGTCAGCCGCGGCTGGCGTAATACGCTTCCTCGGAAACCGCGTGCCAGCTGCGCGCCTGGGCCTGGAAGGCGCGCATGGACTCGAGCACCTTGCGCGCGAACGGGTCGCCGGCGGCGATCTCCTCGAGCACTTTGTCGGAGGCGCGACGCAGCGCCAGCATCAGGTCGTCTGGCAACTGGCGCAGCTCCACGCCGTGCTCGCGCACCAGCACGTCCAGCGCCTGCTGGTTGCGGGCGGTGAACTCGGCCAGCATCGCGTCGTTGATCGCGCGGCAGCAGGCGTCGACGATGTCCTTGAGGTCCTGCGGCAGCGACTCCCAGGCCGCCTGGTTGACCATGCACTCGAGCGTCGGGCCGGGCTCCTGCCAGCCGGGGTAGTAGCAGTACTTCGCGGCGCGATGCAGGCCGAAGGCCAGGTCGTTGTACGGGCCCACCCACTCGGCGGCGTCGATGGCGCCGGTCTGCAGCGAACTGAAGATCTCCGCGCCCGGCAGGTTCACCGGCGTCGCGCCCACGCGCGACATCACTTCGCCGCCCAGGCCCGGGATGCGCATCTTCAGGCCCTTAATGTCGGCCAGCGAGGCCACCGGCTTGCGGAACCAACCGGCCAGCTGCACGCCGGTGTTGCCGGCCGGGAAGGGCACCAGGCCGAAGCGGGCATACAGTTCGCGCCACAGCGCCAGGCCGCCACCCTCGTACAGCCAGCCGTTCATTTCCTGGGCGTTGAGCCCGAACGGAACCGCACAGAAGAACGGCGCCGCCGCGGTCTTGCCCTTCCAGTAGTAGGCGGCCGAGTGGCCCATTTCGGCCGTGCCGCGACCCACCGCGTCGAAGACCTCGAAGGCCGGCACCAGCTCGCCGGCGCCGTACACCTTGACGGTGAGCCGGCCGCCGGAGGCGGCGGTGATCATCGCCGCCAGCTTCGCCGCGCCGGTGCCCAGGCCCGGGAAGTTGGTGGGCCAGGAAGTGACCATCTTCCATTCGAAGCGCTGGTCGGACGCGGTCGCCGCCGGCGTCGCCCCGGGCTGCGCCCCGCAGGCCGCCAGGCCCGTGGCCACGGCCGCCAGTCCGGCGCCCCGCAGGAGTTCACGTCGCTTCATGGAAGGTCCTTCTTGGCAACGAAAGTCACCACGAAGTATGCCTTCCCCGAGCCCCCTGTTGGAGCGCCTTCAGGCGGGCTGGAGGTTGGCGTAGGCCAGGACCAGCCACTTGGCGCCGCCGGTCTCGAAGTTCACCTGCACGCGGGCGTGGGCGCCGCTGCCTTCGGCGTCCATCACCACGCCCAGGCCGAAGCTGGGGTGCACCACGCGCTGGCCCAGGCGCAGGCCGGTGGGCGCGCTGCCCAGGGCCATCGACGGCGAGGCCCCGAAGCCGCCCGGGCGGCTGACCTGCACCTTCGGCCGCACCTCGCGCAGCAGCGCCTGCGGGATCTCGCGCAGGAAGCGCGAGGGCGTGCCCAGCATCTCCATGCCGTGCAGGCGGCGCGACTCGGCGTAGCTGAGCACCAGCTTCTGGCGCGCGCGGGTCAGGCCCACGTAGGCCAGCCGGCGCTCCTCCTCGAGCCGCCCGCTCTCCTCGAGCGATTTGCCGCTAGGGAACAGGCCTTCTTCCATGCCCACCAGGAACACCTGCGGGAACTCCAGGCCCTTGGCGCTGTGCAGGGTCATCAGCTGCACGCCGTCCTCGCCCGCCTCGGCCTGGCCTTCGCCGGCCTCGAGCGCGGCGTAGCCCAGGAAGGCCACCAGCTCGCTCATGCCGGCCAGCTCCTCGTCGTCCGGGCGCTCGAAGCGGCTGGCCACGGAGACCAGCTCGTCGAGGTTGTCGACCCGGGAGTCGAGCTGGCCGCGCGACTCGTTGGCGTAGTGCACGCGCAGCCCGGACGTGGTGATCACGTGGTCGAACTGTTCGTGCAGCGGCGAGTCGAGGATGTCGGCCTCCAGCCCGTCCATCAGCTCGATGAAACCGCGCAGCGCATTGCGCGCCCGGCCCGCCAGGCCGCTGCCGTCGGCGGACATGGCCTTCGCCGCCCCGAACAGCGGCAGCGCGTTTTCGCGCGCGTGGCGCCGCACTTCGTCCAGGGTCTTGCCGCCGATGCCGCGCGGCGGCGTGTTCACCGCGCGCTCGAAGGCGGCGTCATCGGCGCGGTTGGCGACCAGGCGCAGGTAGGCCAGCGCGTCCTTGATTTCCATGCGCTCGAAGAAGCGCTGGCCGCCATACACCCGGTAGGGCAGGCCGGCCTGCACGAGCTGCTCTTCCATCGCCCGCGACTGGGCGTTGGAGCGATAGAGCACGGCGTTGTCGCCGGCGCTGCCGCCCTCGCGGATCCAGGCCTGGATGCGCTCGACCACGAAGCGGGCTTCGTCCACCTCGTTGTAGGCGGCGAACAGGTCGATCGGCTCGCCCTCGCCGGTGTCGGTCCACAGTTGCTTGCCGATGCGCTCGGGGTTGTGCGCGATCACCGCATTGGCCGCGGCCAGGATGTTGCCGGTGGATCGGTAGTTCTGCTCGAGCTTGAGCGTGCGCGCGCCGGGGTAGTCGCTCAGGAAGCGCTGCACGTTCTCGACCCTGGCGCCGCGCCAGCCGTAGATGGACTGGTCATCGTCGCCGACCACGAACACCTCGCCCGTCTCGCCGGCCAGCACGCGCACGAAGGCGTACTGGATGGCGTTGGTGTCCTGGAACTCGTCGACCAGCAGGTGCCGGAAGCGCTGCTGGTAGTGGTGCAGCAGCGGCGGATGCTGCAGCCACAGCTCGTGCGCGCGCAGCAGCAGCTCGGCGAAGTCCACCAGGCCGGCGCGCTGGCAGCGCTCCTCGTAGGCCTCGTAGACGCGCAGCATGGTCTTGCCGTAGAAGTCGCCGCCGGCCGGCTGGATGTGCTTCGGGCGCCGGCCCTCGTCCTTCTGCGCGTTGATCCACCAGGCCATCTGGCGCGGCGGGAAGCGGCCTTCGTCGAGCTCGAGGTCGGCGGCCACGCGCTTGAGCAGGCGCACCTGGTCGTCGGCGTCGAGCACCTGGAAGGACTCAGGCAGCCCGGCCTCCTGCCAGTGCAGCCGCAGCAGGCGATGCGCCAGGCCGTGGAAGGTGCCGATCCACATGCCGCGGCTGCCGTGACGCAGCAGCGCCTCGACGCGGCCGCGCATCTCGGCGGCGGCCTTGTTGGTGAAGGTGACGGCCAGGATGCCGTGGGCGGGCACGCCCACGACCTCGTTGAGCCAGCCGATGCGGTGCGTGAGCACGCGGGTCTTGCCGGAACCGGCGCCGGCGAGCACCAGCAGGTGGCCCGGCGGGGCCGACACGGCCTCGCGCTGGGCCGGGTTCAGGCCGTCGAGCAGGTGGGAAACATCCATGGCGCCATTGTAGCGGCGCCACGACGCCCCGGCGCCGCTCAGTCGAGCCGCACGCCCGGCAGCGAGAGCACGTAGTCGGCGCCCATCAGCCGCGAGGGCGTATGGAAACCCGGTTCCGGCGCCGGCCCCGACAGCAGCCGCTGCACGATGCCCAGCGAGGCGGTCACGGTGATGTCGTAGCCGTTGGGCGTGCGCAGCATCCGCTTCACCTCGCCACCGGCGGCATCGCGCGCCTCGCCCCAGACCACGCAGCCGGTCTTGCCGCGGGTGCTTTCCGAGGGACCACGAACCTTCTTGCCGACCTGGCGCTTGAGCCAGGCCTGCACCGGCCGCAGGCCCAGCAGCGGGCCGAGCATCCGCAGCCGGCGCAGGCGCACCGCCGTGGCCGGCGGCACGCCCATGTAGACCTCGATGTCCGGGATGCCGGTGGACACATGGGCCGTGTACACGTCGCCCCAGGGAATGGTCATGGCGAAGCGCTGCTCGCCGTCGCGCTCGAAGGTACGCGTCTTCCAGGCCAGCGGCACGCGGACGAGCTTGCCGCCGACGCGGGCGCGGCCGCCCTTGCCCAGGCCCTCGACGCTGGTCTTGGCGGTGCCGGGGCTGGGCCCGCCGCCGGCCTCGAAGGCCAGCACCAGCGAGGTGGCGGCCGGCAGTTCGCGCTTGAGCAGCGCCGCCAGGCAGTCGGTGGGCACCACGTCGAAACCGGCGCCCGGCACCACCACCACGCCCTTCGCCCTGGCGTCGGCGTCGCGCGAGTGGCAGTGCGCGAACACGTCGATCTCGCCGGTGATGTCGAGGTAGTGCGCGCCGACATCCAGGCAGGCGTCGAGCATGGGTGCGCTGGTGGCCGAGAACGGCCCCGCGCAATGCAGCACCAGGCCGATGCCGTTGAGCCCGGTGCGCAGCGCCACCGGGTTGTCGAGCGCGAAGGCCCGCACCGGCAGGCCGTGCGCCTGCGCCATGGCCTCGAGTTCGGCGGCGTTGCGGCCGGCCAGCACCGGGCGCAACCCGCGGCGCACGGCCTCCTCAACGACCATGCGGCCGGTGTAGCCATTGGCCCCGTAGATCATCCAGTCCATGTCAGTGCCCCGCTTTGCGCTGCGCGACGAGCTTTAGCAGCTTTCTGAAGTAGAGGTTTGGCGCCCAGCGCTTGAGGCGCCAGCGCATCGGTTCGCTGCGGGTCGGCAGCACGAGGAACTCGCCGCGCTCGATCGCCGCGAAGGAGCGGTCGGCCACACCCTCGAGGGTATCGGGCGAGGCGTCCATCATGCGCGCCGCGAAGGGCTTCATGCGTGGGTCGCCCTGCCAGCTCTCGAGCAGGTTGGTGCGGAAGAAGGCCGGACACAGCACGCTCACCCGGATGCCCTGCCCGTGCACCTCGGCGCGCAGTTGCTCGCTCAGCGCCACCACGGCCGCCTTCGCCACGCCGTAACTCATGATGCCGGGCGCGCCGGCCAGGCCGGCGAAGCTGGCGGTGTTGACGATGTGGCCGCTGCCGGCGGCGATCATGCCGGGCAGGAACAGCCGGCAACCGCGCACCACGCCGAGCAGGTTGACCTCGAGCACGTTGCGCCACTCGGCCATGGTGGTGTCGACCATGGCGCCGCCGGTGGCGATGCCGGCGTTGTTGACCAGCACGTCCAGGCCACCCCATTCGCTGGCGATGCGCTCGTGAACCTGCTCCATGGCGTCGTCGCTGCCGACGTTGGCCGACATCGCCAGGTGGCCTTCGCCCGGCAGCGCGGCGCGGGTGAGGCCGGCGCGGGTGGCGTCGAGGTCGACGCAGGCGACCCGGGCGCCGGCACGCGCATAACGGTGCGCCAGGGCCTGGCCCAGCCCGCTTCCCGCACCCGTGATCAAAACCCGCCGCTGCACCATCCAAGCCACTCCGTTCGTGCCAGGCCGTGCACGGGGCCTGTGCTAGATTCCGGAGCATAACAACCTCGTCGTCCCGTCTTCACCACGGAGCCTCGCGTGACCGACTCCCTGTTCGACCTTTCCGGCCAGACCGCCCTGGTCTCCGGCGCTTCGCGCGGCATCGGCGAGGCCATCGCCCACCTGCTCGCCGCCCACGGCGCCCACGTCATCTGCACCAGCCGCAAACTCGAGGGCTGCCAGGCCGTGGCCGACGCCATCCGCGCGGCCGGCGGCTCGGCCGAGGCGCACGCCGTGCACGTCGGCGACCCGGCCGCCATCGAGGGCCTGTTCGCCACGCTCGACGCCGCCGGCAAGCGCGTGGACATCCTGGTCAACAATGCCGCCGCCAACCCCTACTTCGGCCCGGCGGTGGACATGACGCTCGACGCCTACGAAAAGACCGTCGAAGTGAACCTGCGCGGGTATTTCTGGACCACGGTGCAGGCCGCCCGGCGCATGAAGGGCCACGGCGGCGCCGTGGTGAACGTGGCCTCGGTGAACGCCGAGCGCCCGGCGCCGGGCCAGCTGGTGTATTCGATGACCAAGGCCGGCATCGTCAACATGACCGAGGGTTTCGCCAAGGAGCTGGCGCCGCTGGGCGTGCGCGTGAACGCGGTGCTGCCGGGCCTGACCGACACGAAGTTTGCCTCGGCGCTGACCGGCAACCCCAAGATCATGGACATGATGCTGCGGCTGATCCCGCTGGCGCGCGTGGCGCAGCCGGGCGAGATCGCCCCGGCCGTGCTCTTCCTCGCCTCGCCCGCCGCCTCCTACCTCACCGGCGCCGCGCTGCCGGTGGACGGCGGCTACCTCGCCTGAGACCACTCCGATGATCGACCTGCATTACTGGCCCACGCCCAACGGCCACAAGATCACCCTGATGCTCGAGGAAACCGGGCTGGACTATCGAATCGTGCCGGTGGACATCGGCGCCGGCGACCAGTTCAAGCCCGAGTTCCTCGCCATCTCGCCCAACAACCGCATGCCGGCCATCGTCGACCACGCGCCGGCCGACGGCGGCGCGCCGATCCCGGTGTTCGAGTCGGGCGCGATCCTGGTGTACCTGGCCGAGAAGACCGGCCGGCTGCTGCCCACCGCCGCGCGCGAGCGCAAGGCGGTGTTCGAGTGGCTGGCCTGGCAGGTCGGCGGCTTCGGGCCGATGCTGGGCCAGAACCACCACTTCAGCCGCTACGCGCCCGAGAAGATCCCCTACGCGATCGAGCGCTACCAGCGGGAGACCGCGCGCCTGTACGGCGTGCTCGACCGCCGCCTGGCCGCCAGCGAGTTCGTCGCCGGCGACGCGCTGAGCATCGCCGACCTCGCCTGCCACCCCTGGGCCGCGGCCCACGCCTGGCACCACGTCGACCTGGGCGACTACCCGGCCGTGCGCCGCTGGTTCGAGGCGCTCGCCGCGCGCCCGGCCTTCGAACGCGCCTACGCGGTCGAGAAGTCCTTCCAGCGCCCGGCCGGGATGTCCGAAGAAATGCGCCGCAACCTGTTCGGGCGCCCCGCCTGAGCCCAGACACACCGGAACCCGTCCAGGGACCTGAAATGATCAAGAGCCTTCTGCTGGCCACCGCCATGACCCTCGCCCCCGCCGCCCACGCCGAGAAACTCACGCTCGAAGCCATCACCGGCGGCGCGCCGCTGTCCGGGCCCAGCCTGATGAAGCCGGCGATCGCGCCCGACGGCTCGCGCGTGACCTTCCTGCGCGGCAAGGACAGCGACCGTTTCCAGCTCGACCTGTGGGAATACCACGTGGCCGACGGCGAGGCCCGCCTGCTGGTGGACTCGGCCGTGGTGCTGCCCGGCGACGAGGAACTGAGCGACGAGGAGAAGGCGCGGCGCGAGCGCCAGCGCATCGCCGCCTTCCGCGGCATCGTCGAGTACCAGTGGGCGCCGGATTCGCAGTCGCTGCTGTTCCCGCTGGGCGGCGAACTCTACCTGTACGACCTGCGCGAGGGCGCGGCCAACCCGGTGCGCAAGCTCACCTCCGGCACCGGCTTCGCCACCGATCCGCGGCTCTCGCCCGGCGGCAAGTTCGTGGGCTTCGTGCGCGAGCGCAACCTGTGGGTGATCGAGCTGGCCAGCGGCCGCGAACTGCAGCTCACCGACGACGGCGGCGACGCCATCGGCAACGGCGTGGCCGAGTTCGTGGCCGACGAGGAAATGGGCCGGCACACCGGCTACTGGTTCGCGCCGGATGATTCGGCCGTGGCCTTCGCCCGCATCGACGAGTCGCCGGTGCCGGTGCAAAAGCGCTACGAGATGTACGCCGACCGCACCGAGGTGGTCGAGCAGTTCTACCCCGCCGCCGGCGACCCGAACGTGCGCATCAGCCTGCACGTGGCCGACCTGGCCTCGATGCGCGCCGGCAAGCCCGGCGTGGACAGGCCGGCGAAGCTGGAGATCGCCGACGTGGACCTCGGTGCCGAGGCCGACATCTACCTCGCCCGCGTGCAGTGGCGCGCGCCCGGCGTGCTCACCTTCCAGCGCCAGACGCGCGACCAGCGCCGGCTCGAGCTGGTCGAGGCCACGCTGGCCAGCGGCCGCCAGCGCGTGCTGGTCACCGAGACCAGCGACACCTGGGTGCCGCTGCACGACGGCCTGCGCTTCCTGGCCGACGGCCGCTTCCTGTGGATCTCCGAGCGCAGCGGCTTCGAGCACCTGCAGCTGCACGCCGCCGACGGCGCCTTCGAGCGCGCCCTGACGCAGGGGGAGTGGGTGGTGGACGCGCTGCTGGGCGTGGACGAGGCCGCGGGCCTGGCCTACGTCGCCGGCACCCTGGACTCGCCGCTGGAAAAGCACGTCTATGCCGTGCCGCTGGCCGGCGGCGAGCCGCGCCGCCTGACCAGCGCGCCGGGCATGCACGAGGCCGCGTTCAGCGCCAATGCGGCGGTGTTCGTCGACCTGTGGTCGAACCCGGCCATGCCGCCGCAGACCGAGCTGTACAAGGCCGACGGCACGAAGCTGGCGACGCTGGTGGCCAACGACCTCGCCGACCCGGCGCACCCGTACGCGCCCTTCCGCGCGGCGCACCGGCCGGCGGAGTTCGGCACGCTCGAGGCCGCCGACGGCACGCCGATGCACTACAGCCTGCTCAAGCCCGAGGGCTTCGACCCGGCGAAGAGGTACCCGGTGGTGGTGTTCGTGTACGGCGGCCCGGCCGCGCAGACCGTCACCCGCGCCTGGCCCGGCCGCGCCGACGCGCTGTTCAACCAGTACCTGGCCCAGCGCGGCTACGTGGTGTTTTCGCTCGACAACCGCGGCACGCCGCGGCGCGGCGCGAAGTTCGGCGGCGCGCTCTACGGCAGGCAGGGCACGGTGGAGGTCGAGGACCAGGTGGTGGGCGTGGATTTCCTGCGCACGCAGCCCTGGGTGGACCCGGCGCGCATCGGCGTGCACGGCTGGTCGAACGGCGGCTACATGACACTGATGCTGCTGGCGAAGGCCTCCGACCGATACGCCTGCGGCGTCGCCGGCGCGCCGGTCACCGACTGGGCGCTCTACGACACCCACTACACCGAGCGCTACATGGACCACCCGGCGCGCAACCCGGACGGCTACCGCGAGGCCTCGGTGTTCACCCACCTGGACGGCCTGCGCTCGAAGCTGCTGCTGGTGCACGGCATGGCCGACGACAACGTGCTGTTCACCAACTCGACCAAACTGATGTCGGAGCTGCAGAAGCGCGGCACGCCCTTCGAGCTGATGACCTACCCGGGCGCCAAGCACGGCCTGTCGGGCGCCGACGCCCTGCACCGCTACCGCCTGGCCGAAGACTTCTTCGACCGCTGCCTCAGGTAGGCAGGGGACAGGTACATTTTTCGGGCCGGGGTCTTGGGCGCGATGCGCCCAAGACCCCGGCCCGAAAAATGTACCTGTCCCCGATCCCGGGTTTATTTCGCCAGGTGCACCAACGCCGGCGCATGGTCGCTCGGCCGCTCCCAGGTGCGCGGCTCGCGGTCGATCTCGGCGCCGGTGCAGCGTTCGCGCAGGGCGTCGGAGACCAGGCACAGGTCGATGCGCAGGCCAAGGTTGCGGCGGAAACCGGCCGCACGGTAGTCCCACCAGCTGAACACGCCGCCGTCGGCGTGATGCAGGCGGTAGCTGTCGTGCAGGCCCAGGTCGAGCAGGCGGCGCAGCGCGGCGCGCTCGGCGGTGGAGGTGAGGATGGACGCGTCGTTCCACACGGCCGGGTCGTGCACGTCGCGGTCGTCGGGCGCGATGTTGAAGTCGCCCATCACCACCAGGCGCGGATGCGCCTTGATCTCTTCGGCCAGCCACCCATGCACGGCCTCGAGCCAGCGCAGCTTGTAGTCGTACTTCTCGGTGCCCACGTCCTGGCCGTTGACCACGTACAGGTTGACGATGCGCAGGTCGCCCACGGTGGCCGCGATGACGCGCTTTTGCTCATCCTCGAAACCCGGGATGCCCACCTGCACGTCCGCCGGCGCCTCGCGCGCGAGGATGGCCACGCCGTTGTAGGTCTTCTGGCCCGCGAACACGCTGCGGTAGCCCAGCCCGGCCAGCACGGAATCGGGGAAGCGGCTGTCCTCGAGCTTGGTTTCCTGCAGGCCGACGATGTCGGGCTGGCGCAGCTTGAGCCATTCCTCCAGGTGCGGCAGGCGCACGTTGAGCGAATTGACGTTCCAGCTGGCGATCGTGGTGGTGTCCATGGCGCGAATGCTAACCGTTCGCGCGCATCGCGGCGAACGCTTGACGGCGGTCAGGGCAGCGCGCCAGCTTAGGCGCAATCTTGGCCCAGCCCACCCGGAGTCCCGCCATGGCCACGTCGCGCCCCCGCTATGCCCCCTCACGCCGCGCCCTGCACTGGGGCATTGGCGTAATGCTGGTGCTGGCCTTCGTATTCATCGAGGGTCGGGAGAACTTCGACCGCGGCACCGCCGAGCGCGCGGCCATGGCGCAGGCGCATTTCTGGGCCGGCATTGCCATCCTGGCGCTGATGCTGCCGCGCCTGCTGCTGGCCTTCTCGCGGCCGGCGCCCGCGGTGTCGCCGGCGCTGCCGGCCTGGCAGGCGCTGCCGGCCAAGGCCCTGCACCTGCTGCTCTACGCGATGCTGGTGGCGCAGCCCGTGCTGGGCCTGATGACCGCCTGGACCGACGGCAAGGACATCCTGCTTCCCTTCACCCAGGTCGCCCTGCCGGCGCTGATGGCGCCGGACGAAGCCCTGGCGCACCGGATCGAGGACATCCACAAACTCGTCGGCAGCGCGTTCTACTGGGTGGTCGGCCTGCACGTGCTGGCGGCGCTGTACCACCACTTCGTGCGCCGTGACGATACGCTACGCCGGATGACCTGATCCGGGAGCGCAAGGCCGATGCAGTGGGTTGATCTTCGCAGCGACACCGTTACCCAGCCCACGCCGGCCATGCGCGAAGCAGGGCTGCGCGCCGCGGTCGGCGACGACGTGATGGGCGACGACCCGAGCGTGAACGCCCTGCAGGACCGGGTGGCCGCCGAGCTGGGCTTCGAGGCGGCGCTGTTCGTGCCCAGCGGCACCCAGTCGAACCTGCTGGCGCTGATGGCGCACTGCGAGCGCGGCGACGAGTACCTGGTGGGCATGGACGCGCACACCTACAAGTACGAAGGCGGCGGCGCGGCGGTGCTGGGCTCGATCCAGCCGCAGCCGATCGTGCATGCGGCCGACGGCACGCTGCCGCTGGACGCCGTGGCGGCCGCGATCAAGCCCGCCGGCGACCCGCACTTCGCCCGCACGCGCCTGCTGGCGCTGGAGAACACCTGGCACGGCCGGCCGCTGCCGCTGGACTACCTTGCAGCCGCCGGCGCCTTCGCGCGCGAGCGCGGCCTGGCCTTCCACCTCGATGGCGCGCGGCTCTACAACGCCGCCGTGGCCTGCGGCGTGCCGGCGGCGCAGATCGCCGGGCATTTCGACTCGGTCTCGGTGTGCCTGTCCAAGGGCCTCGGTGCACCGGTGGGTTCGGTGCTGGCCGGTTCGCGCAAGGTGGTGGACACGGCACGGCGCTGGCGCAAGGTGCTGGGCGGCGGCTGGCGGCAGGCGGGGCTGCTGGCCGCGATGGGCCAGCATGCGCTCGACCACCACGTGGCCCGCCTGGCTGAGGACCATCGCCGGGCCGCCGAACTCGCGGCGGCACTGCGGGCGATCCCCGGCCTCGTGGTCGAGGGCGCGTTCACCAACATCCTGTTCGTCTCCGTGCCCGATGGCCGCCATGGCGGGCTCGCCAAACACCTGGAGTCGCGCGGCGTGCGCATTTCCGTCGGCCGCGGCCCGCGCATCCGGCTGGTGACGCACCTGGACATCGACGACGCCGGCATCGAACGCACGATCGCCGCCTTCCGCAGCTACTTCGCCTAGGGGTCGGAGGTAATTTGCCTCGGGCAAATTACCTCCGACCCCTGCCTTGCCTACGTCGCGGGGCGCTGGGCGGCCTTGGGTTCGGCGACTTCCTTGCCGTCCTGGGCGCGGCCGGCCATTTCGGCGCCGGCGTCTTGCGGCAGGCGGAACATCACCCAGGCCGACATCGCCGAGATCAGGCCGACGGTGAGGAAAGCCCAGCCGAAGTTCGCCGCGTTGGCGTAGTCCTCGCCGGTGAAGGCGCCGGCCAGCTGCAGCGCGTAGCCGCCCACCGCCACGCCCAGCGCCAGCGAGAACTGCTGCATCATTCCCGACAGCGCCGAGGCCTGGCCCATGCGGCCCTGGTCCACTTCCGCGTAGGTGATCGCGTTGAGGCTGGTGAACTGCAGCGAGCGGAAGCAGCCCGACACCAGCAGCACGCCGATGATCAGCCAGTGCGGCGTGTCGATGCGGAACAGGCCGAAGCCGGCGAGCATGGCCGAGGCCAGCAGGGCGTTGATCCACAGCACGCGGCGGAAGCCGAAGCGCCGCAGGATGCGCGCCGCCAGGGTCTTCATGAACATCGCGCCGACCGCCGAGAAGAAAGTGAGCAGGCCGGACGCCAGCGGCGTCATGCCGAAGCCCAGCTGCAGCATCAGCGGCAGCAGGAAGGGCGTGGCGCCGATGCCGACCCGGAACAGCAACCCGCCGAGCACGCCGGCGCGCAGGGTCACCAGGCGCAACAGCTGCAGGTCGATCAGCGGATGCGGGTGCCGGCGCGCATGCCGGACGTAGGCGGCCATGCCGGCCAGGCCCAGCACCAGGCAGCCCACCGCCACCGGCGTGGCCACGAGGTGGCGACCCAGCGTCGAGAAGCCGAACAGCGCCAGCGCCAGCCCCAGGCCGGAGTATGCGAAGCCGGTCCAGTCCAGCGGTTTCACGTCCTCGCGCAGGTCGGGCACGAAGCGCCAGGCCAGGAAGATGCCGACCACGCCGATCGGCAGGTTGATCAGGAAGATCCAGCGCCAGTCGCTGTAGGTGGCGATGAAACCGCCGATGGGCGGGCCGAGGATGGGCGCGACCAGGGCCGGGATGGTGAGCCAGCTCAGGGCCTGCACCAGCTCGTGCTTGGGGATCGTGCGCAGCAGCACCAGCCGGCCCACCGGCACCATCAGCGCGCCGCCCAGGCCCTGCAGGAAGCGGGCCGCCACCAGCTGGCCCAGCGTCGCGCTGGCGGCGCAGGCCAGCGAGCCAAGCAGGAACACGCCGATGGCCAGCATGAAGGTGCGTTTGGCGCCGAAGCGGTCGGCCACCCAGCCACTGACCGGGATGAACACGGCCAGCGCCAGCAGGTAGGCCGTGAGCGCGAGCTTGAGCGCGATCGGCTCGGTGCCCAGGTCGGCCGCGATCGCCGGCAGGGACGTGGCGATCGCCGTCGAGTCCATGTTCTCGATGAACAGGGCCGTGGCGACGATCAGGGGAAGGCGGCGCGAGGACTGCATGCCCCGCCATCTTAAATGGGGCCGGAGGACATCACCGATTGAATCGGGCGCTTGAAGCGATAATGTTTACCGACCCCTCCCTGCCGTGGCATTCATGGATACCGTTCGGATCGTTCCCTTCGCGCCGGAGCTGCGCGGGCATTTCCACCGGCTCAATGCCGAGTGGCTGGAGAAGTACCACGCGATCGAACCCTTCGACCACGAGGTGCTGAGCAATCCCGAGACCCACATCCTGGGCAAGGGCGGCCGCATCTGGTTCGCGCTGGTCGGCGACGAGGTCGTGGGCACCTGCGCGCTGATGCCCGACGCGCCGGGCAGCTGGGAGCTGACCAAGATGGGCGTCACCGCCGGCCACCAGGGCAAGGGGATCGGCCGCAGGCTGCTGGCGGCGGCCATCGATGGCTTCCGCGAGACGGGCGGGCGCGAGCTGTTCCTGGAATCGAGCAGCAAGCTCAAGACCGCGCTGCGGCTTTACGAAAGCATGGGCTTCGAGCTGCAGCCGGGCATCAAGCCCGGCTCGCATTACGCCCGCGCCGATGTCTACATGATCTGGCGGCCTCAGGCCGCCAGACCGTAGGAGCGCAGCAGGGCTTCGGGCTCGGGTTCGCGGCCGCGGAAGGCGACGAAGCTTTCCAGCGCCGGGCGCGAACCACCGACGGCGAGGATCTCGCGGCGGTAGCGGGCGCCGGTGGCGGCGTCGAACACGCCGGCCTCCTCGAAGGCGGCGAAGGCATCGGCGCTGAGCACCTCGGCCCACAGGTAGCTGTAGTAGCCGGCCGAATAGCCGCCGGCGAAGATGTGCGTGAACGCATGCGGGAAGCGGTGCCAGGCCGGCGGCAGGATCACCGCCACCTCGTCGCGCACCTCGCCCAGCAGTTCGAGCGTGCGCGGCCCGCGCGCCGGGTCGAACTCCAGGTGCAGTCGGAAGTCGTAGAGCGCGAACTCCAGCTGCCGCACCAGGAACAGGCCGGCGTGGAAGTGCCGCGCCTGCAGCATCTTGGCGTACAGCTCGTCGGGCAGGCGCTCGCCGGTCTGCCAGTGTTTCGCGAACAGGTCCAGCGCCTCGCGCTGCCAGGCGAAGTTCTCCATGAACTGGCTCGGCAGTTCCACCGCGTCCCACTCCACGCCGCTGATGCCGCCCACGCTCGGCCAGTCGACCTCGGTGAGCAGGTGGTGGATGCCGTGGCCGAACTCATGAAAGAGCGTGACCACGTCGTCGTGCGTCAGCAGCGCCGGCGCATCGTCGTTGGGCGGCGGGAAATTGCAGGTCAGGTAGGCCACCGGCTTGTGCGCCGTGTCGCCGTCGCGCAGGCGCGAACGGCACACGTCCATCCAGGCGCCGCCGCGCTTGCCGGCGCGGGCGTAGTGGTCGAGGTAGACGCCGGCGCGCACCGTGCCGTCGTGGTCCACCACGTCGAAGAAATGCACGTCGGGATGCCAGGTGTCCACGCCCTGGCGCTCGACCAGGCGCATACCGAACACGCGCTCGGCCACGGTGAACAGACCCTGCATCACCGCCGGCAGCGGGAAGTAGGGCTTGAGGTCTTCCTCGCTGAAGGCGAAGCGCGACTCGCGCAGCTTCTCCGAGGCGTAGGCCACGTCCCAGGGCTGCAGGTCGGCCAGGCCGAGGGTTTCGGCCGCGAACGCGCGCAGCTCGCCAAGCTCGCGCTCGGCCACCGGCCGCGCCTTCGACGCCAGCTCGCGCAGGAAGCCCAGGACCCGCTCCGGCGTGCCGGCCATCTTGTCCTCGAGCGACTCGTGCGCCGCCGAGGCGAAGCCCAGCAGCTGCGCCGCCTCGTGCCGCAGCGCCAGGATGCGGCCGATGCGCTCGCCGTTGTCGTGCTTGCCGCCGTGCGGCCCCTGGTCGGAGGCGCGGGTGTTGTAGGCGGTGTAGAGCTCCTCGCGCAGCGCGCGGCTGTCGGCGAAGGTGAGGACGGCCTGCACCACCGGCCCCTTGAGCGTGGCCAGCCAGCCGTCCGCGCCCTTCTCCTTCGCCATCACGCGCAGCAGGTCGCGCGCCGAAGGCGGCAGGCCGGCCAGCTCGGCCTCCGACACCGGGCGGGTCCAGGCGTCGGTGTCGTCGAGCACGGCCTCTTCGAATTCCGTCTGCAGCTTGCTCAGTTCATTCTGGATGGCCTTGAAGCGCGAACGCGCCGGCTCCTCCAGCGCCACGCCGCTGAGCCGGAAGCCGCGCAGGCTGTCTTCGACCAGGGTGCGGCGCGGCAGGTCGAGCGAGGCGAAGGCCGGCGACTCGCGCAGCGCCTTCACCGCCGCGTACAGGCCGCGGTGCTGGCCCAGCTCGGTGGCGTGGTCGGTCATCTTCTCGATCGCGGCCGAGTAGGCCTCGCGAAGTTCGGGCGAATCCTTCACGCCGTGCAGGTGCGAGACCGGCGAGAAAGTGCGGCCCAGCTTCTCCTCCCAGCGCTCGAGCGGCGCCATCAGGCTGGCGAAGTCACGGGCGGCCGGGTCGGCGACCAGGCGCTCGACCTCGGCCCGGAAATCGGCCAGCACGGCGTCCACGGCGGGGTTCACGTGCGCCGGGGCGATGGCGGAAAACGCCGGCAGTTCGGCGTCGGAAAGCAGGGGGTTGTCGGTGGTTTCCATGGGCATCATCTGGCGGCGTGGCGCGGGGTTTTCAATGTCCGCCCCTGCAGGAGCGCCTTCAGGCGCGAAGGCTTTTCGGGCCTGAAGGCCCTCCCACGAGAGCTTCGCGCCTGAAGGCGCTCCTGCAGGGGGAGGTGGGGTCAGCGGGTGAGGAACTTGACGACGAAGTCGGCCAGCTTCCCGAACGGCGGGTCGAACAGGAACATGCCGTTCAGGCGCGACTGGTAGAGCACCGGCATGCGCTTGGTGAAGGTGAGGAAGCCGGACTCGCCGTGGTACTGGCCCATGCCGCTGGGGCCGACGCCGCCGATCGGCAGGGAGTGCTGGCCGAACTGGATCAGGGTGTCGTTCACGCAGACGCTGCCGGCCACCACGGTGTCGAGCGTGCGGCGCAGGCGCGCGCGGTCGCGGTCGAAGGGGTAGAAGGCCAGCGGCCGGTCGCGGCCGAGGATGTAGGCGATGGCCTCGTCGTGCGAGTCGTAGGACTTCACCGGCAGCAGCGGGCCGAAGATCTCCTCCTGCATCACCTTCGCCTCGTCGGGCGGGTCGAGCAGCACGGTGGGCGGCAGCACCTCCACGCCCGGCGGCACCGGCTGGTCGTCGGGGCGGTGCTGCACCACGCTGACGCCGCGGTCGCGGGCATCGTCGAGCCACTCGCGCAGGCGCTCGGCCTGGCGGTGGTTCACCACCGCGGTGTAGTCGGGGTTGCCGGCCAGCGAGGGGTAGCGCCGCCGCACCGCGGCCAGCCAGGCGCGCACGAACTCGTCGCGCTGGGCCCGCGGCACCAGCACGTAGTCGGGCGCCACGCAGGTCTGGCCGGCGTTGAAGCACTTGCCGGCGGCGATGCGCTCGGCCGCGTGTTCGATCGGGTAACCCGGCGCAATCAGCGCCGGCGACTTGCCGCCCAGCTCCAGCGTCACCGGCACCAGGTTGGGCGCCGCCGCGGCCATCACGGCGCGGCCGACCACGGTGGAACCGGTGAAGAGCAGGTGGTCGAAGGCCAGCCGGCTGAAGGCCGCGCCGACCGCGGCGTCCCCCTGCACCACCAGCACGCGCTCGGGCGGGAACACTTCGTCGACCAGGCGCGCCAGCAGCGCCGAGGTGCGCGGCGTGTGCTCCGAGGGCTTGATCATCACGTGGTTGCCGGCGGCGATGGCGTCGGCCAGCGGCACCAGGGCCAGCTGGATCGGATAGTTCCACGGCGCCACGATGCCCACCACGCCCAGCGGCTGCCGGCGGACCTCGGCGCGCGCCGGCAGGAAGGCCCAGTTCACGCCCGGGCGCTCGGGCCGCATCCACTTGCGCAACTTGCGGCGCAGGTGGGCGATCTCGTCGAGCGTCACCATCACGTCGGCGGCCAGGGTCTCGTGGCGCGAGCGCCGGCCGAAGTCGGCCGACACCGCCTTCACCAGGTCGTCGCGATGCCGCCGGACGGCCTCGGCCAGCCGCTTGAGGTCGTCCATGCGCTGCCGGTAACCGGGCACCTGGCGCTGGTGGGCGTCGCGCAGGCGGGCCAGCAGCGGGCGGAGTTCTTCGTCGGGGTGGGCGGGGGTGTCCATGGCCTGATTCTAGCCCCCGGCAGGGGGGCAGGGCGCTAAACTGGCCCCATGAACATCCGACCCTACAAGGGCATCCTGCCCACCCTCGGCGCCCGGGCCTACGTGGACCCGGCGGCCACCGTCATCGGCGACGTGCACCTGGGCGAGGACAGCTCGGTCTGGCCCGGCTGCGTCATCCGCGGCGACGTGAACCACATCCGCATCGGCGCCCGCACCAACATCCAGGACGGCACCATCGTGCACGTCACGCACGACGGCCCCTACACCCGGCCCGACGGCTTCCCGACGATCATCGGCGACGACGTCACCATCGGCCACGGCGCCATCATCCACGCCTGCACCATCGGCAACGCGGTGCTCATCGGCATGGGCGCCACCGTGCTCGACGGCGCGATGGTGATGGACCACGGCTTCGTGGGCGCCGGCGCCGTGGTGCCCCCGGGCAAGAAGGTGCTGGCCGGCGAGCTGTGGCTGGGCAACCCGGCCAAGCCGGTGCGCCACCTCACCGACAAGGAAATCGAGCAGCTCTACTACAGCGCCAAGCACTACGTCCGGCTGAAGGACGAGTACCTGGCCGGCTGAACCCGCGGCGGCTCAGTCCGCCGTGTGCAGCACGCCGGCGCGGGCGCTGAGCGATTCGAACACCGGGTCGGTGTCGGGGCGCCTGCCGTGCCAGATCGCGAAACTCTCGGCGGCCTGCTCGACCAGCATGCCGATGCCGTCGATGCGCTGTTCGCAGCCGGCGGCCTCGGCCCAGGCCAGGAACGGCACCGCCGCCTCGCCGTAGCTCAGGTCCACCGCCAAGGTACGCTTGGTCGCCAGGGTGAAGGGCAGGTCGATCGAACCGCCGCGGCCGGCCGAGGTGGCGTTGATGACCATGTCGAAGGCGCCGAGGTTGCGCAGGTCGTCCCAGTAGCGGGTATGCACGCGGCCCGGTTCGCCGAGGGCATCGGCCAGCGCATCGGCGCGCTCGGGCGTGCGGTTGACGATCCACAGTTCGTCGATGCCGGCGTCGAGCAGGGCCGGCGCGGTGCCGCGGGCGGCGCCGCCGGCGCCGAGCATCAGCACGCGGCGGGCGCGCAGGTCGATGCGGCGGCGCTCGGTGAGGTCGTGCACCAGGCCCAGGCCGTCGGTGTTCTCGCCGTGCCAGGCACCGTCGCGGCGGGTGAGCGTGTTGGCGGCGCCGGCGCGGCGGGCACGCTCGCTGGCGCTGGCGCACAGCGCGAGCGCGCGCTCCTTGTGCGGCAGCGTGACGTTGGCGCCGAGGCCGCCGGCGTCGGCGAAGGCCGCCAGCGCGGTGGCGAAGTCTTCCGGGGTGGCGTCGATGGCGGCGTACTCCATCGCGATGCCCAGCTGGCTGCCGAAGGCGGCATGGATGCGCGGCGACAGCGAGTGCACCACCGGGTGCCCGAACACGGCGTAGCGAGCGGTCATGTCAGTCCTCCTTGAGCCAGCGCGCCGCGTCGAGCGCGAAATAGGTGAGCACGCCGTCGGCGCCGGCGCGCTTGAAGCCCAGCAGCGCCTCCATCGCGCAGGCGCGCTCGTCGAGCCAGCCGTTCAGCGCGGCCGCCTTGAGCATCGCGTACTCGCCGCTCACCTGGTAGGCGAAGGTGGGTACGCCGAAGTGCTCCTTCACCCGACGCACGATGTCGAGGTAGGGCATGCCGGGCTTGACCATCACCATGTCGGCGCCCTCGTCGAGGTCGAGGCCGACCTCGCGCAGGGCCTCGTCGGAATTGCCCGGGTCCATCTGGTAAGTGTGCTTGTTGCCCTTGCCCAGCGCGCCGGCGCTGCCCACCGCGTCGCGGAAGGGACCGTAGAAGGCCGAGGCGTACTTGGCGCTGTAGGCCAGGATGCGGGTGTTGACGTGGCCCGCGTCTTCCAGCGCCTCGCGGATGGCGCCGATGCGGCCGTCCATCATGTCGCTGGGCGACACCACGTCGGCGCCGGCCTCGGCGTGCGAGAGCGCCTGCTTCACCAGCGCCTCGACGGTGTCGTCGTTGGTGACGTAGCCGTCGGCGTCGACCAGGCCGTCCTGGCCGTGGCTGGTGTAGGGGTCGAGCGCGACGTCGGTGATCACGCCCAGCTGCGGGTATTCCTTCTTGAGCGCGCGAATGGCGCGCTGGGCCAGACCGTCCGGGTCCCAGGCGGCCACGGCGTCGAGCGACTTGGCCTCGGGCGCGGTGACCGGGAACAGCACCACGGCCGGGATGCCCAGCGCCACCGCCTCGCCGGCCACCTTCAGCAGCTCGTCCACCGACAGCCGCTCGACGCCGGGCATCGAGGCCACCGGCGCGCGGCCGGCCAGCTCGTGGATGAACACCGGCAGGATCAGGTCGTCGGCGCTGAGCCGATGCTCGCGCACCAGGCGGCGGGAGAAGTCGTCGCGGCGCAGGCGGCGCGGGCGGTTGTGCGGAAAGGCCATCGTGGAGACTCGCTGTCTTCGTCCCGCCCATGATACGCCGCCCGGCGCGGCGGCTAAGATGCCCCGCATGCCCGCGCCACGCCCCTTGCCCGCCTCTGCCCGCGCCTGCCTGTGGCTGATCGGCGCGCTGGCGCTGGCCTGCTGGGCCGGGCCCTGGCTGCTCGGCCTGCCGGACCCGCACCGCCCGGACTGGGAGGCGCTGTCGCAGCCCCCGTCGCTCACCAGCGGCCACTGGTTCGGCACCGACGCGATCGGCCGCGACATCCTGGCGCGCACCCTCGCGGGCGGGCGCCTGTCGCTGACCATCGGCGCGCTGGCCACGGTGGTCGCGCTGGTGGTGGGCCTGGCCTGGGGCGCCATCGCCGGCTATGCCGGCGGCCGCACCGAGCGGCTGATGGTGCGCGCGCTCGACGTGCTCTCGGCCCTGCCGTTCCTGCTGATCGTGATCCTGCTGCTGGCGCTGTTCGGCCGCTCGCTGTGGCTGCTGCTGGCGGCGATCGGCGGCTACGTCTGGATCGACCTGGCGCGCGTGGTGCGCGCCGAGGCCGCGCGCCTGCGCGAGATGCCCTTCGTGCTGGCCGCGCGCGCCGCCGGCGCCCGCTTCGACCAGGTGCTGCGCTGGCACCTGCTGCCGAACCTGCTGCCGCTGGGCCTGGTCTACCTGGGCCTGATCCTGCCGCAGGCGATCCTGGTCGAAAGCTTCCTCGGCTTCCTGGGCCTGGGCGTGGACGAGCCGGCGGCCAGCTGGGGCGGCCTGCTCGGCGAGGGCACGCAGGAGCTGGACGTGGCGCCCTGGTCGCTACTGTTCCCGGCCGGTTTCCTGGTGGCCACGCTGGCGGCCTTCCAGTTCCTCGGCGACGGCCTGCGCGACTGGCTGGACGTGCGCGGCGACGCCCCATGAGCGCACTCGACATCCGCGGCCTGGAAGTGTTCGCGGGCGCGCGGCGCCTGCTCGGCCCGCTCGACCTTTCGCTCGAGGCGGGCCGCTGCCTGGCGCTGGTGGGCGAAAGCGGCAGCGGCAAGAGCCTGAGCCTGGCGGCCCTGCTCGGCCTGCTGCCGCCCGGCCTGCAGTCGCGCGGCGAACTGCACGTCGATGGCCAGGCCATCGCCCTGGGCTCGGCCGCCCACGCCCGCCTGCCCGGCCGCGTGCTGGCCTGGGTGCCGCAGGACCCGCAGGCCGCGCTGCACCCGCTGCGCCGCGTCGGCGACCAGCTGGCCGAAAGCCTGCGCGTGCTGCGCGGGCTCGACCGCGCCGGGGCGCAGCGCGAGGCCCTGGCCCTGTTCGGGCGCCTGCAGCTGCCCGATCCGCCGGCCCTGCTGCGCCGGTTTCCGCACCAGCTCTCGGGCGGCCAGCGCCAGCGCGTGCTGGTGGCCCTGGCCCTGGCCGGCCGGCCACGTGTGCTGCTCGCGGACGAACCCACCTCGGCGCTCGACCCGCGCCTGGCGCGCGAGGCCCTGGGCCTGTTTGACCAGCTGCGCGCGGAGCTCGGGCTGGCCGTGCTGCTGGTCAGCCACGACCTGCCGATGGTGGCGGCGCATGCCCAGCACCTGGCGATCCTGCGCGGTGGCGAACTGGTCGAAAGCGGCCCGGCCGAGGCCGTGTTCGCGCGCCCCGCGCATGCCTACACCCGCGAACTGCTGGCCGCCGACCGCCTGCCCGTGGCCGAGGCGCACGCGCCGGGTCCGGAACTGGTGCGGCTCAAGTCGGTGCGCATCACCTACGCCGGCCAGGCCGCGCCCGTGCTGTCGGGCATCGACCTCGAACTCCGCCGCGGCGAGTGCCTGGCCCTGGTGGGCGAAAGCGGCAGCGGCAAGTCCAGCCTGGGCCGCGCACTGCTGCGGCTGATGCGCCGCGGCGTGGCCGGCCGCATCCTGTTCGACGGCGAGGACCTGCTGGCGGCCCCGCCCGGCCGGCTGCGGGCGCTGCGACGGCGCATCGGCGTGGTGTTCCAGGACCCGTCGGCCTCGCTCGACCCGCGCATGCGCGTGCATGCGCTGGTCTCCGAGCCGCTGCGCATCCACGGCCTGGCCGGCCCGGCGGCGCGCCGGGCCAGGGCCGGGGAACTGCTGCAGGCCGTGGGCCTCGATCCGTCGCTGGCCGGACGCTGGCCGCACCAGCTCTCCGGCGGCCAGCGCCAGCGCGTGGCCATCGCCCGCGCCCTGTCCACCGACCCCGAGCTGCTGGTCTGCGACGAGGCGGTGTCGGCGCTCGACGCCCAGCACCGGGCCGGCGTGCTCGCCCTGCTGGGCCGGCTCAAGCGCGAACGCGGCCTGGCCCTGCTGTTCATCACCCACGATTTCGCCGCCGCCCGGGCCCTGGCCGAGCGCTGCGCGATGCTCGCCGACGGCCGGCTGCAGGCCGTCGGGACCCCCGGGGACCTGCTCCCCGGCGCGGTCCCGGCGGGCTGATACACTCGCGTGAAGGCCACAGGGGAAGGCCCCACTTGAAGCCAGACCGCCCGCTTTCGCCCACCGCCCAGGCCGGCACCGCCGCCGTGGAGCCGGTGCGCCTGCGCGCCAGCGACCCCGCCACCCTGGCGGCCGAGGTGCAGCGCCTGCGGGTGGATGTCGAGCGCCTGGGCCGGGCCGAGCGCCTGCAGCGCGCCCTGTTCGCCATCTCCGACCTGGCCAGCTCCGGCGAGGACACCGCCACGGTGATGCAGGGCCTGCACGAGATCGTCGGCCGGCTCATGTATGCCGAGAACTTCTACATCGTCCGGTACTCGCCCGAGACCGACACGATGCGCTTCATCTACTTCGCCGACAGCCTGGACCCGGAGCGGCCCGACCCGGACGAGGCGATCCCGGCCTCGGAGATGGGCAACAGCCTCACGCTGGCCCTGATCCGCCACGGCAAGCCGGTGCTCGGCCCCTCCGACCAGGTGCGGCGCGAACTGGGCGTGGACCACGACGCGCGCCTGGGCCCCGACAGCGAGGACTGGCTGGGCGTGCCCATGCTCGACGAGGGCGAGGTGCGCGGCGCGGTGGTGGTGCAGAGCTACGACCCCGAATCGCGCTACACCGAGGACGACCGCGCCCTGCTCGGTTACGTGGCCCAGCACATCCTCACCGCGCTGGCCCGGCGCGATGCCCAGGAAGAACTCGAGCGCCGCGTCGAGGAACGCACCCGCGAACTGCGCGAGCAGGTGGCCGAGCGCGAACGCAGCGAGCGCCTGCAGGCGGCCCTGTTCCGCATCGCCGAGCAGGCCGGCCGCAGCGAAAGCATCGAGGTCTTCTACGCCGAGGTGCACGGCATCGTCAGCGACCTGCTCGACGCCCGCAACTTCTTCATCGCCCTGCTCACGCCCGACGGCGAGGAGCTCGACTTCCCGTACTCGGTGGACGAACGCGACATGGCGCGCCCGCGCCGCCGGCTCGCGAGCGGCCTCACCGAGTACGTGCTGGCCACCGGCGCGCCGCTGCTGGCCGACCGCGACGGCATCCACCGGCTGGTCGCCGAGGGCAAGGTGCTGTCCTTCGGCACGCCCTCGGTGTGCTGGCTGGGCGTGCCGCTGCAGATCGAAGGCAAGGTGGCCGGCGTCATCGCCGTGCAGAGCTACACGCCCGACTACCTCTACACGCGGCGCGACCAGGAACTGCTGAGCTTCGTCTCCTTCCACATCGCCCAGGCGCTGGAGCGGCGCCAGGCGCACGAGTCGCTGCGCGAGGCCTACGCCGAGCTCGAACAGCGCGTGGCGGCGCGCACCAGCGAGCTGGCCGAGGCCAACCGCGAGCTGCGCGACCAGATCTCGGTGCGCGAGCGCATGGAGCACAAGCTCAAGCACGAGGCCATGCACGACACGCTCACCGGCCTGCCCAACCGCAGCCACCTGCTGGGCCGCATGGGCATGGCGCTGTCGCGCTACCGCTACGACCCGACCCAGCTGTTCGCGGTGCTGTTCCTCGACCTCGACCGCTTCAAGGTGGTGAACGATTCGGTCGGCCACCTGGTCGGCGACGAACTGCTCAAGGAAGCCGCACGCCGCATCGGCCGCTGCGTGCGCGACCCGGACATGGTCGCGCGCCTGGGCGGCGACGAGTTCGCGATCGTGCTCGACTTCATCCACTCGGCCGACGAGGCCGTGGCCGTGGCCGAGCGCGTGATCGAGTCGCTGGCCGAGCCGATGCGCATCGCCGGCAAGGAGCTCTACACCTCGGCCAGCATCGGCGTCGCGCTGGTGGACGGCCGCTACCGCAGCCCGGAAGAACTGCTGCGCGACGCCGACGTGGCCATGTACCGCGCCAAGGCCACCGGCCGCCAGCGTTACGCGCTGTTCGACGAACAGCTGCACGAGGCCGCGCTCAAGCTGCTCGAACTCGAGGGCGACCTGCGCCGCGCGCTGCAGCGCCAGGAGTTCGTGCCGCACTACCAGCCCATCCTCACGCTCGCCGATGGCCACCTGGTGGGTTTCGAGGCGCTGATGCGCTGGCACCATCCGGTGCGCGGGCTCAGCACGCCCGGCGAGTTCCTGGGCATCGCCGAGGAAACCGGCAGCCTCGAGCAGATGGACTGGCAGATATACGACCGCGTCTGCCAGGACATCCGCCGGCTGTCCGCGGGCCGCGCCTACACCACGCTCAACGTCTCGCCGCGGCACCTGCGCGCGCCGGACTTCGACGCTCGCCTGCTCGAGCTGATGTCGCGCCATGGCGTCAAGCCGGAAAACCTGCGCCTGGAGGTCACCGAAGGCGCCCTGCTCGAGCAGCCCGACCAGGTGCGCGATTGCCTGGTGCGGCTGCGCGAGGCCGGCGTGCTCACCCTGCTGGACGACTTCGGCACCGGCTATTCCTCGCTCAGCTACCTGCACCGCTTCCCGCTGCACGGGCTGAAGATCGACCGCAGCTTCGTGCACGAACTGCGCAGCGGCGAGAGCGGCGGCAGCACCGCCATCGTGCGCGCCATCCGCCTGCTGGCCGACTCACTCGGCCTTGAAGTGATCGCCGAGGGCATCGAAGCCGAGGAGCAGCGCTACCAGCTGCGCCTGCTCGGCCTGGGCCTGGGCCAGGGCTACCTGTTCTCGAAGCCGGCCTCGGCCGAGGAAATCCTCGAGCGCTTCGTGCGGACGTCGGCCTGAGCCACTGGCCGGGGTGGACGAGGCCTGTGGGAGCCAGCCCACTTGGGTGGCGGCGACCGGCATCTCAGGGGCGGCGGACTTCCGTTTCCGGCCAGGAGCGGACATCAAGCCATGCCACGTAAAACCTGAGTCAGGGCGCGCCGCGACGCGGCGTGGGCTTGAATAGTTAGGCCCCAGCCAGCGCTGTACAACGAAGGGTACAAGTGGACAACACTTGTGAAGCGTCCTCCACGGGAGTGCGAACAGCAGGGCGGACGCAGCCTGACCTCAGACCCGTCGCTAGAAATTCGACCACTTCTTCTCAAGACTTTCTCTGAGGTCGCGATTGTCCCATATTGACTTGATCACGCAGCTCGCAACGCTGCTCTGGAACTCCACGTCATGGCCAGCCGCTTCGGCGGAGTAGACGTAGTTCAGGACGTAGTTAAGGGTCGCGTCATCCCGCAGCAAGAGGCCAGCAAAGTCGTCATCGACCCCTAGTTTGCGCGCGTTCGCCTGTGCTTCCTCCCGAAATGTTGCCAATTCCGGCGCGTAGTCAGCCCAACCCGGCCACGCTGCGTTGTGCTTCCGAGTAAGGGTTTCAGTAATGTAAAAGGCAAAGCGATCGCCGCCGGTGTCCTGCATCTTCTTGAAGAATGCCGCTGGGTCCGCGTCGCCGTCGTAGTTGGGTGCGCCGTCTCTGTCGCCGTGTCTCAACTCGCGAATTGACTCCAAGTACGGTTTATCCACTAGGTAGCTTCTGCCGAATGCGACAACGTGCATGTCCGGCGCGGACGGTATGGCTTTGGCCCGTATGCCTACACGACCATTCGCCGCCCCACTAAAATCGACTCGGTACGCCTCATTCAGTACAAGTGCGTCTATCCCGGCAAACTGGAAGCTAACGCGACCACCCCTCAGCCGCGCAAACGCCTCGATCTTGTAGAACGGAATGCCGAACAGGAGTCGGTAATCTTCTCCTGACCGAATGAACTTGACGATTGCAATCTCGATGTCGAGTTCGTCCTGGCTGATGCGTGCGCTAGCCCTTTTCGTGTCGGCGTGCAACAGCACGGACGGAGACGATCCAAAATCGGCGGTGTCGACTCGCCTTGTGACCTCCGGCAGATCCACCTTGGAAAAGCAACCGAGGGTGTTGTTGGTCATCAGTGCCTCGATGGCCCTGAAGGACACCGCGTGCACGTCACCCCAGCCGCCGTTGGCCGCCTCGCTACTGGCCGCCAGCGCCGGAGACCAATCACCAACGGCGCTCCCGATCTTCCATTTATTGACCCCGCGCTTGAATACGGCCTCCTCTGACGGATTGTTCGCGAGGTATTTCATGATGTGGCGCCCACATTGGTGCGCTTCCGCTTCCGTCAGCTCCTGACCTTCCCTGAGCGGGACGTCGAGCGACAAAACGAGATCGGCAAATTCCCCCGCGAAGACCGGCTCTAGTTTTGCGGTGGCGTTGTCCCGACGTGCGCGCTTGCCTTTGGCCCTCATCAGCGCCACGACCGCCCATGCGACGAGAGATAGCCCGAAGGTCGGCACCGCGAGGACCAACGCTACTACGAACAGGATTCCCACGTTTCCTCCGCTTCGGAAATTGACGCGCGCGCATCTATGCGGTTCGCAGCGCGCTGCCCGCCCGTCCAATGTAATGGGAATGCTCGCAGGCTGGTAGCGCGGCGTGCCATTGCTCCCGCGACGACCGCCAACGCGAATGTGCTCAACATCGCAAGGGTCGCCAGATCGCGGAACGACTTCATCTGGAGCCTAACTACCGCACATGCGGACGACGGTCCGGTTATGCATCCGAGCGGAGTCCCAGCAGGTTGGCCGCAACCCGATGATTCTACGAAAGAATTGGCTGTGCTTGTCCGTTAAACAATCTGGTGCAGACCCGGACAGCAGCGGACCGCCATTTGGGCCAAGGCTGTTGTCTTGGGATTTCTCCGAGAACGGATGCCCGCTTTGGGTCGGATTGCGCCTATTCAGATAGCCGGGGCGACCCTGAGAGGCCCGTGAGGATATCTCATGAACGCCATACCTCAGGTCCGACCCGCACCTTGGAACAAGGGAAAGCTAGTCGGACAGAAAGCACCCCTAAAACTCCGGGAAATCTGGGCAATCCGCGTCCGTCTACAGCTAGGCAGAAGGACGCGAGACCTGGCGCTTTTCAATTTGGCAATCGACTCCAAGCTTAGGGCTTGCGACCTAGTGAAGCTTCGGGTCGCTGACGTGGTAAGCGGAGGAGAAGTCAGTTCGCGAGCGGTTGTGGTCCAGCAGAAGACGGGGCGTCCGGTTCAGTTTGAGATCACGCAGCTGACCCGGGAATCATTGTCCGCGTGGATAGCAGCCGCCGCCCTCCGCCCCTGTGACTACCTGTTCCCGACAAGGTTGCGTGCCCCGCGCCACCTCTCGACGCGTCAGTACGCTCGAATCGTCCACAACTGGGTCAACTCCATCGGACTCGAAGGCGGATCGTACGGGACGCATACGATGCGACGGACCAAGCCTTCGCTCATCTACAGGAGGACGCGCAATCTACGAGCGGTTCAGCTTCTCCTGGGCCATACCAAGCTCGAGAGCACCGTTCGATACCTCGGCATCGAGGTTGAGGACGCACTGGAGATTGCCGAGCAGACTGAGGTGTAGGAAGTAGCCCGCGGCCGGATCGCTCCCATTGTCGTGATCCGGCCAGAAGCGGACGTTCTACTGGCTGGCGAGCCCATGATTGGACTTTTGCACCCTCGCCATGAGATCCGCATTGCCTCCTTCAGCCGCTCCCTGTGGTGACTAGTCTCAAAACTTGGGAAAAGATGCGTCAACAGATGCGCAGCAGCGGCGATGCTCGAAAACGATTGGAGAGTTTGTTCGATTGCTTCTCGCTTCGCTGCGGCTCACCTGCCGGGACAATGGGCGAGCGCTAGAGCGGAGCAACAGGTCGCCTTCGGTTGTTGGCCGACAGCCAAGGCCTGAAGTTGCAGGTGAAGTACTTCTATGATCGCGTCAACGTAGTGATGGTAGGTCGATTCCGCAACTCAATTTTCAAGTTCGAGAGTTGGTGATTGCGACGAAACTCCAAGTAACGCTCACATCCTTGAGGCTATTTGTGCACATTCGGCGCCGGCGGCTCGCTTCCGTAGGCGGTGAAAATTTCATATGAGAAATGTCGGAAGAACTTCAAATATCGCGCCACCATGCCGATGCCCATGACAAGCGCAACCAAACTCCACCAGTAGTGATCGTCAGGGCCTCTAAACCAACGGTAATTCGTGTAAAGGATCGCCGCATCAATCAAACACACAAGCGCAATGTTGCGGCAGAATCCATACAGGTTGAGAAAGTTGTCTATTCGTGCAAGCACCACTGGGTTGTTTCGAGCATTGTGGAAGGCGAGCTGGAACATGGCCTGGCCGGCATCGCTGACGCCTGCAGCTTTGGCGCGCGCTAGTGCATTTTGCGCAATTTCGTCAGGTAGTGCCTTGAAGTAGCCGGGCAGAAGCGCGCGGATCCACCGCGGAGCCCTCGGATGTCCGAAAAGCGCGGCACGCGGGGGGCCCAGGACCTTTTCGACCAATCCGCGCTCGAGCAGTAGCGAAGAGAGATGCGCAACGATGTGCCCGACGGCATACGCGGCCGAGACGGCCACGATGATCTGGACGAATGACCAGTTCACCTTCGCGAGAATGTCCGTCGGACCGACAACGTCGACGATGAACAACAGTAGGAATCCGGACGATAAATACGCCCAGAAGTCGTAAGTTGTGAAAGGAATCTTGTCCACGATAATCCTGCCTAGTGCCGCTGCCTGAGAGACTAACTCTCCTGTGAGTTCGGGTAGTCGGCCGGCGTCATCAGACCCCAGCCATCGCGATTGGGTGCTGCGCCGCCATACGACCGGATGGACCTGCTCTCCGTTTCAAAGACCGCACCACCGCGGTGAATGAAGGCGCGCTTTACCGAGTTGCGCGGATGGTTTGGATCAGCTTTAGCCGAGCTGACGATGGCCGAGAATGTTTCACCACCTGCAGCCGGCTTGGACCGGAGGCGCGGGCCCAGCCACCGGTCGAGAATCTCTGTGGACACGTTTCGCCGTGAACCATGATGCGGAATCTGGATCTTGTCCAAGCCGGGGAGCACCAGTCCAACCATCGGGGCGTAGTCTGCGGCCTCGGTGAGTGCTGCACGACCTGCATCACCCGTCAGCAGGATCCTGTGATTCGAGAGCCGCGCAAACTGGACGACACTCATCTCATTCTCGGCGCTAGTCTCCTCGATCGAGAACATCTCATCGCCCCACAGCGCGGCGACGATTTGAGCCGCCTTCTTCATCGCCGCCCGCGCTAGCATCCGCATGCGGTCGGCTGGCGTCGCCGCGGCCTCTTCTACGCTTTCCGGTGTGTTCTCGGAAGCCACGATTAGATCGAGATAGCGCGCGCGCGAGGGCGCCATGACGGTAAAGGCACCGATGGTGGCTCCTTGGAATGGGTCAAGGATCAGGATGCCCTTTCGATTCGCGATTTCCTCGAGTTCGACGAGCTTCGAGTAGATGCCCTTTAGTCGTGCGCGGAGCCGATCAACAGACGTATACGTCGCAAACCGTGGCAGCAACTCCGCCGCATACTCCCACGGCCTAAGCATCCACAAGATGCCGACGTCCATTTCTTCCAATACCGTCGCCAACCCGCCGGTGTGGTCCCGATCGCAGTGAGTTACCACGACGTGGTCGACGTACGTGGTGCCGTAATGCTTCTTTATGTGGCTACAGATCGCCGGGCCGGTCACTTGGTAGCCGCCGTCCACCACATGCACCAGGGTTTCTCCGCCAACTTCATAACGAACGGTAATGGCGTCGCCACTGGAGTCCGTCTCGACGTCCAGAAAATCGATCTCGTAGTAGTCTGCCATCTGCGTTTGTCCCTCCTGTTGGGCCTTCGCGGCTACTATATGCAGCTGCGATCTCAATTTGTGCGACTGATCGTGTGGGCTTACTTTTGGAAGCCCCCTGCCTTCGCAATGGCAGTTTCACATGAGCAGAAGTTCCTTGGCCGACGCGAGCAAACGGAGAAAGTGGACGATGTCCGCTTTGGGTCTATTCCGTTGAAAAACTCGCCATCTGGCTGGCGGCTGGGTCCGGCGGTTTGGCCGGATCAGTGATTCTTTCGCCAGGGGAGATGGAAAAATGGGCGCGCAAGCGCCCATAGCTCTCAATGGGCCATTGCCATTGCCCCTTCGGGGCGTTTCGGCATCAACCACGCTGCCATTCTTCGTAAATTCTGCGCGGTAGCGGCCAAGAGGAACTCATCTCGGGCGCCCTTCAGGCCGCGTAGTCGCAACCTGTCCAACTTCAATATGCGTTTCAGGTGCGCGAACAGCATCTCGACCTTCTTCCGGTGTCGCCGTGATTGTTCGTATCGTTTCGTCTTCGCCAGCTGGCGCGCCACGTCTCGCGCGGCCTCGTTCACCTGGCGGGCGATCTTCCGGTGCGTTGTGTTTGGGCAGCACTTCGACTTCAGTTCGCAGCCGGCACAGTCGTGAAAGTTGCTGCGATAGATAAGCGTGTTGTCGGCGGTTGGTTTGCCGCTGGATCGCAGCGGCTTGCCTCGCGGGCAGCGATACTCGGCCGCGTCGGCGTCCCAAGTGAAGTCCGATCGTCCCAGCGTCCCATCCTTGCGCTGAGCTTTGTCCCAGACCGGCACGTGGGGCTCGATGTCTTTCTCATCCACCATCCAGCCCAGCATTTCCGAGGTGCCGTAGGCCGTGTCGCCGATCAGCCGGGTCGGCTTGAGATTGAATCGCTGCTCGACCCGATCGACCATTGTCCGCGTGGCTTCGACCTCGTCGGTTCGATAGGCGGGCGTCGCCTCCACATCAACGATGACGCCGGCTTTGACGTCGATCAGGTAGTTGGTCGAGTAAGCATAGAAGGCGGGACCGCCCGGCGCCGCGGTCCACTGCGCCGCCGGGTCGGTCAGCGACACGTTCTTGGGCGGAGTGCGCGGCGCCTCCGCGTCGTCCAGCGCCTCCAGATACTCGCGGACCGGGCGCGTGAGCGGTGACTCGCGGTCCCAGGCCACGTCGGCGCCGGGCACGCCCTTCTGCCGATTGGCGTCGGCCTTGATCACGCTGGCGTCGATCGCGAAGCCCTCGCCGCCGACCAGGCCCTCGGCCAGGCAGCGTTCGAGCACCTTCTCAAACACGAAGCGCAGGGTGTCGTTGTCGCGGAAGCGGCCGTGGCGGTTCTTGGAGAACGTCGAGTGGTCCGGCACGGCATCTTCAAGGCCCAACCGGCAGAACCACCGGTACGCCAAGTTCAAGTGCACCTCTTCGCACAGTCGACGCTCCGAGCGGACGCCGAAGCAGTAGCCCACGATCAGCATCCGGATCAGCAGGGCTGGATCGACGGAGGGTCGCCCGGTATGGCTGTAGTGCGGGGCCAGGTGCTGGTGCAGCTCACCCAAGTCCAGGAACTGGTCTATACCGCGGAGAAGGTGGTTTGCCGGGACGTGGTCTTCGAGGTTGAAGGCGTAGAACAGGGGCGCTTGCCCGGCTTCCTGACGTCCCATCATCGCTGCGATTTCCGCTGGATCGATGGGAAGTCAGTGGACCAGCTTCAGGAGGCCGATTCAACCGAGTTTTTCAACGGAATAGGTCGAAAGTGGACTTGCTCTCGAAAGACGTTCGGGCAGATTGGCAAGACCAAGGCGCTGCCAACTCCATCTCTACGTCGGTGTGACGTCAAGCTTTGCTTCGGCGCATAGATTCCGCAGCACCTGCACCCGCTCACCTGCGGGCATCGCGTGCCGATCAAGCTCGGGGCCCAGCCCACGCGCCGCCTCGATCGCCTGCTCCAACAGCTCCTCGGCTTCTTGTGGCTTGAGGCCGAAGTCGCCTGCCCCGGACAGCACGTTCTCTCTGGTCCGAGCCCTTCCCTGGCGACCCGCGCCGATGGCGAGGCTGTCGCCTCCTTGGGCCACCAGATCGAAAGCGGGGGCCAGGCGCCAGGCACCGTCGAACAGGAAGCCGTGGTTCTGAAGGTGATCGTCGGTGTTTCCGATCGCGTAGTTGAAGGCCAGTCGACGGAACAGCTCTGGGCCCGCGCCCTCCACGTCGATCCGCCGGGCTGCCGCGGCCAAGGCGGCGTAGGTGGCCCGACCCGCCGGCGCCACGGCGTCCTGCTCGGTCGCGCGGTAGACGTTCAGGAGGCTCCGGGCGCTCAGATAGTGCACAGGCTCGCGATCCTGACGATCGAACCTGTCCACGAGCAAGACGCTCCTGCCGTGGACAGTGACGAGGGTGGCATTGATGGCGTCGATGCCCGACCGACGCGCCAGCGCCAGACAGGCGGCTTCGACCTTGGGCACGTCGACCGTGTCGTGCTGCGGCTGCTGGAACTTGGCAATGACCTCGCGGCCGTCGATGCTCATCGCGGCCTTTGGGCGGGCACCACCCAAGGCGCCACTCTGCACGCAAAGGATTTCGTACAGCGGCGGCGGCGGGAACCCGCCTTCGGCCAAGGTCCGCGAGGCTTCCTCGAGCTGCTCCAGCGTCACCTGGGCGTAGGGCGTCCGCACCGGAGCAAGGGCGTCGCGGGATAGGGAGGCGCGGAGTGCGCCGCTGCCACTGCCGGCGGTGGCCAGCACCCATTCGGCTTCGTCCCGCGGGGGGCGCTGGGCCAGTCTTTCTATCAGCCGGCGCCCCCAGCGATCGGGCCCTGCATCCGAAAGCACGCCCGAAATGCCTTTGTTTTCTTCGATGACGCGCTCCGAGTCCTCGAGCGGCAGGTTTAGAGGGTCCAGCGGGTAGGCGCCGGCTGTCTCCAGCCAGGTCGGGGCATACCGGAAGGAGCCGACATCCCGCGTCCAGTCGAGCCGGGCCGCGACCTGCCACTGCCCACCCAGAGGAGCCCACAGGTAGAGCCGCATCAAAAGTCCTCCCGTCTCGACCGCTCGCCCATGGCTTTGCGCCGCAGGGCATCGCCCGTGGGATCGGCGCGAACCGTCTTCACCAGATCCGCAAGCAGGGAGGGCGATAGAGCGGTCAGGACCTCGAGGAATCGACCGACGGCCAAGGTCGGGTCTCCTCGCTCAAGGCGCTTGAGCGTGGCCACGCTGATGCCGGCACGCGAGGCCAGATCCGCATGGCGCAGCTTCCGGGCAAGACGGGCGTCGCGGATAGCGCGGCCCATGCTCGTCAGGGCCTCGGCGGTCTCTGGGGACATGGGTAGCGGGCGGGCAGTAGGGCTCATATATGAGCGTTTATACGCCTTTTGAGTTCACATTCAAGCCAATACCGACAGTCAGCACGGGGCCCCGCCTTCTGGGGCGTGAGGACCTGCCGCCTGAGCGTAGTCCCGGGGATGGGGCTGGGGGACTGCGTCTGGCCGGTGACTACTGCCCGCCCCCAATCTGTGGACCCAGCCCGGTTTAAGTGGCGTCCGCCGTCATGAGGATGGTGTTCGTCCCGGCCTCTTCACCGAAGCCGCCCACTCGAGCGCGGCTGGATCTCTGCATAAGGCTAATCCGTCTCTCTCAGGACAAGTGCATCGGGATCCAGCCGGCGCTGCTTCACGTGACCATCGTGTCTCCCTAAAGAGTGGAGTTGGCTCATTGGTATCTACGTGCGCCCAAGAATGACCACCCCTGCGCACTGAAAATTAACCAGGGAATGGACCGGGGGAATCCAGCCCCGGGTTTGGTCACAGTTTAGCCTCGGCCGCCAAGTCCCTTGGCTGGATCGGCGCCCCTCTTCGCCTTTTGAACCCGGACCTGCTCCCGGGCCCGGATCTTGGTTTTTGCCCTGCGGCTGCTGTACCGGAACCAGCATCAGTCGATCCCGGCCTCGACGATTTGTCAGTGGTGGGTCAGCCGGTCAAGCGGCGTCGCGGTCATCCTGGCGGGGAATAAGACTTGAGATCCACGGACAACTCCAAATCAGATCCCCCTCCCGGCCGCCGCGAGGCAGGACACCTTCTCCTTTGATCAGGTCCTGCTGAAAGTCGGCCTACCATGTCGGAATGCAGCAGGTCGTTGATTCTGAGGAAGTTTCGGCCTTCTCCGAAACACCATAGTCCGTACGTGGGCAAGAAATGACCAGAAACACCAAAGTCCGTATTTCCGGTACGGACTTTGGTGTTCTGCCCAGCAGGCCCGGTCAAGGGGCCGTTGGCCGAATTGTGAAACCAGTCACGTTTTGAATGCTAAGCTTCAGAAAGACTGGGTAACCCCCCGCCACCAAATGACTTTCATGTCTCCGCTGCTGCCCGTTCCGCTGCCCCTGGCACCCTTGGCCTGGCTCACCGGCCTGCGCCGGGTGCCTGACAACAGCGTGGTCACGGTGCACCGCTTCGGGCGCTTCGTTCGGGCCCTGGGGCCGGGCTGGCGCTGGACCCTGCCGGGCCTGGACCAGCTGGGCCAGCCGGTCTGCCTGATCGGCCATCACCTTGAAATTCCTGGCGAATCCGGCACCCAAGCCGAGCTCTACTACCAGATCCTCGACCCGGCCCAGGCCGGCGAGGCGCTCGACCGCGTCGACGCCCTGGTGACCGACCAGGCCCGCGACGCCCTGGCCAGCCTGCCGGCAGCCAACGACGATGCCCCGACCCTGGCCGAAACCCTGAAGGCCGAACTCAACCGGCGCTTGGGGCGGATGGGGTTGCGGGTGATCCGCTGCGCGCTGCATCCCGCCTGACATCCGACCCCGCCATAATGGCGGCATGAACCCGCTCCAACACCTCGCGCCCGAACTCGAAGCCGGGCTGGCCGCGCTCGGCCTGCCGACGCAGCCGCTGGCTGGCCAGCTGCTCGACTACCTGGCCCTGCTCGACCGCTGGAACAAGACCTACAACCTCACCGCTATCCGCGACCCGCGCGAGATGCTGCACAAGCACCTGCTCGACTCGCTGTCGATGTGGCGGGCCGTGCGCCCCGGCCGCCTGGCCGACCTGGGCACCGGCCCCGGCCTGCCCGGCATCCCGCTGGCGCTGGCCGTGCCCGGGCTCGAGGTGACCCTGGTGGAGAGCAACGGCAAGAAGTGCCGCTTCATGCGCGAAGTGGTGCGCAAGCTCGGCCTGGCCAACGCGCGGGTCCTCGAATCGCGCGCCGAGGCCGTGGACGAGCCCGGCGCCTACGACCAGCTCACCGCCCGCGCCATGGACACCCTGGCCGGCATCCTCGAGGTCGGCGGCCACCTGCTGGCCCCGGGCGGCCGCCTGCTGGCGATGAAGGGCCTGCGTCCCGACGCCGAGATCGCCGCGCTGCCGCCGGGATGGGCGGTCGAATCCGTGCAGCCCCTCTCGGTCCCGGGCCTGGAAGGCGAACGCCACCTGGTCACGATCACCCGCGACCCGGCTCAGGCGGCATAATCCCCCGTTCGGGGTCGGGGAAGGAGCATCCATGGGTCGCATCATCGCCATTGCCAACCAGAAAGGCGGGGTCGGCAAGACCACCACCGCCGTGAACCTGGCCGCCGCGCTGGCCGCCACGCCGCGCCGGGTGCTGCTGGTCGACCTCGACCCGCAGGGCAATGCCACCATGGCTTCCGGCGTGGACAAGCGCGAACTGGGCAATTCCGCCTGCGAAGTGCTGCTGGGCGAATGCCCGGCCAGCGCCGCGGTGGTGAAGTCGCCGGAGGGCTTCGACCTGCTGCCGGGCAACATCGACCTCACCGCCGCCGAAATCCGCCTGATGGACGAGGCCGGCCGCGAGCAGCGCCTGAAGGCCGCGCTGGCGCCGCTGCGCGAGAACTACGACTACCTGATCATCGACTGCCCGCCCTCGCTCTCGCTGCTCACGCTCAATGCGCTGGCCGCGGCCGACGGCGTGATCGTGCCGATGCAGTGCGAGTACTTCGCGCTCGAGGGCCTGAGCTCGCTGGTCGACACCATCAACGCGCTCAAGGCCAAGCTCAACCCGGCGCTGGAGATCGAAGGCATCGTGCGCACCATGTTCGACGTGCGCAACAACCTGGCCAACGCGGTGTCGGGCGAACTCACCCGCCACTTCGGCGAAAAGGTGTTCCGCTCGATCATCCCGCGCAACGTGCGCCTGGCCGAGGCGCCCAGCCACGGCCAGTCGATCGTCGGCTACGACCGCGCCTCGCGCGGTGGCATCGCCTACCTGGGCCTGGCCGGCGAGATCGTGCGGCGCGAAAAGAAGATGCACAAGGAGATGGCATGAGCAGCAAGAAGCGCGGCCTCGGCCGCGGCCTCGACGCCCTGCTGGGCACCGGCAACAAGGGCGCCGCGCCCGCGGACGAGGCGACCGCCGGCGAAGGCCTGCGCACCCTGCCGCTGCTGCAGCTCCAGCCCGGCAAGTACCAGCCCCGCAGCGCGATGGATCCGGCCAAGCTCACCGAGCTGGCCGAGTCCATCAAGGCCCAGGGCCTGATCCAGCCGATCGTCGTGCGCGCCATCGGCAACGGCAAGGACGGCCAGCCGCGCTACGAGATCATCGCCGGCGAACGCCGCTGGCGCGCCGCCACCCAGGCCGGCCTGACCGACGTGCCGGTGGTGCTGCGCGAGGTCGACGACCGCGCCTCGATCGCCATGGCGCTGATCGAGAACATCCAGCGCGAGGACCTCAACCCGCTGGAAGAGGCGCTGGCCCTGAGCCGCCTGATCGACGAGTTCTCGCTCACCCACCAGCAGGCCGCCGAGGCCGTGGGCCGCTCGCGCGCCTCGGTGTCGAACCTGCTGCGCCTGCTCGAGCTGCCCGAGGGCATCCGCAGGCTGCTCGAGGAACGCCAGCTGGAAATGGGCCACGCCCGCGCCCTGCTCACCCTGGCGCCGCAGGCGGCGCTGGCCCTGGCCCGCGAGGCCGTGGCCGAGGGCTGGAGCGTGCGCGAGGTCGAGCGCCGCGCCCAGCTGATGGCCAAGGGCCAGATCCCCGGCAAAAAGCCCACCAAGGCCCCGGCGAAGAAGACCGACGCCGACATCGCCGCCCTCGAGCGCGAGCTGTCGGAGAAGCTCGGCGCCAAGGTGGCCGTGCAGCATGGCCGCGGCGGTCGCGGCAAGCTGGTGATCAACTACCACGGCCTCGAGGCGCTGGACGGCATCCTCGAACGCCTGCGCGGCTGATCGCCGATAGCGATCCGTTAACGGGGCCCCTGCCAGAATTCGTTCCTGCCCAACCTCCCCGAGGCCCCCGTGAGCCAACCGCAGCTGTCGGTCGTCATTCCCGCCTTCAACGAGGAGGGCAATGTACTGGCCCTGCTGGGGGAGGTCGTCGCCGCACTGCGCGGCGTGGTGCCCTTCGAGGTGATCTTCGTCGACGACTGCAGCCGCGACGGCACCCTGGCCCTGCTGCAGGGCGCCCGCGCCGGCACGCCGGAGTTGCGGGTGCTGGCGCACCACCAGCAGAGCGGCCAGAGCACGGCCATCCGCAACGGCGTGAAGGCTGCCCGGGCGCCCTGGGTGGCCACGCTCGACGGCGACGGCCAGAACGACCCGGCCGACCTGCCGAAACTGCTGGCCGCCCGCGACGCCGGCCAGGCCGACGTGAAGCTCTACGCCGGCTGGCGCGTCAACCGCCAGGACACCGGCAGCAAGAAGTGGGCCTCGAAGTGGGCCAACGCCATCCGCTCGCGCCTGCTGCGCGACGCCACGCCCGACACCGGCTGCGGCACCAAGCTGTTCGAGCGCGCCGCCTTCCTCGACCTGCCCTATTTCGACCACATGCACCGCTACCTGCCGGCGCTGATGCAGCGCGCCGGCTGGAAGACCGTCTCGGTGCCGGTGAACCACCGGCCGCGCGGCGCGGGCAGCTCCAAGTACACCAACTTCGGCCGCGCCCTGGTCGGCATCCGCGACCTGATGGGCGTGGCCTGGCTGATCACGCGCAGCAAGCGCACCGACATCCGCGAACTGGAGTGAGCGATGGACCAGGAGATCCTCTGGCTGGACTGGACCGGCCTGCACATCACGCCCTGGAAGATGATCGGCTACACCGGCGCCCTGATGTTCGGCGGCCGCTGGCTGGTGCAGTTCGTCGCCAGCCGCCGGGCCGGCAGGCCGGTCATCCCCCGGCTGTTCTGGTACATGAGCCTGCTGGGCTCGTTCATGACCCTGAGCTACTTCCTGTTCTCGTCCAAGCAGGACTCGGTGGGCGTGCTCCAGAACCTCTTCCCCACCTTCACCGCCGCCTACAGCCTCTGGCTCGACATCCGCCACCACGGCTGGCACCACGACCGCCCCGGGCACTAGCCCCCCCTGTGGATAAGTCTTGCCTGCGGGGCCGGGCGCGGGCATAATGCGCGGCTCGCTCCGCATCTGCCCCCACGGCCCTGGCCCCGGTAGTGCGATCCCGGCCCCTGGCGGAGCGTTCGCTGTATCCCGCATCGCATGCGCCTGCAGGCCATCCGGCCCGCCGCGCGGGGCCGCCGCCGCCCGGGCTATGGGCGGCCAGTCCTACCCAGGAGCCACACCATGAGCCGAGTTTGCCAAGTTACCGGCAAGGGCGTGCAGAGCGGCAACAACGTCTCGCATGCCAACAACAAGACCCGCCGCCGTTTCCTTCCCAACCTGCACGAGCGCCGCTTCTGGGTTGCCTCGGAGAACCGTTGGGTGAAGCTGCGTGTTTCCATGCACGCCCTGCGCACCATCGACAAGAACGGCATCGACGCCGTCCTGGCCGAAATGCGCGCCCGCGGCGAGAAGATCTGAGGAGGACTGAACCATGGCATCCAAGCGCGACAAGATCCGCCTGACTTCGTCGGCCGGCACCGGTCACTTCTACACGACCGACAAGAACAAGAAGACCACCCCGAACAAGATGGAGATCAAGAAGTACGATCCCGTCGTTCGCAAGCACGTGATCTACAAGGAAGGCAAGATCAAGTAATCCGCCCTGCGGACTACCTGTAGTAGCGGCTTCAGCCGCGAAGCTTTCCGAAGAAAACCCGCCCAAGTGGCGGGTTTTCTTTTTCCCACGTCAGAAGTTCGCGCGCAGGCCGACGAAGAACGTGCGGCCGGGCGCCGGCTCGAAGTAGCGGCCGTTGGCCTCGTTGACGATGACCGAGCCGATGGTCTCGCGGTCCAGCAGGTTGTCCACGCGCGCCCAGGCGGTGAGGCGCGGGCCGAAGCGGTGTTCGACGCCCAGGCCCAGCAGGCCGTGGCCCGGCGCGCGGGCGGTGTTGAGGTCATCAGCGTAGAAGCCGCTGGTGGCGCGCGCCTCGAGCAGCAGCGTGGTGTCCAGGCTCGCGTCCCAGCGCAGCTCGGCCCAGGCGAAGCGCGCCGCCACGCCGGGCAGCACGTTGCCGGCCACGATGCGGCGCTCGCCCGGCCCGCAGGCCGGCGTCGTGCACACGTCGCGCAACTGCCGGGCATCGAGCCAGGTGCCGCTCGCCGCCAGGCTCCAGTCCGGCGCCAGCCGCGCCTCGAACGAGAACTCCGCGCCGCGCCGGCGCGTGAGGCCGGCATTGCCGAACACGCTGCGGCCGCCCTGGCTCGACAGCACCACCATCTCGTCCTCGGTGCGCGCCTGGAACAGCGCCAGGTCCCAGCGCAGCGACTCGCTGGCGCCGCGCGCGCCGAGCTCGAGGTGGCGGCTGCGCGCGGGGCGCAGCGCGTCGTTGAGGCCGCTGCCGCCGTCGTTGCGGTAGGCCAGCTCGGCGAAGGTAGGCGTCTCGAAACCGGTGCCGGCGTTGGCGTAAACGCTCCAGCCTTCGCCGCCCTCGAACAGCAGGCCCAGCACCGGCGTGGTGCGCGAATAGCGCAGCGCGCCGCTGTCATCCGGGTTGCCCGGGCGAACGTAGCGGTCACTCGAGCGGAAGCGCACCTGGCTGTGGCGCAGGCCGGCACTCAAACGCCAGCGTTCGGAAAGCGCTGCGTCAAGCTGCAGGTAGGCATCGTCGCCGGTGACGCGGTTGTCCTCGTCGCGGCGCAGCGCGCCCACCACGCCCGGCTGCGTGCCGATGTAGTTCTCGAAGCCCAGCCGCGCTTCCTCGGCGCGCTCGTGCAGCGCGCCGGCGGTGACGGTGAGCGCGTCGGAAGGCTGCCACTGCCAGCGCAGGTCCGCGCCGCCGAAATCGCGGTCGAGGTCGATCACACCGCCGCCCGACGTGGCGCTGGCCTGCGCCACCACCGGCACCGACAGCATCTGGAAGGTCCGGCGACGCCCGGCCCAGGCCACCAGCGCCAGTTCGTGCGCGTCGGCCAGCGGCTGCCGCCAGCGTGCGCCCAGCTGCTGCTGCGAAACGGTCTTGCGGGTGTCGAACTGCAGCGCGCCGGCGCTGGCCGCACGGCGGTTGCCCGCCAGCCGGGCGGCGTCCAGGCCCTGCGGGTCGTCGGCCGCCAGGTCCAGGTGGTTGGCCAGCAAGCGCAGTTCGCCGTCGCCGGGAAGTTCTGCGCGCCAGGCCAGCTGCGCGGCGTCGCGGCGCCAGGCCGAGTGCTCGCGGTAGCCGTCGGCCGCCGAGCGCTGCCAGTCCACGCGCAGGCGCTGGCGATCGTCGTCGTCCAGGCTGCCGGCCCAGCTCGCATCGAGGCGCCACAGGCCATCGGCACCCCCCAGGACCCCGGCTTCGAGCACCGGATCGCCCGCGGGCATCGCGGTGGTCACCGACACCACGCCCCCGGCGGCGTTGCCATGCAGCGCGGAGAACGGCCCGCGCAGCACCTCGATGCGCTCGGCCGCGGTGAGCGCGAAGTGCGACACCTGGCCCTGGCCGTCGGGCATGGTGGCCGGGATGCCGTCGCTGTACAGGCGCAGGCCGCGCACGCCGAAACTGGCGCGGGCACCGAAGCCGCGGATGGACAGCTGTAGGTCCTGGGCCTGGTTCTGGCGATCGCGCACCACCACGCCGGGCACGCGCGGCAGGCTTTCGGCGAGCGAGAGCGCCGGCCGCGCCAGGCGCAGGGCGTCCCCGTCCACCACGTCCACGGCGGCGGGCACTTCGCTTCGCGGGCGCTCCTGCGCCGTGGCGGTGACGACCAGCGGGTCGAGCACCGTCGGCGGCTCGGCCGCGGCCACGAAGGCGGGGGCGAGCACGAAGGCCAGCAGGGAGAGGGCAGGTCGATCCACCCCGGGATGGTAAGCCGCAGCGCGTCGGCTGCGCGTCAGCAAGTCCGCGTGCTTGCGCCGCCGGGGCGACTCAGCTGCCGGGCGGCAGGCGCAGGCGCGCACAGAAGCCGCCCTTGCCGGAATCGAGTTCGAGCGTGCCGCCGTAGCCCTCGGCGATGTCGCGCACGATCGCCAGGCCCAGGCCCGAGCCGGGCTGGCGCTGGTCGAGGCGCACGCCGCGCTCGGTGACGTCCGCCGGCGTGCCCGGCGGCAGGCCCGGGCCGTCGTCGCGGACGGCCAGCACCAGCTGGTCGCCCTCGCGGGCGACGGCCAGCTCGACCCGCGAATGCGCGAACTTGCCGGCGTTGTCGAGCAGGTTGCCGAGCATCTCCTCCAGGTCCTCGCGGCCGCCGGCGAACACCAGGTCCTCGCCGCCCGGGGCCTGCACGAAATCCAGGCCACGGCTGCCGTGCACGCGCGCCATCAGCGCCAGCAGGGCGTGCGCGACCGGCGCCACCGGCGTGCGCGCGCGCTGGTCGGCGGTGATGCTTCGGCCCAGGTGGCGGTCCACCGACTGGCGCATGCGCACCACCTGCTCGCGCAGCACCTCGGCGGTGCGCGCGCCGGGCCGCTCGGCCTCCAGCGAGAGCACCGTCAGCGGTGTCTTGAGCGCATGCGCCAGGTCCTGGGCGGCGGTGCGCGCGCGCTGCACCGAACGCTCGTGGTGCTCGAGCAGTTCGTTGAGGTGGCGCGCCAGCGGCTCGACCTCGCTGGGCAGGCCCTGTTCGGGGAAACGGGCCGCCTCGCCGCGGCGCACGCGTCCGGCGGTGTCGGCGAGGCGGTTGAGCGGGCGCAGGGCGAAGCCCACCTGCAGCGCCAGCAGCCCCAGCAGGCACACGGCCACCAGCGCCACCGCGCCGCCGGCCAGCAGGCGGAAGTCGGCGGCCTCGGCCTCCAGCGGCGCGCGGTCGGCCGCCACCATGAAGACCACCGTCGCATCCAGCCCCGGGTAATCGACCGCCTGCATGAGCACGCGCAGGGTGGCGTCGCGCGGGCCCGGCAGTTCGACGATCCGCGGCGGCCCGGCCCGGTCCGGCATCACCGGCTCGAAGCCCGCATCCCAGAGCGAGCGCGACTGGAACTGCCGGTCGCCGGCGACGACGCGCCAGTAGTGGCCCGAATAGGGCTGCGAATAGTGATGGTCCTCGGGCTCGGCCTCGAGCACGAAACGGCCGCGCGCATCCACCTCGCCCATCGCGATCAGGGTGCGCAGTTCGTCGGCCAACCCGCGGTCGAAGGTGCGTTCCGAGGCATCACGGAAGGCCTGGCCCAGCCACAGCGCCACGGCCAGCGCCGCCACCGCCACGCCGGCCACGCCGGTGGCCAGCAGGCGCAGGCGCAGCGAGCGGCGGAAGTTCACGGCAGCGCCACCAGCCGGAAGCCCTTGCCGCGCTCGGTGACGATGCGATCGGCGCCGATCTTGCGGCGGATGCGGCCGATCAGTACGTCGAGCACGTTCGAATCTGGGTCGTAGCCCTGCTCGTACACGTGCTCGCCCAGTTCGGTGCGGCTGACCACCGCTTCGCCGCGGTGCACGAGGTAGGCCAGGATGCGGTGTTCCTGCGCGGTCAGCGACAGCGGCTGCCCGTGCAGCAGGAAGCGGCCGGCATTGTCGTCGAGCACGAGCGCGCCACGGGCGATGCGCGGATGCGCGTGGCCACCGGCGCGACGCACCAGCGCGCGCAGGCGCAGCACCAGCTCGTCGACCGGGAAGGGTTTGACCAGGTAGTCGTCGGCGCCGGCGTCGAAGCCGGCCAGCTTGTCGTGCCAGCGCCCGCGCGCAGTCAGCACCAGCACCGGCAGGCGGCGGCCGGCGGCGCGCCAGGCGTCGAGCACCGACAGCCCGTCCATGCCCGGCAGGCCCAGGTCGAGCACTGCGGCGTCGTAGTCCTCGGTCTGGCCGCGGAACTCGGCATCGGCGCCGTCGACGGCGTGGTCGACGGCGAAGCCGGCATCGGTCAGGGCCGACGCCAGCTGGCGCGCGAGCTCGGCGTCATCCTCGGCCAGCAGCACGCGCATCAGTCGTCTACCTCGGCCTCCAGCAACTCGCCGGTCCGGGCGTCGTAATCGATCTCCATGATCACGCCGTCGGCGCCGAGGATCTCCACCTCGTATTCACTGCCTTCGAGTTCCACTTCGAGCACGGTGCCCGGATAGCGCGCCAGCGCGTCGGCAAGGATCCCCGACAGCGGAACCATCTCGCCGCGGGCGACCGCGGCGCGCACGCGCTCGTGGTCGCGTTCGGGCAGGGCCGCATAGGGGTCGTCCTGCCCCGTGGCCGGCACGGGGGGCTGGTCGGTCGCCGGCGAAGTGCAGGCCGCGGCCAGGCCGGCGAGGGCAAGCAGGAGCAGCAGGGGCGGCAAGACGCGCATGGGCACGAGGATGCCCAAAACCATTAACCCGAGTGTGAACGGAGCGATCACCGTGCTGTTAGGCCGGCTGCGGAAACTGGCGCCACCCCACAACCAAGGAGTAACGCCATGAATACCCCCCGCATCCTGCTGCTCGCGATCGCTGCCTTCGCCGCCCCGGCCCTGGCCCAGTCCACCACCCCCGCGCCGGCCGCCGGCGAGGCCCTGGCCACCCTGCGTGACGCCGGCTACGCCGAAGTGCGCGAGATCGACTTCGACGACGGCCTCTGGGAAGCCGAGGTGCGCCGCGCCAACGGCCGCTGGGGCGAGGTCGCCCTGGACCCGGCCACCGGCGAGGTGTTCGACCCGATGGCCGACCGGCCGATGCTGCCCCTGGCCGACGTGCTGGCCTCGATCGAGGCCGCGGGCTACCAGAGCGTGCACGACGTCGACCGCGACGGCGCGCTCTGGGACGCCGACGCACTCGACGCCCAGGGCCAGCCGGTGGAGCTGCGCATCAGCGCTTTCGACGGCCGCATCGTCGCCGTGCACCCGGACCTGGAAGACTGAGCATGCGCGAGACGCGCCATGGCGTGGCCTGCGCCACGGCACTGCTGGCCGCCGTCCTGGCGGCCTGCAGTTCCGCGCCATTGCCCGCCCCGCCGGAGGGCGTGAACTGGGTCGAGGACGCCGGGCTGAGCGAGATGAGCGGCCTGGTGGCCTCGGCGCGCGATCCCGGCGTGCTCTGGTCGATCAACGACAGCGGCAGCCTGCCGCGCCTGTACCGCCTGGACGAACAGGGCCGGGCGCTGGGTCGCGTGTGGGTGAATGCCTGGTGGCGTGACACGGAATCCCTGGCGATCTGGCGCGAGGGCGACACGCACTGGCTGCTGGTGGGCGACGTGGGCGACAACCGCGGCGTGCGCGACGAGGTGGTGGTGCACGCGCTGGCCGAACCGGCGCGTGGCGACACCCGCGCGCAGGTCGCCTGGACGCTGCGCTTTCGCTATCCGGACGGACCGCGCGACGCCGAGGGCATCGCCGTCGACGTCGCCAATGGCGACCTGCTCGTGCTGAGCAAGCGCGACAAGCCCGCGCGCCTTTACCGGGTGCCGCTGTCGGCGCGCGACGCGGAAGAAACCGTCGTGGCCGAATACTTGGGTTCGCCGGCCGCCGGCGCGATCGAAGGCGATGCCACCGGGCTCGACCTCGACGCCTCGGGCCGGCAGTTGATGGTGCTCAGCTACGGTGGCCTCTACCTGTGGCTTCGCACGCCGGGCGAACCCTGGGCCAGCGTGCTCGCGCGCCCACCGCAGGTCGTGCCGATGCCAAGGCTCCGCAAGGCCGAGGCCCTGGCGCTGTCGGCCACGCCCGGCCGCGCGCTGGTGGGCGCCGAACGCCTGCCGACGCCGCTGTGGTCCTCGCGCTACGCGCCCGGGGACGCCGCGGCCGGCAAGCCCTGAAACCGCACCGGCACCTGCGCCAGCCGGCGCAGGATGCCGCGCTCGATCCGGCTCTCCCACGAATCGAAGCCGATCGATTCGATCGGCCGCCACAGCGCCACCCAGGCCAGGATCAGCAGCCCCTCCGACAGCACTTCACCGAAGGGCACCGGCGTCATCGCCAGCCAGTGCCGCAGCGTGAGTACGCCGCCCAGCGTCGTCAGGCCCGCGAGCAAGGCGATCCGTCCCACCCGGCGGCGCCGGCGGTGGCGCTGCTCGGCCTGCCTGGACACCAGTTCGAAGTGGGCATGGATCGCATCGGCGATGTCGGCAAGCCGCGCCTGCAAGGCCGGCGTGCCGTGCAGCACGACTTCCAGCGGTTCGAAATGCCCGTGCTCGCCGGCGCTCTCGAGCAGGTAGGTCTCGACACGACGGTCGAGCGCCTTGTCGGGAAAGGGCGCCGGGTCGAAGCTGTCGTAAAGCTGTTCCAGCGACTGCAGCCGCAGGTGGATGCTGGCCATGGCTCAGGCCCCGTTGGTGGCGTCGCGCACGCGCTGCAGGCGTTCGCGGGCCAGCGCCCGCAGCGCGCGGCGCAGGTCCGGCGGGAACGGCGAATGCGAGCCGCAGTGGCGCAGCAGCAGCACGTCGTCCTGGGCCTCGCCCAGCGCGGCCGCTTCGTCGAGCGGCACGCCGCCGGCCGGCCGCAGCGACGGCGACAGGCCCAGCAACAGGTGGTCCTGCTGGCGCAGGCGCCGCAGCCGGCGGCGCAGCACGTGCCAGCGTTCGTCGTGCCCGGGCTGGCGCGCCACCCGCTTGCGCGCCCTCGCCAGCCTTCGCTCGCTGCGCGCCACGGCGCGGGCAACATGCTTGTCGCGCACCTCGCCCCAGGGCAGGCGCGCCAGGCGCCCGGCGAACTGCCCGATGCGCGCCCGCCGGCGCGCGAATTCCGGATCCCGGGCCAAGGCCCGCGCGAGCAGTCCCTCGCGGCGCGCCTCGGCCAGCCCGATGGCCTGCGGCAACTGCGCCTGCAGGGCCGGCGGCGCCGTGGGGCCCAGCCGCCCGAGCGCCTCGACCAGGGCCTGGCCGTCGCGCAGCGGCGACAGCCCCCGGCACAGGCGCCCCAGCTCCTCGTCCAGGCGCCGGCCTGGCCCGCCCAGCCCGCGCCGGGCCAAGGCCAGCGTGGCGCGTACGCGCCGCAGCGACTTGCGGGCCTGGTGGACACCGGAATGGCGCGCGTCTCCCTCGCGCGCCAACTGCCGCACCGCGTTGGCCAGTTCGGCCAGCGCGAAGTCGCGCAAGGCCTCGCCCGTCGCCGGCTTGGCGGCGGGCGGGGCAGGCTCCGGTGGCGAGGCCTCCGGTGGCGGTGCTGGCGAGGCCTTGGGCATGGGCGGGCGCTCCCTCCCTTGGAAGGAGTCCAGACTAGACCCGCCCGCCGGGACCTCCCTTGATATGCATCAACCCCCGTCCAGGCGCCAGGCTGGCGAACGGCGCCGGCGGCCGCACTTCGCCCCTCAGGACGTCGCCGTGGCAGGCGCCTCCAGCGAGCGCTGCATGTTCTTCAGGCAGCGGTACATGGCCCGGCGCATGAACAGGTGCAGCACCACCAGCGCCACCGGCGCCAGCCAGCGCCTGGCCAGGGTGAATTCGCAGTCCCAGCGCACGCGGGAGCCGAACTCGTGGCCGGCGAAGGTCCACATCGCCTCGCCCTTCCCGACCAGCCAGGCCATCGGCGGCCGGAAGCCCGTGAGCGTGTAGCCGTGGCGCACCGGCGGGTCGTGTTCGGTGACGCGCTCGGTGAGCACGCTGCCGTCGACCATGTGCACGCGGCGCTGGCTGCCCCTGGCGAGTTCGGAATGCAGGCGGATGCCGCTGATGCCATGCACCGGACCGAAGCCGGTGAAAAAGGCCGGGAACTTGTCCGGGTTGGTCGCCAGTTCGAAGGCGACGTCGGGAGTGCAGGGCAGGCTGCGTTCGGCGGAGACAGTCAGGCGCATGGCCTGATTTTGACCGCTGGTGCCGGGGGTGTCCACGGAGCGCGGTTCATCCCGCCCGGTCTTTCGTCGCAAGCCGCCCCGGGGCCGGGGCTGGCGCGATAGCCTGCGATCCTCGCCCTTTCCGGAGCCGCGCATGAAACCCCGCCCGAATCTCCTTCGCGCCGCGCTGCTGGGCCTGGCCCTGGCCGCCGCCCCGATCGCCGCGCAGCCGGTGCCGGCGCAATTCGTGCACGACCAGGTCTGGCTGACGCCGCGCGTGGACGGTCGCGAACTGCGCCTGTTCACCGACACCGGCGGTGGTTTCAATGCGATCTCGCAGGAAGTGGCCGAGGCCCTGGGCCTGGCCATCCAAACGGTGGAGGCCGATGGCCAGGCGATGCAGATCGCGCCCTTCCCGCGTTTCGACGACGGCTTCGGACTGCCGCCGGCGCCGCGCCATTTCATGGACGGCCGCGTGGCCGTGGTGCCGCCGTCCGCCTTCCATGTGCGGGCCGACGGTTTCCTGGGCGGGCGTTGGTTCGCCGATGGCATCTGGGACTTCGACTATCCCGCCGGTGCGCTGCAGCGCCTGGAGGCCTTCGAGCCCACGCCCGGCATGCACGGCGTCGACCTGGGCTTCCAGGTACGCGGCGACGGCCAGCGCAGCATGCACTTCCCGTCCATGCCGATGACCGTGGCCGGCGAGGAACTTCACGTGCTGCTCGACACCGGCGCCACGGCCACGCTGGGCGAGGATGCGGCCGCCGTGTTCGGGCTGCCGGCCGGCACGCCGGTGGGCACGTCCTTCATCGAGCGCGAGGTATTCGAACGCTGGGCCGCGGCGCACCCGGAATGGCGAGTGCTCGGGCGCGGCGACGCGCTGCGCGGCCAGTCCTTCCGAATGATCGAGGTGCCGGAGCTCGTCATCGGCGGCCTGGCGATCGGCCCGGTGTGGTTCACCGAACGCCCGCCCGGTGCCTTCCAGAAATACATGGCTTCGATGATGGACCGCCCGACCTGGGGCGCGCTGGGCGGCTCGGCCTTCCGCCACGTGCGGATGGTGGTGGACTACCCGGCCGCCCGCGCCTGGTTCAGCCCGGGCCCCAAACCAACGCGCTGAGCTGTCCGCGCGGCTGGCCAACGGCCCGCTGCGCTGGACGCTGGAGCTGACGCTCGCCGGGGACGGCGACCCGATCGAGGACCCGTCGCAGCCCTGGCCCGAAACGCGCCGGCGCGTGGCCGCCGGCACCTTCGTGCTCGAGCGCGCCTACGACCAGGCCAGCGGTGACTGCCGCGACATCAACTTCGACCCCACCGTGCTGCCCATGGGCATCGCGCCCTCGCGCGACCCGGTGCTGGCCGCGCGCGCCGCCGCCTACTCGGTGTCGTTCAACCGCCGCCAGCGCGAAGTCGCCGGCCAGGAGACGCCGTGATGGCCCAGGTCCAATTCACCCGCACCGCCCGCTGGCTGCACTGGTCGATGGCGGCGATGATCCTGGCGATGCTGTTCATCGGCGTGGCCATGGTCACCTCGCTCGAGCTGCGGCCGTGGCTCATCGACATCCACCGGCCGCTGGGCCTGCTGATCCTGCTGCTCGCGCTCATCCGCCTGCGCCACCGGCGCCGGAATCCGCCGCCGCCCCTGCCCGGCGACCTGCCGCGCCTGCAGGCGCGCATCGCCGGCGCCTCGCACGTGGCGCTGTATGCGCTGATGTTCGCCATGCCGCTGCTCGGCTGGGCGATGAGTTCGGCCGGCGGCTACCTGGTGCCACTGCCCTTCGGCTTCACGCTGCCGCCGCTGGCACCGCAGGATCCCGGGCTATACACGCTGCTGCGCAGCGCCCACGGCATCCTCGGCTACGCCTTCTTCACGCTGGTGCTCGCCCACGTCGCCGGCGCCCTGCACCACGCCTGGGTGCGCCGCGACGGCGTGTTCGAGGCGATGACGGGCAAGCGCTGAGGTCGCTGCGCCGGCCCGCCGCTCAGCGGTGCTGCCGCTCGCGCACCAGCGAATCGACCACCGCCGGGTCGGCCAGCGTGGAGGTGTCGCCCAGCGTGCCGCGGTCGACGCCCTCGGGGCCGGCCTCGGCGATCTTGCGCAGGATGCGCCGCATGATCTTGCCGCTGCGGGTCTTGGGCAGGCCCGGTGCCCACTGCAGCCAGTCGGGCGCGGCGATCGGGCCGATCTCGTGCCTGACATGGGCAATGAGTTCCTTGCGCAAGGAATCATCGGCCTCGACGCCTTCCTTCAGGGTGACGTACGCGTATATGCCCTGGCCCTTGATGTCGTGCGGCGCACCCACCACCGCCGCCTCGGCCACGGCCGGATGCGCCACCAGCGCGCTCTCGACCTCCGCCGTACCCATGCGGTGGCCGGAGACGTTGATCACGTCGTCGACGCGGCCGGTGATCCAGTAGTACCCGTCGGCATCGCGACGGCAGCCGTCGCCGGTGAAGTACATGCCCGGATAGGTCTTGAAGTAGGTGTCGATGAACCGCTGGTGGTCGCCGTAGACCGTGCGCATCTGGCCCGGCCAGGAATCCCTGAGCACCAGGTTGCCCTCGGTGGCGCCCTCGAGCACGTGGCCCTCGGCGTCCACCAGGGCCGGCTGCACGCCGAAGAAAGGCAGCGTGGCCGATCCGGGTTTGGTGGCGATGGCGCCGGGCAGGGGCGAGATCAGGATGCCGCCGGTCTCGGTCTGCCACCAGGTATCCACGATCGGGCAGCGCTCCTCGCCCACCACGCGGTTGTACCACTCCCAGGCTTCCGGGTTGATCGGCTCGCCGACGCTGCCCAGCAGGCGGATCGAGTCGCGCCTGCTGCGCTTCACCGGCGCATCGCCCTCGCGCATCAGCGCGCGGATGGCCGTGGGCGCGGTGTAGAAGATCGTGACCTGGTGGCGGTCGCACACTTCCCAGAAGCGGCCCGGGTCGGGGTAGGTGGGCACGCCCTCGAACATCACCGAGGTGGCGCCGTTGGCGAGCGGGCCGTAGACGACGTAGCTGTGGCCGGTCACCCAACCGACGTCGGCGGTGCACCAGAAGATGTCGTTTTCCTTGAGGTCGAACACGCACTCGTGCGTGTAGGCGGCCCACGCCAGGTAGCCGCCGCTGGTGTGCAGCACGCCCTTGGGCTTGCCCGTGCTGCCCGAGGTGTAGAGGATGAACAGCGGGTCCTCCGCGTTCATCGGCCTGGCCTCGTGCGTCGCCGGCTGCGCCTCCACCACGGCGTCGTACCAGCGGTCGCGCGGCATCTGCATGGGCACGCCGCCGCCGGTGTGGCGCACCACCAGCACGGTTTCCACGCTGTTGGTGCCGGGCTTGCCCAGCGCTTCGTCGACGTTTGCCTTGAGCGGGATGGTCTTGCCGCCGCGCAGGCCCTCGTCGGCGGTGATCACCAGCTTGCTGGTGCAGTCGGCGATGCGGTTGGCGATCGAATCGGCCGAAAAGCCGCCGAACACCACCGAGTGGATGGCGCCGATGCGGGCGCAGGCCAGCATGGCCACCGCGGCCTCGGGGATCATCGGAAGGTAGATGGTGACGCGGTCGCCCTTCACCACGCCCAGCTGCCCGAGGGCGTTGGCCAGGCGGCAGACCATGGCGTGCAGCTCGCGGTAGGTGATGCGGCGCGGCGCGGTCGCCGGGTCGTCGGCTTCCCAGACGATGGCCACCTTGTCGCCGCGCTCGGCCAGGTGCCGGTCGAGGCAGTTCACCGCCACATTGAGCTCGCCGTCGGCGAACCAGCGGATGTGGAAGTCCTCCGGGTCGAAGCTGGTGTCCTTGGCCCGCGTGTAGGGCTTCGACCACTGCAGGCGCCGGCCCACCTTCGACCAGTAGGCCTCCGGGTCGCGCAGGGACTCGGCGTAGTCGCGCTCGTAGTCGGCGCGCCGGATGGCGGCGGTGGCCTCGAAGGCCGGGGGAACGGGGACGATGCGCTCGGACATGGTGGGCTCCTGCGGCCCTCGGCCGCGCCAGATGCCCGAAGGTTACCCGCCCGCCGCCCTTCCTGGACACCCGCCGGCGGCCGGACGAAAAAGGGCCCGCTTTCGCGGGCCCTTCGGTTTCAGCCTGGCGGCGACGGTCAGGCGCGGGCCGGCGCCATCGAGTAGCCCTTCAGGCGCTCGGAGAACTCCTGCAGCTGGCGGATGCCGGAGGCTTCGGCCTCGGCGCACCAGACGCGCAGGGCCTCCATCTTGGCCTCGGCCTCGGCGCTCCTGACCTCGTAGATGGCCAGCAGGCGGGCGCGGAACTCCATCAGCTGCGCGGTCTGCGGGCGCTCGGCGATCCAGGCGCTGAACTTCGCGCGCTGCTCCTCGCCCAGCCACTTGCCCTCGCTGCGGAAGGCGCGGCGCAGGCGGCCCGGCAGGTCGGCGGCCTCGGCCTGCAGGTGCGGCTTGAGCACGAACTTGTAGTAGTCGGTGGCCACCTGCCAGCGGTGCGCCATCATCGCGCGCAGGGTGTCGGCGTCGGGCACCTGGATGTTCGGGCGCACGTCGAGCTCGGGCGCCACGCGCAGCACCTTGGCCAGGCGCAGCTTCTCCAGGACGCGGATCACCGCCCAGCCGATGTCGAACTCGTACTTGCGCAGGGCGAACTTGGCCGAGCTCGGGAAGGCGTGGTGGTTGTTGTGCAGTTCCTCGCCGCCCACCCAGAACGCCCACGGGGTGAGGTTGGTGGCGGTGTCGGCGGTGTCGAAGTTGCGGTAGCCCCACCAGTGGCCCAGGCCATTGATGACGCCGGCGGCCCAGAACGGGATCCAGGCCATCTGCAGGGCCCAGATCGCCACGCCCGGGATGCCGAACAGGGCCAGGTCGATGGCCAGCATGGTCACCGGACCCATGGTCGGCATGCGGCTGTAGAGATTGCGCTCGATCCAGTCGTCCGGCGAACCCTTGCCGTACTTCTCGAGCATTTCCTTGTCGTTGCGCGCGCTCTGGAAGAGCTCGACGCCGCGCCAGAGCACCCGGTTGATGCCGTGGAAGCGCGGGCTGTGCGGGTCTTCGGCGGTTTCGCACTTGGCGTGGTGCTTGCGGTGCACCGCGGTCCACTCCTTGGTGACCATGGCGGTGGTGAGCCAGGCCCAGAAACGGAAGAAATGGGTGATCACCGGGTGGAAGTCGACGCCACGGTGGGCGGCGCTGCGGTGCAGGTAGAGGGTCACCGTGAAGATGGTGGTCTGCACCATCACCAGGAAAAAGGCGGCCATCTGCCAATAACTGGCCTGCGTCAGGCCGCGGGCCAGCCAGTCGTAAAGCTCGGGGGACATCGCGAAACTCCAGGGGGGCGGGCCGGAGGCCCATGGACAAGGGGATGATGCCCGCCCTTCACGGCGAAATCACCCTGCCGCTCGTTGTGGGGGCTCCCCGCCGTTCACGCAAGCCCGGCATCCGGGATAATCCGCACATGCCTGAATTGCCCGAAGTCGAGACCACCCGGCGCGGCCTGGCCCCGCACGTCGAGGGCCGCCGGATCACCGGCGTGGCGCTGCGCCGGCCGGACCTGCGCTGGCCGATCCCGCCCGAGGTGGCGCGCGAGCTGCCCGGCCAGCGGGTGCTGGGGGTGCGCCGGCGGGCCAAGTACCTGCTGCTCGACACCGCCCCGGGCAGCGCCCTGCTGCACCTGGGCATGAGCGGCATGCTGCGGGTGCTGCCGGCGAAAACGCCGGTGGCCGCCCACGACCACGTCGACCTGGCCCTGGATTCGGGCCGGGTGCTGCGCTTCACCGACCCCCGCCGCTTCGGCTGCCTGCTCTGGCAGCCGGCCGGCGAAACCCACGAACTGCTGGCCCATCTGGGCCCCGAACCGCTGTCCGACGCCTTCGACGGCGACTACCTGTTCGCCCTCAGCCGCGGCCGCAAGGCCCCGGTGAAGACCTTCCTGATGGACCAGGCCGTGGTGGTGGGCGTGGGCAACATCTACGCCGCCGAGAGCCTGTTCCAGGCGGGTATCGCCCCCGGGCGCGCGGCCGGCTCGGTCAGCCGCGAACGCTACCGGCGCCTGGCCGCCGCGGTGAAGGCCATCCTGGCCCACGCCATCACCCGCGGCGGCACCACCCTGCGCGACTTCCTCAGCCCCGACGGGGCGCCGGGGTACTTCGAGCAGGAGCTGTTCGTGTACGGGCGCGAGGGCGAGGCCTGCAAGGTGTGCGGCCGGACGATCCGGGACGGGCGCATGGGCAACCGGGCCACCGCCTGGTGCCCCGGCTGCCAGCGCTGATGGGGGTCGGAGGTGATTTCCAGGGGAAGTCACCTCCGACCCCTGCCTTCCGGAACGGTGATACCGCCGGCACTTTGGTTATAGTGTCCCCAGCCCGCGGCAGACGGGTTCCGGGGAACCATGAACGAAACGGCTGACATCACCCAGTGGCTCAGCGCCGCCCGTGGCGGCGACAAGTCGGCGCTCGACCGGGTCCTGGCCACGCTCTACCGCGAGCTGCACGGCATGGCCCGGCGCCAGCTCGGCGGCCAGCAGCACGGCCATACGCTCGACACCACCGCCCTGGTCCACGAGGCCTACCTCAAGCTCGCCGGCCGCGCCGAGGCAGAGTTCGAGGACCGCGCGCACTTCTTCGCCTATGCCGCCAGCGCCATGCGCTCGGTGGTGGTGGACTACGCCCGCCAGCGCATGGCGGTAAAGCGCGGCGGCGACCTGCACCGGGTCACCGACCTGCCCGAGGATGCCGGCGGCGGCATGCGCCTGGACGAAGAGATGCTGGGCCTGGACGTGGCGCTCAACAAGCTCAACGACCTCGACCCGCGCCTGGCCCAGGTGGTGGAAATGCGCTACTTCGCGGGCCTGTCGGAAACCGAGATCGCCGGCCTGCTCAAGCGTTCCGAGCGCAGCGTGCGCCGCGACTGGCAGAAGGCCCGCATGTTCCTGCTGGCGGCACTGCAGGGCTGAGACGGGGCCAGCCGCCGTGGACACGGAACGCTGGTCCACGCTGTCGCTGCTGCTCGACGAGCTGATCGAACTCGAACCGCAGGCGCGCGACCGGCGCCTGGCCGAGATCGACGCCGTGGACGCGCCCCTGGCCGAGGAACTGCGCAAGCTGATCTCGCTCGAGGAAGCCCGGCCCGACTTCCTGGCCGAATCGGTGGTCGACGCCTCCCTGTTCGCGCCCCAGGCGGGCCAGTCCGTCGGTCCCTACAAGCTCGAGAAGCCGCTGGGCGAAGGCGGCATGGGCCAGGTGTGGCTGGCCATCCGCGCCGACGGCCTCTACCAGCGCCGGGTGGCGGTGAAGCTGCTGCGCCCCGGCCTGGGCGACGCCGGCCTGCGCCAGCGCTTCACCCGCGAGCGACAGATCCTGGCGCGGCTGGGCCACGCCCACATCGCCCGCCTGCTCGATGCCGGCGTCAGCACCGACGGCCAGCCCTACCTGGCGCTGGACTACGTGCAGGGCGAGCCGATCACCCAGTACGCCGAGCAGCTCAGGCTGCCGGTGCACGCGCGGCTGCAGCTGTTCCTGCAGGTGTGCGCGGCGGTGAGCCACGCGCACGCCAACCTGGTGGTGCACCGCGACCTCAAGCCCTCGAACATCCTGGTCACGCCCGCCGGCGACGTCTGCCTGCTCGACTTCGGCATCGCCAAGCTGCTCGACGAGCCGCACGGCGAAAGCCTGGTCACCGGCACCGGTACCCGCGCCTTCACCCTGCACTACGCCGCGCCCGAGCAGCTGCGCAACGGGGTGATCACCACGATGACCGACGTGTATGCGCTCGGCGTGGTGCTCTACGAGTTGCTCGTGGGCCGCAAGCCCTACGACCCCACGCGCAGCACCGACGCGGCCTGGGAAGAAGCCATCCTCAGCGGCGAGCCGGTGCGGCCCTCGCAGGCGGCGCTGAAGCTCGCGCGCGAGCGCGGCGATCCCAACCCGCGCCGGCTGGCCGCCGAACTGGCCGGCGACCTCGACAACATCCTGATCAAGGCGCTGTCCAAGGCCCCGGAAGACCGCTATGTCTCGGTCGAGGCCCTGGCCCAGGACCTGCGCCGGCACCTGGAGGGCGAACCGGTGCTGGCGCGCCCGCACAGCCTGGGCTATCGCGCGGCCAAGTTCGCCCGGCGCAATGCGGTGGCGCTGGCGGCCGGCACCGTGTTCGCCGCGCTGGCGGTGGGCGCGGTGACCTTCATGGCCTGGCAGACCAATCGCGCGCTGCGCGAAGCCGAGCGCGCGCAGGCGATGCAGGACTTCGTGGTGGCGCTGTTCGAGAACACCGAACAGGCCGGCGACGGCGGGCTCGATGCCCGCACGCTGCTCGACGCCGGCGTGCGCCGCGCCGACACCGAACTGCGCGCGCAGCCGCAGTCGCGCGCCGAACTGCTGGGCCTGATCGCGCGGCTGCGCCAGGGCCTGGGTGACGACCGCCAGGCGCTGGAGCTGCTTGACCGCCAGGCCACCCTGCTGCCCCAGCTCGAGGGCAGCGACCCGGCCCGGCTCGGCATCGAGGCGGCCGCCCTGCGCGGCCGGAGCCTGCGTGCCCTGGGCCAGCCGGAAACCTGCGTGCGCGCCCTGGTGCCTTGGCTGCCGGTGGTCCAGCAGCAGGGTGCGGCGCTGCGGGATGCCTCGGCGGAGTTCCTGTCGCAGCTGGGCCGCTGCCACCGGCAGCTCGGCGGCCGCGAAGTGGCGCGCGACCTGTTCGGGCGCGCGCTGGCCCTGCGCACCGACGGCGACGCCGGCAAGCCGCTGCAGGCCGAAAGCCGCGCCGACCTGGCCGGCCTGCTCGCCGATGAAGGCCGCTATGCCGACGCCGTGCTGGGCCTGCGCGAAGCGCTGGGCCTGCTGCGTGAATCCGGCGGCGACCGCAATGCGCTGGGCGTGGAGATCTGGCGCGACCTGGGGCGCTACCAGCTGGCGCTGGGCGACCCGATGGAGGCCGAGTCCTCCTTCCGCCAGGCGCTGCAGATCACGCTCGACCGCTTCGGGCTCAACCACCCCCTCACCACCGCCGTGCAGCGGCCGCTGGGCGAGATGCTGCTCCTGCAGGGCGAACTGGCCGAGGCGGGCCAGCTGCTGGGCAGCGCCCACGAACGCCTGGTCACGCGTTTCGGCCCCGAGCATCCGGAAGTGGCGGCGTCCTGGCACCAGCGTGGCCAGCTGGCCTGGGAGTCAGGCCAGCCCGACGAGGCCGACGAGGCCCTGCAGCGCAGCCTGCAGCTGCGCCGCCGCGGCAACGACCTCGCCGACCACGTCGCGGTGCTGTGCGACCTGTCGGCCGTGCGCCTCGCGCGCGGCCTGGCGGGCAGCGCCGAGACGCTGGCGCAGGAATGCCTGCAACTGGCCCGGGGCCGCGACCCGGCGCTGGCGGCCCGGGCACGCGCCCTGCTGGCCGAGGTCGCGCAGCGCCGCGGAGACCTGGTGGCCGCCCGCGCCCAGCTGCAGGAAGCCAGCAACCGGCTGGGCGATGACCAGGTGGCGGCGCACGCCGAACTCACCCTGGCGGCCGCACGGCTGGCGCTGGCGCGCGGCGAGGCCGACGAAGCCGACGCCCAGTTGGCCAGCCTGCGCACCCAGGCCCGCGCCCGCGAGCACGTGGCCCAGGCCTGGGCCCTGCACCTCGATGCCCTGCAGGCCGAACTGCACTGCCGGGCCGGTCGCCTCCGCGACGGCCGCCGGCTGCGCGAGGCCACGCTGGCCGCGGCTGTCGAACGGCAGCCCGAGCGGCTGCGCCTTCGCCGCGAGCTGGAAACCGAATCGGCCAGCTGCGCCGGCGGCTGATCAGTCCGGCGTGCCCAGCGGCAGCTGCGGCTGCTGCAGGTCGATGCGGCCCTCGCCGGCCATCACCTTCTTGAACTCGCCGCGGCTCACCGAGACGTAGCGCTCGTTGCCGCCGATCTCCACCTGCGGGCCATCGCTGATGGCGCGGCCGTTTTCATCCACGCGCAGCACCATGGTGGCCTTGCGGCCGCTGTGGCAGATGGTCTTGATCTCGACCAGGTTATCGGCCCAGGCCAGCAGGTACTGGCTGCCTTCGAACAGTTCGCCGCGGAAGTCGGTGCGCAGGCCGTAGGCGAGCACCGGCACGTTGAGCCTGTCGACGATCTCGGTGACCTGCCAGACCTGGCGCTTGGACAGGAACTGCGCCTCGTCCACCAGCACGCAGTGCAGCGGGCCGCGCGCGGCGATGTCGGCCTCGGTGAGCGCCTGCAGGTCGTCGTCGCGGGTGAACACCGTTCCGCGCGCCTTGAGGCCGATGCGCGAGGCCACCAGGCCCTCGCCGAAGCGGTTGTCGAGCTTCGGGGTGAGGATGAGCGTGCGCATGCCGCGCTCGTGGTAGTTGTGCGCGCTCTGCAGCAGGGTGGTGGTCTTCCCGGCGTTCATCGCCGAGTAGTAGAAATAAAGCTTGGCCAAGGCAGGTTCCGGCGGTGGGGCGAGGCGGCATTATCGCCGCCCCGGCCCCGGCTGTCCGGCCCCGGGGTTCAGTCTTCCCCGGACTGGCCGGCTTCGTCGGTCTCGTCGGTTTCGCCGGGCACCTCGTAGAGCGCTTCGTCGAGCGCGGCGTCATCCTCCGACAGCGCCGTGCCCGCGGACATCAGCTCGCCGACGTCGACGGTGCCCTCGGCTTCCCGGACCCATTCGGCGTCGTGCCACTCGGTGTACTTTTCGATGTCCCAGAACTTCTTGTCGTAGTAGGAGGCGCCGTCCACGATGACGTCGCCGTTCGGGGTGGGGAGGTAGATCTTGATCGAACCGACGAAGCCGAGCCGGCTGCCGGTGGCCTGCGAGCGGGCGCGGCGCAGCTCGCGCTCAAGGCGCGGCCTGGCCACGTCGTCGCCGTATTCGGCGTAGATCCCGGCGCCGACTTCCAGGGCGCGGGCGCGGGTGGCCTCGTCGAGCTTTTCCCAATAGCTCTCGCGCTTGGCCAGCATCATCGGGTACCTGCGCTCGCCCGCCAGGTCCATCCAGGCATAGGCCAGCGCCGGATCCGCCTCGACGCCCTGGCCGGCCCAGTACATCTCGGCCAGCATGCCCTGCGAAGGCTTGTCGCCGAAGCGCGCGGCGCGGCGGAAGAGGTTCATGGCCTCGGTGTAGTTGCCTTTGCGGTAGGCCCTGAGCCCGGCGAGTCGGAAGCGCATGTCGGGATGCCCGGCCAGGAAGCCCTGGCTGGCGATGATGTCCTTGTCGAGGCCGCGGTCGGACGGCTGGGCGAGGGCGGGCGCGGCGGGCGCGAGGGCGAGGAACAGGGCACAGGCAAGCAGCATCGGGCGCATCAGGGTCTCCGGCTTGTCGTGGGGTCGCGGGGGGAGTTTTGCACACCGGGTGTGACGGCGGTATTGGCCGAGGGTCACGCCGATGGCCCGGGGACCGGCAGCCCGAGCAGTTCGAGCGCCCGCAGGAACTCGCCGTCGGGGGGCGCGACCACGGTCAGCAGCCGGCCGTCGCGTGGATGGGGGAAACCCATGCGCCAGGCGTGCAGGAGCATTCGATGCACGCCGCGCATGCGGAAGGCCAGGTTGTGGCGCCCGTCGCCATGGCTCGAGTCGCCTACCAGGTGGTGGTGCACGTGCTTGAGGTGCCGGCGGATCTGCCGGAAGCGCCCGGTGCGCGGGCTGCAGCACAGCAGCGCGTATCGCGAGGTCGGGTGGTGCTGGCTGGGCCAGTCGACCTCGGCCGTGGCGAGCGTGCGGTAGTCGGTGACGGCGGGCTTTTTCACCGGCTTTCCGGGACCGCCGTCGAGCGGATGGTCGATCACGCCGTCGGCCGGCACCGGCCAGCCGCGGCAGACGGCGAGGTAGTCCTTGCGGAACTGCTCGGCCATCAGGCTGCGGCCCAGCGCCGAGGCGGTGTCGTGGTCGAAGGCCAGCAGCAGGCAGCCGCTGGTGGCGCGATCGAGGCGATGGACGAGGAAGACCGGGCGCGCGAACTGCTCGCGCAGCCGGTCGGCGGCGAAGTCGGTTTCGCCGCGCGCGAGCTTGCTGTCATGCACCATCAGGCCGGCGGGCTTGTGCACCACGGCCAGGTGCTCGTCGATATGTAGGACCTGCATCGCGCCATTGTCCCCCGCAACCGGCACGAATGGGGCGCCGGACACCAACGTCCGCAGGGGTTGGATTGGCGGGGATTGCGCGGCATCCTCCGGGGTCGGCCCGCCGTGGGTCGTTCCCTGGAGATCCGATGACGACGAATGTCGCCGCCCGCTGGCTGGGCGCCTGTTTGCTCGCTGTAGCGCTGGCCTTCCCAGCGCAGGCCCTGACGCTGCCGGAAGGCGTTTCCGAGGTCGCCTCGGTCGAAGGCATCACCGAATACCGGCTGGCCAACGGCCTGCGGGTGCTTGTGTTCCCGGACGTGACCAAACCCACTGTCACCGTGAACCTGACTTACCTGGTCGGCTCGCGGCACGAGGGGTACGGCGAGACCGGCATGGCGCACCTGCTCGAGCACCTGCTGTTCAAGGGCACGCCCACCAACGACGACATCCCGGGCGAGATGCGCCGCCGCGGCATCAGCTACAACGCCACCACCTGGCTCGACCGCACCAACTACTTCGGCAGCTTCGCCGCCGGCGAGGACAACCTCGACTGGCTGCTCGCGCTCGAGGCCGACCGCATGGTCAATTCCCACGTGGCCCGCGCCGACCTCGACAGCGAAATGACCGTGGTGCGCAACGAGATGGAGCGCGGCGAGACCGAACCCACCCGCGTGCTGATGTCGCGCCTGGGCTCGACGGCTTACCTCTGGCACAACTACGGCAACAGCACCATCGGCGCCCGCGCCGACGTCGAGAACATGCCGATCGAGGCGCTGCAGGCCTTCTACAAGCGCTACTACCGGCCCGACAACGCCACCCTGCTGGTGGCCGGCCGCGTCGAGCCGGCCGACGTGCTGGCGCGGGTGGCGAAGCACTTCGGGCCGATCGCGCGCCCCGCGTCGCCGCTGCCGCGCACCTACACCCTCGAACCCATCCAGGACGGCGAGCGCGAGATCACCGTGCGCCGCGTCGGCGAGACGCGCCTGGTCGCACTGGGCTACCACATCCCCGCGTCCGCCCACCCCGACACCGCCGCGCTGCAGGTGCTGGGCCAGGTGCTGGGCGACACGCCCTCGGGCCGTCTGCACAAGTCGCTGGTCGAGCCCGGCGTGGCCGTGGGCGTCAGCGCCGGTCCCCGGCTGCTCGCCGAGCCCGGCCAGTTCCTGTCGATGGCGATGGTGCCGGTCGACGGCGACCCGGAGGTGACGGCCGCGGCCCTGATCGAGGGCGTCGAGAAAGCCGCCGACACGGCCTTCACCGAAGCAGAGGTGGAACGCGCCAGGAACCGCCTGCTCAAGGCCATCGAGCTGCTGTTCAACGACGCCAACCGGACCGCGATGTCGCTTTCCGAGGCGATCGCGGCCGGCGACTGGCGCCTGTTCTTCCTGCACCGCGACCGCATCGCCGAGGTCACGGTGGCCGACGTCGAGCGCGTCTCGCGCCACTACTTCAAGCCGGCCAACCGCACGCTCGCGCGCTTCGTGCCGACCGAGTCGCCCGACCGCGCCGAGATTCCCGCGGCGCCTGACGTGGCGCAGCTGCTCGAGGGCTATAAAGGCCGCGAGGCGGTGGCCGCCGGCGAGGCCTTCGATCCGAGCCCGGCCAACATCGACGCGCGCACGCAGACCACCACGCTGTCGAACGGCACCGAGGTGGCGCTGCTGCCCAAGCAGACCCGCGGCGAGACGATCACGCTGGCCCTGCAGTTCCGCTTCGGCGACATCGAGGACGTGACCGGGCGCGACGTCGCCGGCGGCCTGGTTCCGTCGATGCTCATGCGGGGCACCGGGAACCTGGACCGCGACCAGATCAGCCAGCGCCTGGACGCGCTCAAGTCGCGGATCGGCATCGGCGGCGGCAGCCGCTCGGTGAACGTGGCCGCGACGACCACGCGCGAGCACCTGCCCGGGCTCGTGGCCCTGCTGGCCGAGGTCCTGAAGTCGCCGGCCTTCCCGGCCGATGAGTTCGAACAGCTGCGCGGCCAGGCCATCACCGGCCTGGAGGCCGGCCGGAACCAGCCGCAGTCGGTGGCCGGCCGCGCGCTCCGGCGGCATTTCAGCCCCTGGCCCAAGGGCCACCCGTGGTATGCCAGCACGCTGGACGAGGCCATCGCTGACATGCAGGGCGTGACGCTCGAGCAGCTGCGCGCCTTCCACGCCGAATTCTACGGCGCGGGTTTCGGCGAGATCTCGCTCGTGGGCGATTTCGAAGCCGACGAGGCGCGGGCGCTGCTGGAAATGCACTTCGGCGACTGGACCACCACCAAGCCCTACGTGCACGTGGCCGACCCGGCCAATCCGCCCGACGCCCTGGTGCGCGACTTCAAGACGCCCGACCAGGCCAACGCCGCCGTGTACCGCCGCGCCGAGCTGCCGGTGTCCGAGGACCACCCGGACTACGCGGCACTGGTGGTGGCCAACAACATCCTGGGCGGCGGCGGCATGAAGTCGCGCCTGGGCGACCGGGTGCGGCAGACCGAGGGCCTGAGCTACTCGGTGGGTTCGAGCTTCAGCGCCGACGTGCTCGACCCGCACGCCACCCTTTCGCTGTACGCGATCGCGGCGCCGGAAAACGTGGCCAAGGTGCGCAAGGCCTTCGACGAGGAGCTGGCGCGTTTCTTCGACGAGGGCGTGACCGAAGCCGAACTCAAGGACGCCGTCGACGGCATCCTCAAGAGCCGGGTGATGTCGCGCGCCGACGACGGCAACCTGGCCAGCCTGCTGCGCAGCAACCTCGAGTACGACCGCAGCCTGGCCTGGAGCGCCGAACTCGAGGCCCGTTACGCCGCCCTGACCAAGGCCGACGTCGACCGCGCCATCCGCGAGCACTTCGCTTCCGCCGGGTTCAGCGACTTCGCCGCCGGCGATTTCTGACCGACGGAAACCTGGCCTGTAGGAGCAACTGTCTTGCTCAGGCCGGGTGGACCCTCCAGTCGGTCTGATCCCTGATCATGGCGTTCAGGCGGATTGCCAGGATGCGCATGCAGGCGACCAAGGCGACCTTGGCGCATTTCCCCTTGGCTCGCAGCGCTTCGTAGCGGGCCTTGAAGTCTGGCTGGTGGCGCACGGCGCTCCAAGCAGCCATGTACAGGACGCGGCGCACTGCGCCGCGTCCGCCGCGGATGCGGCGTACGCCTTGGTGCTTTCCGCTATCGCAGTTGTAGGGCGCCAATCCGACCAGAGCGCTGATCTGACGGTTCTCCAGCTGGCCCAGCTCCGGCAGGAAGGCCAGCAGGGTGGCCACGGTGACGGCGCCCACGCCGGGCACGGCCCGGAGCCTGGCCGCGCGCTCGTCGCCGCAATCAGGCACGCAGGCCTCGATCTCCCGGTCGAGCCGGGCGATTTCGCCCTGCAAATGCTTGATCTGCCGCTGCAAGCTTTGACGGACAAAAGCATCATTGGCCTGATGCAGCCGCCGGCGCTCATCGTCGCGATGAGCGACTACCTGGCCTCGACGCCGCACCAGCGCCTGGAGCCGGGCCTGCGCCGGGGTCGGCGGGGTCACGGCCGGACCCTCGGTGACCGCGGCCATGCGGGCCAGCATCAAGGCATCGATCGGGTCGGTCTTGGCGGACTTGCCCATGGCCGTGGCGAAGGCCCGGGCCCGATGGGGCGGAACCCGCACCACAGCCCAGCGGCTGGCCAAGACCTCGACCAGCGCACTTTCATATCCGCCGGTCGACTCAAGCAGGATCCGGGTTACCGCCTGATTGCCGAGCCACCGAACCAGCCGGGCATGGCCCTTGGCATCGTTGCTCACCTCAAATCCGAGGTTTCCCGGAATTACCGCCACGGCCAGGCTGCCCTTGGCCACATCAATTCCCACGAATGCCGACATCGGTTTTCTCCCCTAGACTGGTCTGGAGAGCACACCAGCTGGCCCACGCTTGTGAGATCCGAGCGGCTAACTCGCACAACTGTTCGGGCTTGGCTTGGTGATGGGGTGCGGGCGCCCTTGCTCCTACCCGTGCTTTCGAGCACTGCGCAACAGCGGCGTCCCGCACCCCGCTCTCACCCCAAACCCTAGGGCAAAAGCCAGACACAAGCGCCTTCAGGCGCGAAGCCCTTCTTTGCCGAAGGCAAAGGCAGAAGATTCGCGCCTGAAGGCGCTCCTACAGGCCCGAGCTAGCGGCGGGGCCAGGCGGCGAGGAATGCGCCGAAAGCCCCCAGGCCGGCGATCGCCGCGGCGGCGGGGATGCCCCAGAACTGCGGGCCGCCGGCCTCGAGCGCGTAGAGCACGGCGGCGACGATCATCAGGCCGGTGCCGAGGATGGCGTAAACCGTCTGGCGCTGTCCGGCGCGGGAAATGCGCGCCAGTTCGGCCAGGTCTTCGCTGCGCATGTGGATGCTGTGCCGGCCGCGCACCTGCTGGACCAGGAACTCGTGCAGCAGGCGCGGCATGTCCGGCGCGTGCGTCACCAGCTCGGGCAGGCGCTTGCGGAACTCGGCGCCGAGCGTGGCCGGGCTGTAGCGCTCGCGCAGGATCTTCTCCAGCACCGGCCGCGCCTCGGCCCAGATGTCGAGCTTCGGGTCGAGCAGGCGGCCCACGCCCTCGATGTTGAGCAGGGTCTTTTGCAGCAGGATCAGCTGCGGCTGCAGGGTGAGCTCGTAGCGCTGGGCGGTCTTGAACAGTTTCACCAGCACTTCGCCCAGCGAGATCTCGCTCAGCGGCCGGGTGAAGTAGGGCTCGCAGACCGCGCGCGTGGCGGCCTCGAGCTCGTCGATGCGCACCGTGTCGGGCATCCAGCCGGCTTCGATGTGCAGCTCGGCGATGCGGCGGTAGTCGCGCTGGAAGATCGCCATGAAGTTCTCGGCCAGGTAGTACTGGTCCTGGCGCGTGAGCTGGCCGACGATGCCGAAGTCGATGGCGATGAAGCGCGGGTTGGCCTTGCGGGCCGGGTCGAGGTCGACCCAGATGTTGCCGGCGTGGGCGTCGGCGTGGAAGAAGTTGTCGCGGAAGACCTGGGTGTAGAACACGCGCACGCCGCGCGCGGCCAGGGCCTTGCGGTCGATGCCGGCGGCGTCGAGCGCGGCCACGTCGTCGGAGGGGATGCCGCGCACCCGCTCCATCGTCAGCACGCTTTCGCTGGTGTGGGTCCAGAACACCTCGGGCACGTAGAGCTCGTCGCTGCCCTCCCAGGTGCGCCGCATCAGGCTGGCGTTGGCGCCTTCGCGCTGCAGGTCGAGCTCGGCATAGAGCGTGGACTCGATCTCGCTGACCACTTCCTGCGGGCGGATCTTGTCGGCCGAGGGATGGTGCCGGTCGGCCAGCGCCGCCAGCGTGCGCAGCAGGTCGATGTCCTCGGCGATGCGCTGGCGGATGCCGGGGCGCAGCACCTTCACCACCACCTCGCGGCCGTCGTGCAGGCGCGCGGCGTGCACCTGGGCGATCGAGGCCGAGGCCAGCGGCGTCGGTTCGAATTCGGCGAACAGTTCCGCCACCGGCCGGCCGAGGCCCAGCTCGATGCGCGCCCGGGCCTGCTCGCCCGGGAAGGGCGCGACCCGGTCCTGCAGCAGCGACAGCTCCTCGGCCACGTCCGGCGGCAGCAGGTCGCGGCGGGTGGAAAGCACCTGGCCGAACTTCACGAAGATCGGGCCCAGTTCCTGCAGTGCCAGGCGCAGGCGCTGGCCGCGCGGCAGGTCGGCGGCACCCTTCCGGCGCGTGACCGGCTTGAGCAGCCACAGCCAGCGGCCGACGGCGGTGCCCTCGAGCAGGGCGTCGAGCCGGTGCCGCAGCAACACCCGCGCGATGCCCAGCGCGCGCCAGCTGCCGCGGGCGCCGCGCAGCGGACTCATGCGGCGCCCCCGGGCGCCAGCCGGGCCAGGCGCGCGGCGAGGCGCTCGACCCGGTCGCGCAGTTCGTCCACGTCGTCATGGAAGGCCGACAGTTCGGCCTTGCCGACGATGTCGCGGCGCTCCTCGACGAGGTAGTCGACCGCGTCGCGGCTGAAACCCTGGGCGAACTTCATGCCGCCGACCAGCGCCTCGCGCAGCACGCGTGCGGCCTGCGGCCCGAGCACCGGGCCGAGCAGGTCGGCGAAGGGCTTCTCCCAGTCCGGGTCGAAGCGTCTGGCCAGCTTCTGCAGCTGCCGCGCCAGCTCGGCGTCGCCGTTGATGCGCACCTTGCCCACCGGCGGCGCGCCCGGCGGGCGCAGGAAGGGCAGCTGCGAGAGCACGCCGGAGATCGTCGCACGCACGCCCAGGTCGGGCTCTTCGCGCGGCGGGCCGACCCGCAGCCGGCCTTCGTCCACCCGCAGTTCCAGCGCCACCGGCGGCGCTTCCAGCGCCAGGCCGATGCGGTGGCCATCGAGGCTGCGCAGGGCGGCGGCGGTGTCGGGGTCGAGGGCGACGAGCCGGTTGAGCGCCTGCTCCAGCGCGCGGCCGGCCAGGGGCTTGAGGGCGTCGAATGGGGAGGCGGAGGTCTCGGTCATGCCGCCATTCTAGCGGGCCGGCGCCCGTCGAAGGCGCCGGCCCGGCCGGCCGTCAGGTCGCCTTCTTGAGGAAGGACACGATGGCCAGGATCAGGAACACCACGAACAGGATCTGGGCGATCCAGGCGGCCGTTCCGGCAATGCCGCCAAAGCCCAGCACGGCGGCGATGATGGCGACGACGAGGAAAATCAGCGCGTAATGGAGCATGGGTGCTCTCCTTGTTTTTCGTGGCCCGCGATGGGCACGAACGACGCTAGACACCCTTGCCTGACTGTCCGCCAACAAACTGAGCGTTTCGTTAAACGCGCGTGGGCCACCAGGCGGCGAGCCGACGCAGGCCCTCGTCCATGGACACGCGCGGCACGTAGCCGAAATCACGCGCGGCGGCGGAGATGTCGTACCAGTGCGGCGTGGCCAGCTGTTCGGCCAGGAAACGCGTCATCGGCGGTTCGCCGCCCAGGCGCAGCGCCGCCCACGCCGCCTCGAGCACCGCGCCGGCGGCATAGGCCACGCCGAAGGGCAGCGTCTTGTCCACGGGCGGCTCGCCGGCGGCGGCCAGCATGTCGTTGATGATGCGGCGCAGTTCGCGCGGCTCGCCGTTGGAGATGAAGTAGGCCCGGCCGGCGCAGGCGGCGCCCGGCGCCAGCGCCTTAAAGGCATCGACGTGGGCCTGGGCGGCATTGTCGATGTAGGTGGTGTCCATGCGGTTGTGGCCACCGCCGACGAAACGCAGCCGCCCGGAGCGGGCGCGATCGACCAGGCGCGGCAGCAGCTGGGTGTCGCCCGGGCCCCAGATCAGCCGGGGGCGCAGGGCGACGGTGGCCAGGCCGGGGCCGTTGGCCGCGAGCACTTCGCGCTCGGCGATGAGCTTGCTTTCGGGATACGGCGCCTTGAAGTGCGTGCCGAGCGGCGTCGTTTCATCGTTGCCCTCCACCGCTTCGCGGCCGCGGTGGGCGACGCTGGGCGTGGAGGTGTGAACGAGCCGGCCGATGCCGTGTGCGCGCATCGCCGCCAGCACGTTGCGGGTGCCGGTGACGTTGGCGGAGAAATAACTTTCGCGGCTGCCCCAGGCGCCGGCCTTGGCGGCGTTGTGGAAGATCGCCTCCTGGCCGGCGAAGGCGGCGTGCACGGCACCGGCATCGGCCAGGTCGCCGCGCAGCTGGCGCACGCCCATCGCCTCGAGCGCGGGCGAGTGGCTGCGCTGGAAGCTGCTGACCTCGTGGCCTTCGGCCTGCAGCGCGCGGCACAGGGCCTGGCCGAGGAATCCGGCGCCACCGGTGACCAGGACCTTCACGGCGTCCGCCCCAATTGCTTCGCGGCCCAGGCGGCGAGCTTCTCGCGGCCGATCTTGGCGTTATGGCGGATATCCACCGGGAAACCATCGTGCACCAGGAAGTGCCGGATGCGGGCGGTGTGCACGAAGCCTTCCGAAAGCCGGCGCAGCTCTTCGACGATGCGCTGGTATTCGTGCCGGGGCAGGTGCTTTTCGACCTCGACGCACAGCACCGGCACCTGCCGGCCGCCTTCGCCCACGCCCACCAGCGCGGTGCGCGCCACGTCCGGGTGGGTGTTGAACACCGGCTCGACCTGCTCGGTATAGAGGTTGCCCTCCGGCGTGCGCACGCGCTGGGTCTTGCGGCCGCAGAACCACAGCCGGCCCTGCGCGTCGAAGCGGCCCAGGTCGCCCATGCGGTGCACGATGCGGGTGCTGCCGTCGGGCAGGGTTTCGCGGATCTTGGCCAGCGCCGTGGCCTCGGGGCGGCGGAAGTATTCGTCGGTGGCGGTGGGGCCGGCGACGGTGATCTCGCCGATGGCCTCGGCGCCCAGTTCCTGCACCTGCGACCAGTCGGCGATCGGCGTGTCGGTGATGGCGATGATGCGCACCTCGTTGGGCGGCACCGGGCGGCCGACGCAGGTGCCGGCGCCCTGCTCGGTGGCCTCGCGGGTGGCCTGCAGCTCGCGGCCCTCGATGACGGCGACCGGCAGGCATTCGGTGGCGCCGTAGGGCGTCCAGAACGAGGCTTCGCCGGGCAACAGTTCCCGCATCTTCGCCACCACGTCGGCCGGCACCGGCGCGCCGGCCGAGGTGACGCGACGCAGCGTCGGCAGCGGCTGGCCATGTTCGGCCAGCACGCGCATCAGCGCCGGTGAACCGAACAGCTGGTCGACGCCGAAGCGATCGATCGCGTCATGCAGCTTGCGCGGGTCGGCCTGCGCCGGGCGGGTCGGATCCATGTCCGGGATGATCGAGGCCAGGCCCAGGGCCGGGTCGAACAGGGCGAAGGGCGGGAAAGTGGGCAGGTCGACGCCGCCGGCCTGGATGCCGAAGGCGTTGCGCAGCAGGTCGGTCTGGGCGACGAAGTGGCGGTGGCGGTAGACCACGCCCTTGGGCACGCCGGTGGAGCCGGACGTGAAGAGGATGGCGGCGACGTCGTCGGGCGCGGTGCCGGCCAGCTGCGGGCCGGCGCCAGCGCCGGCGGCTTCGATGGCGGCCAGCGTCGGCCCGCCCCAGAACCAGCGTCGGCCGGCGGTGACCACCACGCGCGCGCCGCGGGCCCAACCCAGCAGCCTGCGCGCCAGCACGGCCAGCGGAATGCCGATGAAGGCCTGCGGGTCGGCTTCGTCCAGGCACTGGCGCAGGGCGCGCTTGTCGATGCCCGGATCGACCAGCACCGGCACGGCGCCGGCCTTGAACAGCGCGAACATCAGCAGGAAGAACTCCGGCGAGGGCCGCACCATCACCACCACGCGGCTGCCGCGAACGATGCCGTGGCCGGCGAGACCGGCCGCGATGGCGTCCGAGCGCCGGTCGAGCTCGCCGTAGGTCAGGCTGACGTCGTACTTCGCGAACCCGTTCGCCCCGCGCCGCCCCGGGCAGCGCATCGCCACCTGCGCCGGCCCCGCCGCGGCCAGCCGCGGCAGCGCCGCCGCGATATTGCACACCTCGCTCAAAGCGGGTTGCGCTCCAGGAACGCGCGGATGGCCGGGACGAGGGTGTCGGCCTTGTCCTCGAGCACGTAGTGGCCGGCGTCCTCGAAGGCGTGCACCTCGGCCTTGGGCAGGGCCTGGGTGAAGCCCTTGAGGAAATGGTGGTCGAACACGAAGTCGCGCAGGCCCCAGCCGATGAAGGCCGGGCGGTCGGCGTATTCGGGCAGGCGCTTGCCGGCGTCCTCGACCAGGTCCCAGGCGCGGTCGCCCGGCTGCAGCGGGATGTCCTGCACGAAGCGCAGGGTCGAGATGCGGTTCTTCCAGCTGTCGTAGGGCGCCTCGTAGGCGCGCTGCACGTCGGCCGGCATCTTGTGCGCGACGCCCTGGCGGGTGGCGCCGGCGGCGAAGGCATTGAAGCCGCGGATGGCCAGCGCGCCGAGGTTGTAGTCGCGGCCGAGCTTGAGCTGCCAGGGCATCGGCTTGGAAGCCGGGAGCGGGAAGGAGGCGGTGTTGAGGATGACCAGGCGCCTGATGCGCGCGCCGTGCTTGAGCGCCCAGCCGAAGCCGATCATGCCGCCCCAGTCGTGCACGGCCAGGGTCAGGTCGTCGCCGGCGCCCGCGTGCGAGAGCAGGCGGTCGAGGTCCTGGATGCGGCTGCGCAGCGTGTACTGGTAGCCCTTGTCGTCGGGCTTGTCCGACAGGCCCATGCCGACATGGTCGGGCACGATGCAGCGGTAGCCGTCGCGCAGGCCCAGCACCAGCTTGCGCCAGTAGTAGGACCACGAGGGGTTGCCGTGCAGCATCAGCACCGTCTCGCCCTGGCCCTCGTCGAGGTAGCTCTGCACCAGCCCGTTGGGGTGGCGGAAGGACTTGGGGGTGAACGGGTAGTCGGGGAACGGGCCCTTGGCGAGCACGCGGGCCTGTTCGGCACTGGGAGTCGTGTTTTCCATGGGCCGGCATTCTACGCGAGCCCCCAAGGACAGGGTCAGGTCCACTTTCCGACGGTGCCGGCCCCGTTTCCGGCAACTGAAGCTGACCCCGTTTCCACAAGGGATTGAGTATTGTCGGCGGGTAGATTCCGCCCCGGAGCCCCCATGACCCGCCGTCGCCTCGCCCTGCTCGTATTGCCGATCGCGGCCCTGGCGGGCGGGCTGGCGCTGGGCTCGCTGCGCGGGCCGGTGCTCGACGCCTACGAAATCGGCGAGGCGCCGCTGGTGCAGGCCGTGGTGGCCACCGGCCGCGTGGTGTCGGTGTCGCGGGCCCAGGCCGGCAGCGCGATCACCGGCGTCGTACTCGAGCGCCGGGTGCGCGAAGGCGATCGCGTGGCGCCGGGGGACGTGCTGGCGGTGCTGCGCGCCGACGACCTGGACGCCGCGGTGCGCGAGGCCGAGGCCGGCCTGCACCAGCTGCTGCGCTCGGCGCGTCCCCAGGCCGAGGCGGCCCTGCAGGAAGCCCGGGCCAGGCTGGCGCAGGCCAGCCGCGAAGCCGAGCGCCGTCGCGAACTGTTCGATCGCCAGCTCATCGCCCGGGAAGCGCTTGAGCAGGCCCTGGAGGCCGAGGTCATCGCCAGCGCCAGCGCCGAGCGCGCCCGCCTGGCCGCCCACGAACTGGCCGAGGGCGGGCCGACCGAACGGGCCGCCCGCGCCCGCCTGGCCAGCGCCCGGGCCCAGCTCGAGAAAACCCTGATACGCGCCGAGGCCGCCGGCACCGTAATCACCCGCAACGTCGAGCCCGGCGACCTGGTGCAGCCCGGCCGCGTGCTGTTCGAGATCGCCCGTGACGGCGACACCGAAGTGCTGGTGCCGCTCGACGAACGCAACCTGGGCGTGCTGGCCCTGGACCAGCCCGCACGCTGCGTCGCCGACGCCTTCCCCGGCCAGCCCTTCGACGCGCGCGTGTCCTTCATCGCGCCGGGCGTCGATGCCCAGCGCGGTTCGGTGGACATCCGGCTCACGGTGTCGCCGGTGCCTGAATTCCTGCGCCAGGACATGACCGTGTCGGTGAACGTGGAGACCGGCCGCCGCGAACGCTCCCTGGTGGTGCCCAACGATGCGCTCGGCGCGATTGACGGCGACCGCGCCGAGGTCTGGCGCGTGGCCGGTGGCCGCGTCGAGCGCCGCGTGGTCCGGCTGGGCCTGCGCGGGCTGGCGGCCAGCGAGGTGGTCGAGGGTCTTCAGGCCGGCGACCTCGTGCTGGCCGACGCCACCGCGCCGGTGGCCGCGGGCGACCGCGTGCGCGCCCGCGCGGCCGGGGCGCCGGCGGACGCCGCCGACCCGGCCACCCGCAAGGAACTGCCGGCGGCGCTGGACTGACGCCGATGTGGGCCCAATGGACCATCGCCACCCGCTTCCTGCGCGAAGGCAAGGCGCAGAGCACGCTGATCCTGGTCGGCATCGCGGTGGGCGTGGCCGTCATCGTCTTCCTGACCGCGCTGATCACCGGCCTGCAGGACAACATCATCCAGCGCACCCTGGGCACGCAGGCGCACATCCGCCTGCAGCCCACCGAGGAAGCCAACGTCGTGCTGCCGGCCGGCGAGGGCACCGTGCAGCTGGTCCTCGAGACGCGGCGCGCGCAGCGCCTGCGCTCGATCAACAACTGGCAGCAGGTGGTGGCGGTGGCCGACGCGCTGCCCCAAGTGCGGGCGGTGTCGCCGGTGATCTCCGGCCCGGCTTTCGCGCGCCGCGGCGAGGCGGTGGAGTCGGTGGCACTGGTCGGCATCGATCCGCCGCGCTACCTGCGCATCATCCCGGTGCAGGACGACATCATCGCCGGGCGCTTCCGCGTCGGCGCCGGCGATGCGGTGATCGGCAGCCAGCTCGCCCGCGACCTGGGCCTGCAGGTGGGCGACAAGCTGCGCCTGGACGCCGGCCAGGGCCGCGAGGCCGTGCTCAACGTGGCCGGCATCTTCGAACTGGGCGTGCGCGAGCTCGATTCGCGCTACGTCTACCTGGACATGAAGCAGACCCAGTCGCTGCTCGACCTGCCCGGCGCGGCGACGGTGATCGACGTGACCGTGAACGACATCTTCGGCGCGGGCGACGTGGCCTCGCGCATCGCCCGCCTCACCGGCGTGAAGGCCGAGAGCTGGATGGATACCAATGCCCAGCTGATGAACGCGCTGCGCTCGCAGAGCCTGTCGACGCAGATGATCAGCGTGTTCGTGGCGCTGAGCGTGGCCCTGGGCATCGCCAGCGTGCTGAGCGTGAGCGTGGTGCAGCGCACGCGCGAGATCGGCATCCTGCGCGCCATGGGCACCACGCGCCGGCAGATGCTGCAGGTGTTCCTGCTGCAGGGCGCGATCTTCGGCCTGGCCGGTTCGGTGGTGGGCGGCGGCGCCGGTTACGCGCTGGTGTGGGCCTTCAACACCTTCGGGCCGCGGCTGTTCTTCATCCCGGTCGATCCCTGGCTGCCGGTGGCGGCCTCGCTGCTGGCCACGGCCACCGGCGTCATCGCCGCGGCCGTGCCGGCGCGCCGCGCCGCCGCGCTCGACCCCGTGGAGGCCATCCGCCATGTCTGAGCACGACACCGCAGAGGAAGTGCTGCGGCTCGAGGGCCTGCGCAAGCGCTACAACGAAGGCAAGCCCACCGAGCTCGAAGTGCTGCACGGCCTGGACCTGGCGCTGCACCGGCACGACTTCGCCGCGCTGGTCGGCGCCTCGGGTTCGGGCAAGAGCACCCTGCTCAACGTGGTCGGCCTGCTCGACCATCCGAGCGAGGGCGAGCTCTACCTGCTGGGCCAGCCGACCCGGCGCATGGACGACGAGGGGCGCACGCGGCTGCGCCGCGAGTCGATCGGCTTCGTGTTCCAGTTCCACCACCTGATCCAGGCCTTCACCGCGCTCGAGAACGTGCTGATGCCGCTGATCGTGGCCAGCGGCAAGCCCACGCCGGCGCAGCTCGAGCATGGCCGCGCGCTGCTGGCCGAGGTCGGGCTGGCCGGGCTGGAACACCGCAAGCCCGACCAGCTCTCCGGCGGCCAGCAGCAGCGCGTGGCCGTGGCGCGCTCGCTGGTGACCCGTCCGGCGCTGCTGCTGGCCGACGAACCCACCGGCAACCTCGACAGCAAGTCGGCCGGGGAGGTGTTCGAACTGTTCCGCAAGTTCAACCGCGAGTTCGGCTGTGCGGTACTGCTGGTGACGCACGACCCGCGGCTGTCGGAACGCTGCGACCGCACCATCACCCTGGTCGACGGCCGCATCGAAAGCGACACGGCCGGCTAGCGCGACGGCGCGCAAGCGCCTAGGGTGGACCGCGCGGGACAGGGCCGCCGCCCCGGTCACCCAGGAAGTCGCATGAACCCCTTCGAGCGCCTTGTCCGGCGCTTCGGCCCGGCCGCACACTGGCTGGCGACCGGACTGCTGTACCTGCTCGCCGCCTCGGCGTTGGGCGTGGCCATCGGCGCAGACCTGGCCTTCGTGTCCTGCTGGCAGGCCTGGGTCGGACCCGCGGACGGCATCCTGCCGCTGGCCGCCACCTGGCTCGGCTACGGCCTGGCGTTCTTCGCCGGCGGCTTCGCCCTGCTGGTGGTGGTCGCGATGATGAACGCGGTGCTGCCAACCCGCGTCGGGCCCTACCAGGGAAGCTACTTCAGCCTCGCCACCCTGCCCTGGTGCCTGCACAACGGCCTGCTCTACGTCGTGCGCTACAGCTTCCTGCCCTTTGTCACGATCACGCCGTTCGGGCCGTGGTTCCTGCGCGCGATTGGCATGCGGATCGGCCGGCGCGCCTTCATCAACACCGAACTGATTTCCGACCCGCGGCTGATCCGGATCGGCGACGACGTGGTGATCGGCGGCTCCGTGCGCCTGTTCGCGCACTACGGCGGCGGCGGCCACCTGACCATCGCGCCGGTCGAGATCGGCGATCGCGCCACCATCGGCCTGGGCGCCACCATCATGGGCGACGTGCTCGTCGGCCCGGATGCGACGCTGCTGCCGCACTCGGTGCTGTTGCCCGGGTCGCGCGTCGGTGCCGGCGAAACCTGGGGCGGCGTGCCGGCCCGGCCGCTGAGCGACCGGGCCCGGGAGCGGCTCAGGGCAATCCGCGACGGCTCCGGCCGATGAAGGGACTCAGGCGGCGATGGCGAGCTCGAACGAGCGCACGCGCGCGGCGTGGTCGAAGAGATTGGCGGTGAGGATCAGCTCGTCCGGCTGGTGGCGCGCGACGAAGTCGGCCATGGCCGCGCGCACCGTGGCGGGCGAGCCCACCGCGCGGCAGGCCAGCGTGGCCTCGATCATGTGCCGCTCGGCCGGCGAGCAGTAGTCGTCGATGGCCGCGCCGCTTTCCAGCGGCGGCGGCACCAGGCCGGGCTGGCCCCGGCGCAGGTTCACGAAGGCCTGCTGCTGGGTGGTGAACAGGCGCGCGGCTTCCTCGTCGGTGTCGGCGACGACGACGTTCAGCGCCAGCATCGCGTGCGGCGCCGCCAGGCGCGACGACGGCCGGAACTCGCGCCGGTAGGTCGCCAGCGCCTGCCCGAGCAGGTCGGGCGCGAAATGCGAGGCGAAGGCGTAGGGCAGGCCCAGGGCCGCGGCGAGGCGTGCCCCGAACAGGCTCGAGCCCAGGATCCAGGCCTCGACGTCGACGCCCGCACCCGGCACGGCCTGCACGGCCTGGCCGGGCTGCACCGGCTCGAAGTAGCGCAGCAGCTCCACCACGTCGGCCGGGAACTCGTCCGCGCTCGCGTAGTAGCGGCGCAGCGCCCTGGCCGCGGCGGCGTCGGTGCCCGGCGCACGCCCCAGGCCCAGGTCGATGCGGCCGGGGAACAGCGTGCCCAGCGTGCCGAAGGCTTCGGCCGCCTGCAGCGGCGCATGGTTGGGCAGCATGATGCCGCCGGCGCCGACCCGGATGCGCGAGGTGCCCGCGGCGACGTGGCCGATCAGCACGGCGGTGGCCGCGCTGGCGATGCCGGGCATGTTGTGGTGTTCGGCCAGCCAGTAGCGCCGGTAACCCAGGCGCTCGGCGGCCCGCGCCAGGTCGAGCGTGTTGGCGAAGGTCTGCGCGGGCGTGCTGCCCACGGTGACCGGGGCGAGGTCGAGGATGGAGAGCGGGATCATGCCGCCAATGCTACGCCACAACGGAAAAGGCCCACGCGAGGTGGGCCTTTTCGCTTCGCCTGGGCGGCGGGGTTTACCACTCCACCTCGGCCATCGAGCAGTTCAGGCCCGAGCCGATGCCCAGCAGGGCGACGCGCTGGCCCTTCTTCAGGCGGCCCATTTCCTTGAGCTTGCTCAGCACGATCGGCACCGAGGCCGGGCCGATGTTGCCGTGCTCGTTGAAGATGGTCATCACCTTGGCCGGGTCGATGCCGAAGGCCTTGATGAAGGCCTGGGTGTGCACCTGCGAGACCTGGTGGATGACGAATTCGTCGAGCTCGTCCACCACCCAGCCCAGCGCCTGGCGGGCGGCGCCGAAGGTGGCGGTGGCCAGCTTCAGGCCCTCGATGAGCAGCATGCGGGTGTCGGTGACCATGCGGTCGAGGTTGCCGCGGCACAGGGTGTTCCACTGCGTCGCGGCCTTGGTGACGCCGCCCTTGTAGCGCGGCGCGTCCGGGGTGAGCTCGGTGCGCGAGAGCACCATGGCGGCGGCGCCGCAGCCCAGGGTGAGCGTGGCGAGTTCGTTGCGGAACTGCTCCTCGGTGACGTCCGGGCCGCTCAGGCGCTCGAGCGTCTTCTTGTACGCGAGGTTCGCGGTTTCGCCGTCGACGACCAGGGCGTATTCGATCTCGCCGCGCTCGATCATGCGGCTGGCGATGTCCATGCCGTTGATGAAGGCCAGGCAGGCGTTGGCGACGTCGAAGTTCTGGCAGTTCTCGCCCAGGCCCAGGTTGCCCGAGACGATCGAGGCGGTGGACGGCTCGAGGTAGTCGCGGCTGACCGAGGTGTTGACCAGCAGGCCGATCTTGCTGCGGTCGACGCCGGCGTCGGCGATGGCCTTCTCGGCGGCCAGGGTGGCGGCGTCGGAGGCCTGCATCTCGTCGTCCCAGAGGTGTCGGGCGTAGATGCCGGCGATGTCCTGCAGGACGTCGGTCTTGATCCCCAGCCGGTCCATGGTCGGCTTGAGCTGGGCGTTGATGTCGGCCGAGCTCAGGCGATGCGGCGCATCGATGTGCGCCAGGCCGGCGATGGAAACGTGCTTGAACAACATAAGCGGGCATGCCCAGCGTTGGGGAAACCCGTCAAAGTTACTCTTTTCGCCCTCCTGGCTCAACTTTCGGCGGCCCCGCGCGTGAAGGCCGCCGGGCCTCAATCCTCGATCGGATAGGTCTGCGCGCCATCCTCGCCGGCCGTGGCCGGACGGGCGGCCGGGGCGGCGCCGCGGCAGCGGAAGGCCAGGAAACGCTGCTCGCCGTCGTCGGGCTCGCCCTTGGGCTGCACCGTGTCGGCGCCCAGGCCGGGGGCCTCGTTGCGGGCCAGGGTCTCGAGCTCGTCGCGGACCCGGATGTCGTTGCGCTCGTAGGGCCCCAGCCGGTTGCGCACCGACACCGAGACCTCGCCGCGGCGTTCACAGGCCGACAGGTCCTGGCCGAAGGCGGCCACGCGCACTTCGGAGGCGCCCGGCGCCATCTTCACCCAGGTGCAGCCGGCGAGCGTGGCCAGCAGGGCGGCGGGAAGGATCAGCAGGCGCATGCAACGGTCTCCTTTGGAAAAGGCACGGGCGGGATTGTCGCCCCGCCCGTGCTTAACCGGCAATGTACCCGCCGGGGTTTACTTGCCGGCGACCGGGTTGCCGTCGGCGTCGATCACCTGCACCTCGCCCAGGCCGAGGGCGCGCACACCTTCCTCGATCTGCGAGAGGTCGCCCACCACCACCCAGGTCAGCGAACCGGGCTGGAGGGTGGCGGCGGCGGTGTTGACGATCTCCGGGGTCAGCGCCTCGATCTTCGCCTTGCGCTGCACGACGTAATCGTCCGGGCGCTGGTAGCGCACGATGCCGCCGATGGCGCCGAGCACGGCGTTGGCGGTTTCGTACGAACCGGGCAGGCTGCGGATCTCGGTGGCCTGGATCTTGGTCACCTCCTCCGCCTTCGCCGGCGCCTCGCCGGTGGCGTACTGGCTGATCTCGCGCTGCAGCTCGGCCATCGACTCGGCGGTCTTGTCGATCTGCACGGCCGCGAAGGCCATCCACGGGCGCTGGCCCCTGGCCGCCTGCACGAAGCTGTAGCTGCCGTAGGCCCAGTGCTTGTCCTCGCGCAGGTTCATGTTCAGGCGCGAGCTGAACTCGCCGCCGAGCACCGAATTGGCGATCTCGAACTCGGTGGCCTTCTCGTCCATCGTCGAGGGCGCCAGCTGGCCGACGAAGATGTTGGCCTGGATCGCGCCCGGCTGGTCGACCAGGAACACGCGCGGCGACTGCGGCAGTGCCACGGCGTCGATCGACGGCAGCGCCGGCGCCTCGCCCTGGCCCCGCCAGTTGCCCAGGTGCTTCTCGAGCACCGGCACGATCTCGTCGAGCGTGGTGTCGCCCACCACGATCAGGGTCGAGCCCTCGGGGCGAACGAAGTCGCGGTGGTAGGCCAGCAGGTCGTCGCGGGTCAGCGAGGCGATGGACGCCTCGTCGCCGGTGCCGCTGAACGGGATGGCGTAGGGATGGCCCTTTCCGTACAGCAGCGGCGGCAGCAGGCGCGAGGCGGCCGAGTTCGGGCGCGCCTTCTCCTGCCGGATCGAGGAGATCCAGCCCTGGCGCACGCGCTCGATCTCGGCGTCGTCGAAGCGCGGCATGCGCAGCATGGTGGCGAACAGCGCCACCGACGGGTCGAGGTTCTCCTTGAGCGCCGACAGGTAGGCGCTGGCGCCGTCGAGCGAGGCGCTGGAACCGAGGCTGGCGCCCAGGCGCTCGGCCTCGTCGCCGAACGCGAGCGCGCCGTACTTGCCGGCGCCCTCGTCGAGCATGCCCATGGTGAAGCTGGCGGTGCCGAGCTTGCGGCCCACGTCGGCGACGTAGCCGCCGGGCAGCTGCAGGCTCATCTGCACCACCGGCAGGCCCGGGCGCTCGGCCAGCACCAGGGTGGTGCCGTTCGACAGCTCGGCGCGCTTGAGCTCGGGGAACACCAGGTCCGGGAACTCGGTGGTCACCGGCGGGCCCTTGGAGCGGTCGACGTCGCTCGCCACGGTGGTGTACTTCGGGTCGGCCGCCGGCACTTCCGGCATGTCCGGGTGCGCGAGGCTCGCGTCCTCGACGGTGGGCACGCGCTCGCCCGGGGTGACCACGATGGTGTGGTCGCCGCGCGACAGCCAGCGCTGGCCGGCCGCCATCAGGTCGTCGGCGGTGGCGGACTCGATGGTGGCCAGGCTCTCGCGGAAGCAGCCCGGGTCGCCCATGTACACCGTGCACTCGGCCAGGGCATCGGCCTTGCCGCCGAAGCCGCCGATGCGCTCGATGCCGCGGATGAAGCCGGCCTTGAAGCTGGTGCGGGCCTGCTCGAGTTCGCTGGCGCTCGGGCCCTCGGTGATCAGGCGGCGCACTTCCTCGTCGATGGCCTTCTCGACCACGTCCGGGTCGACGCCGGCCTTCACGTCGACCTGGATGAAGAACAGGCCGCCGAGCTGGTTGCCCCAGGCGCCGGCGGAGACACGGTCGGCGATCTTGTCGCCGTGCACCAGGCGCTTGTCCAGGCGCGAGGCGCGCGAGCCGCCCAGCACCTGCGACACCAGCTGCAGGCGGTCGACGTCGGCCTGGCCGTATTCGGCGATGTTCCAGGCGCGGTAGACGCGGGCCTGCGGCACGCGGTCGGTAAACTCGTCGCGGGTCGAGTCGGTGCGCGCCGCCGGGTCGACCGCGGGCTGCGCCAGGGTCGGGCCGGCCGGGATGTCACCGAAGAAACGGGTGACCTTTTCCTTCGCGGTCGCGACGTCGATGTCGCCGGCCAGCACCAGCACGGCGTTGTTGGGGCCATACCAGGACTTGAAGAAGTTCTGCACGTCCTCGAGCGAGGCGGCGTCGAGGTCGGACATCGAGCCGATCACCGGCCAGCTGTACGGGTGGCCCTCGGGATAGCTGGCCTTGAGCAGGCGCTGGAAGACCTGGCCGTAGGGCTGGTTCTCGCCCTGGCGCTTCTCGTTCTGCACCACGCCGCGCTGCTCGTCGAGCACTTCCTGGGTGACCGCGCCGAGGAAGTGGCCCATGCGGTCGGACTCCATCCACAGCGCCATGTCGAGCGCGGTGGTGGGCACGTTCTGGAAGTAGTTGGTGCGATCGGAGTTGGTGGTGCCGTTCTGGTCGGTGGCGCCGACGAGCTCGAACGGGGTGAAGAACTCGCCCTTGTGGTTCTCGCTGGACTGGAACATCAGGTGCTCGAACAGGTGCGCGAAGCCGGTGCGGCCCGGCAGCTCGTTCTTGGCGCCCACGTGATACCAGACGTTCACCGCCACGATCGGCGCCTTGCGGTCGGTGTGCACCACCACGCGCAGGCCGTTGGGCAGGGTGAACTGCTCGAACGGGATGTCGGCCTGCACCGGCGCCGTGGCGGCGTCGTTGGCGGCATCACGGGCCTGGACGGGGGAGAGGGCGGCAACGGCGAAGCCGAGGGCCAGGACCAGCGCGCGCACGCGCGGGAGACGGGTCTGGGTCATGCGTGGGTTCCTGTCGTAGCGCCGGGACGTTCCCGGGGACCCTGCATCCTAGCTTGCCTTGACAGGCCATACACTAGGCCCAAGGGCATAGTCGGAGCATGGACGTGAAGCAATCGCGCACCGTCGTGGTCACCGGGGCCAATCGCGGCCTTGGCCTGGAATTCACGCGCCAGCTGCTTTCCCGCGGCGACCGCGTGGTGGCCGGCTGCCGCCAGCCCGGGCATGCCGACGAACTCACCCAGCTGGCCGCGGCCCATCCCGGGCACCTGCACGTGGCGCCGCTGGACGTGGCCGACGAACACTCGCGCCAGGCCTTCGCCGCCGAAGTGGCGGCGCTGCACCCGGCCATCGACCTGCTGGTCAACAACGCCGGCACGCTGGCCTCGGGCGAGCGCTTCGGCGCCCTCGACCCGCGCGTGCTGGAACACACGCTGCAGGTGAACACGATCGCGCCGCTGATGCTGGCGCAGTCGCTGGCGCCGCTGCTGGCGCGCGGCGTGCGGCCGCGGGTGTTCAACCTGTCTTCGCGCCTGGGCTCGATGGCGCTCACCCAGTCCTTCCAGACGCCGAGCTACAACATCAGCAAGGCGGCGCTGAACATGGCCACCGTGCTGATGGCGCGCGCGCTCAACCCGATGGGCATCGGCGTGCTCGCGGCCAGCCCCGGCTGGGTGCGCACCGACATGGGCGGCAGCAAGGCGCCGGTCACGGCCAGCGAGTCGGTGCACGACCTGCTCGAAATGCTCGAGCGGCGCGGCGACTTGGGCGCCGGCGAGTTCGTCGACCGCGACGGGGCGGCGCTGCCGTGGTGACGCGGGCGCCGGGCTGGGCGGCGACGCTGTCGGCGGCCCTGCTGTCGGCCGCCCTGCCGGCGTCGGCCTCGCTGCAGGAACAGGAAGGCCTGGCGCACGACCCCGACAGCGGCGCGCTGCTCTACCGTGAGCAGCACCTGCTCGAACACGACGAGGACGGGTTGCGGCGTCGGCTGGTGGTGTACCGCTGCGCCGACGGCACCGCCTTCGCGCGCAAGCAGGTGGACTACGGCGATTCGGCGCTGGCGCCGTCCTTCGATTTCGTCGATGCCCGCCTGGGCTACCGCGAGGGACTGCGCCGGGACGGGCAGGGCGGCGAGCTCTGGGTGCGCCGGCACGCCGACGGCGAGGAACGCCGCGCGCCGGTGGCGGGCGGCGAGGCGCTGGTGGCCGACGCCGGCTTCGACGAGTTCATCCGCCGCCGCTGGCAGCCCCTGGTGGCCGGCAAGCCGGTGCCGCTGCAGTTCGCCGTGCCGTCGCGGCTCGATGCCTACGACTTCACCGTGCGCCGGCGCGGCTCCGGCGAGGTGGCCGGGGAGCCGGCCGAATTCTTCCGGCTGCGCCTGGGCGGCCTGCTGGGCTGGCTGGCGCCGCACATCGACGTCGCCTACGGCCGCGAGAGCCGGCGGCTGCTGCGCTTCGAGGGCCTGAGCAACCTGCGCGACGAGCAGGACGGGGAACCGCTGCTGGCGCGCATCGACTTCCCGGCGCCGGCCGCGCCGGCCGCGGCCGGCCAGTGGCGGGCGCTGGAGGGGGAGCCGCTGTCCGCCTGTCGTGTCCGGCCCGGCTGACCGGACGCCACCTCCAACCGCAAGTCATTGATTGGCAAGGCCCCTGGGCTTGGCACGCTTCCTGCTGCATGAAGGGTGTCCCCGTCCCGCCCGGAACCCGCCATGAACCCCCGCACGCACCTGCATCGAAGCCTCGCCGCCTTGCCCCTGCTCGCCCTGGGGCTGGTGGCCACCCTGCACGAACCGCCCAGCCTGCCGCAGGTGCTCGAGGACGTCGTCTCGACCGGCCTGGCCTGCAGCGCCGGCCCGGGCCAGGCCGGCCCGCGCGGCCTGGCCCGCATGCCGGGCGACCTCGGCCTGCTGGCGCGCCGCCTGCACTGCTCGGGCTGAGCATCCCGGCGCGGCGCGCGGCGTCGATGCCGCGATAATGCCGCGATGCTCAACGTCATCCTGTTCCAGCCAGAGATCCCGCCCAACACCGGCAACGTGATCCGGCTGTGCGCCAACACCGGCGCCCACCTGCACCTGGTCGAGCCGCTCGGCTTCACGCTCGACGATGCGCGCCTGCGCCGCGCCGGCCTGGACTACCACGAGTTCGCCAGCCTGCGCTGCCATGCCAGCCTTGATGCCTGTCTTGCCGCGCTTGGCCAGCCGCGGCTGTTCGCGTTCAGCGCGCGCGCGAGCCGGCGCTTCGACCAGGTGGACTACCGCCGGAACGATGCGTTGCTGTTCGGCCCCGAGACGCGCGGGCTGCCCGACGACGCGCTGGCGGGCGTACCCGAGTCGCAGCGGCTCACGCTGCCCATGCGGCCCGGGCAGCGCAGCCTGAACCTGTCGAACGCGGTCGCCGTGGCCGTTTTCGAAGCCTGGCGCCAGCTCGGTTACACCGGCGCGCGCACCCATGACTGAAGACATGGTTAAGGTTCGATCAGCATCGGGTTAATCATTCGTTACGCTTCGATTCGGATACTGCGAGCAGCCCCGTCTTGCGGGGCGACCTCCCCCAATATCGGAAGTACAAGAATATGAAGCGTTCCCTCATTGCCCTCTCCCTGGCCGCCCTGCTGCCGCTGTCGGCCCAGGCCGACGACAAGCTGAGCTACACCTACGTCGAAGCCGACTACATCAACGTCGACGGCGATGCCGACGGCTTCGGCGTGCGCGGCTCGTTCGAGTTCGGCCAGTCCGGCTTCTACGGCTTCGGCGGCTACAACACCGTCGAGATCGACAACACCAGCATCGACGTCGACTCCTACGACCTGGGTATCGGTTACGCCCACGGCATCTCGGACAACGCCGACCTGATCGCCGAGCTCGCCTACCTGAACTCGGACGTCGACGGCCTCGGCGACGCCGACGGCTACCGCGCCTCGGTCGGCCTGCGTGGTTCGTTCTCCGAGAACTTCGAGGGCCTGGTCAAGGCCAACTACGTCGACGGCGACGAGTTCGACGGCGACTTCAGCGGCACCATCGGCGCCCAGTACAAGTTCAACCAGACCTGGGGCCTGGTGGGCGAGGTCGAGTTCGCCGACGGCGGCGAGTCCTACCTGTTCGGCGTCCGCGCCAGCTTCTGATCCCCCACGATCGGCAAGCGTGGAAAGCCCGGCTTCGGCCGGGCTTTCTTTTTGCGGTTGCCGGGATGGGGAGGCGCGCCGCGCCTCAGAACAGGCCTTCGGGGAACTCGGGCTTCTGCTCGCGGGCCAGCAGCATCTTCAGGCCTTCGACCGGCGTGATCGTGCCGTGCAGCACTTCGCGCACCAGGGCCGAGATCGGCAGTTCGATGCCATGGCGTTCGGCCAGGCGCATCACTTCGTCGGCCGTCTGCACCGACTCGACCACCTGGCCGATGGCGGCCACGGCTTCGGCGATCGACTGGCCGCGTCCGAGCGCGAGGCCCAGGCGGCGGTTGCGGGAGAGGTCGCCCGTGCAGGTCAGCACCAGGTCGCCGAGGCCGGCCAGGCCCATCAGGGTCTCGGCCTTGCCGCCGAGCGCCAGGTTCAGGCGCAGCATTTCGTTCAGGCCGCGGGTGATCAGGCCGGCGCGCGCGTTGAGGCCCAGCTGCATGCCGTCGGCGACGCCGGTGGCCACCGCCAGCACGTTCTTCATCGCGCCGCCGAGTTCGGCGCCGAGCATGTCGTTGCCGGTGTAGGCGCGGAAGGTCGGGCCGTGCAGCGACCCGGCCACCGCCTGCGCGAAAGCCTCGTCATCGGAGTGCACGGTGACGGCGGTCGGCAGGCCCATCGCCACTTCCTTGGCGAAGGACGGGCCGGTGACCACGGCCAGCGGCACGTCCGGGCCCAGGGCCTCGCCGGCGACCTCGTGCAGGAAGCGGCCGGAGCCCGGTTCGAAGCCCTTGGTCGCCCAGGACACGCCCGCGCCCTTGCGCCGGTGCGACGCCAGCGCGTGCAGGGTTTCGGTGAAGGCGTGGCTGGGCGTGACCACCAGCACCAGGTCGGCATCGGCCACGGTGGCGGCGATGTCGGTGCTGGCCCGCAGCGATTCCGGCAGCGGGATGCCCGGCAGGTAGCGCGGATTCTCGTGCTGGCCGGCGATCGCCGCGATCTGGGCGGCGTCGCGCCCCCAGATCGTGGTCGGGTGGCCGTTGCGCGCCACCAGGCTGGCCAGCGCCGTGCCCCAGGAACCACTCCCGAGCACGGCGACCGACGGCTTGGCCGGGTTCATCGGCGGCCGGTCCGGATCAGGCGTTGCCGGCCCCGGGGGCCTGGTTGGCCTGGACCTGCTCGGCGCGGCGGCGCAGGCCTTCGGCGTACAGGGCCTCGAAATTGATCGGCTGCAGGTAGAACGGCGGGAAGCCACCGGAAGCGACCAGGTCGCCCACGGTCTGGCGCACGTACGGGAACAGCACGTTCGGGCAGTAGGTGCCGAGCATCATGTCCAGGGTGCGCTCGTCGAAGCCGGCCAGCTGGAACAGGCCGGCCTGCTGCACTTCGGCCAGGTAGATGGTCTTGTCGGCCAGCTTGCAGGTGACGGTCACTTCCAGCACCACCTCGAACAGGCTCTCGGCGACGCGGCCGACCTTCTGGTTGAGGTTGAGCTCGAGCTGCGGCTGGCCGGGCTCGTTGAAGACCTGCGGCGCGTTCGGCACCTCGAAGGAGATGTCCTTGACGTAGATCTTCTGGATGGTGAACTGCGCCTGCTGCTCGTTCGCGGCGACGGCGCCGTTGTTCTGCTCGGCCATGGTGGAACTCCGGGAAATGAGTGAAATCGTGGAAAGACCGGCGATTATCGCATGCCGGCCGGAGCCGGGCGAAAGCGCCGGACGGGTGGCCTCAGGCCTTGCCCTTGGCCAGCGGCAGGCCGGCCTGCTGCCAGGCGCCGATGCCGCCGTCGAGGATGCTCACGCGCTTGAAGCCGGCCTTGACCAGCCTGCCGGCCACGCCCGAAGCGGTGATGCCGGCGGCGCAGACCACGACCACCGGCGACTCCTTGGCCTTGGCCAGCAGCTTGCCCTCGGGGTCGACCTGGCTCGGCAGCAGGTGCCTGGAGCCGATGATGTGGCCCTTGTCGAACTCGCCCTGGCCGCGGATGTCGATCACCAGCGCGCTTTCGCGGTTGATCAGGTCGGTGAGCTGCGCGGGCGAGATGCCCTTGAAGCCGCGGAACAGGCGGGCGACTTCGGTGAACACCAGGGCCACGGTGAGGCCGGCGAACACCAGCGACAGCACCAGGTTGGCTTGGAAGAATTCGATCAGGCGATCCATGGGCGACGGTTCGGCACGGCTGGGGGCCGGCCATTATGGGGCCGGCGGGGCCGCCGGCCAAACCGGTCAGCGCGCCGCGTCGAGGTCGGGCAGGCCGCTGGCCAGCCACCAGCGCTTGGCGTCGGCGTCCCAGCGCCAGCGCTGGCGGTCGGTGATCAGCTTCTCGACCTGGGTGTTGCGGTTGACCACCCGGATCTCCACGACCTGCTCGTACTCGCCGTCGGCCGGCTCCCTGGCCGACTTGACCTCGTAGCCGGAGACCTGGAACTGCCGGTAGCGCTCGCGCTCGGCGTCGGTCAGGGGATTGCCGGAGCGGCGCTGAGGCTCGAGGAACTCGTAGGCGGCGTCGAAGTCGCTCCAGCGCACCGCGCTGACGTAGTGGTAGAGCGTCTGGTCGCGGGGGCTGCGCTGGCCGCCGGCGGCGGCGCAGGCCGCGAGCACGAGCACCAGGCAGGACAGGACGAGCGTGCGCAGGATCCGGTTCATGCCCGCATTATGCCCATCCCGCGCCCGGATGCTCACCCGGGCCGCAGGGCCGCGAATCGGCCGCTGAGCTCGGCCGCGCTGGCCTCGCCGGCGCCGGGCACGCGCGCCAGCACCGTGGCGCGGGCGCGGCCGCGGCTGGCCCAGGCCGACAGCACCGCCGGCCAGTCCACCTCGGGCGCCAGCCAGGCTTCCGCCTCCAGGTCGCCGTACACCGGCGCCAGGTAGCGCACCTGGCTGTCGGCCACGTAGACGTCGGCGCGGATGCCGGCCTGCTGCAGCTTCAGGGTCAGCAGGCCCCAGCCGGCCAGGGTCATCAGGCTGGTGAGGCTGCCGCCGAAGGCGCAGGCCTTGTCGTTGACGTTGCTGGCCAGCGGCGCGCGCAGGCGCAGGCGCTCGCCGTCGAAATGCACGGCGCGCACCTGCATCGCCGCCACCGGCGGCATCGCGTCGAAGTGGGCGTTGAGCTGGTCGAGCAGGTCCATGCGATGCCGTTTCCGTGTGGCTGTGCCAAGCTGTCGCCATGGACAAGAGCTCGTCCACGCCAGCGCTGGCCGGATGGTACGTCATCTCGCTGCGGCCCTCGGGCAGCCACGCGCCGGTGCGCCGGGCGGCCTCGGGCCGCGGCGCCCGCGTGCTTTCGATCTCCACCCTGGCGCTGCGGCCGCAGCCTTCGCTGCCGGCCCTGCAGGTGGCGCTGGCCTGTCCGCTGGTGGTGGTCACCAGCCCGGCGGCGGTGCAGTTCGCGCGCCGGCAACTGCCACTTTCGGCCGCACCGGGGCAGCGCTGGCTGGCGCTGGGCGCCGGCACGGCCGCCGCACTCGAGCGGGTGGGCGTGCCCGGCGCGATCTTCCCGGCCGAAGGCACCGATTCCGAAGCGCTGCTGGCCCTGCCCGAACTCAAGCCGCCGCCGTCGGCGGTGGGCCTGGTGACGGCGCCGGGCGGGCGCGGCCTGATCGCCGAAACCCTGGCCCAGCGGGGCGCGCAGATCCACCGCGCCAACGTCTACCGGCGCATCGCCGTGCATCCGAGTGCCGCGCGCCTGCGCCGGCTGCGCACCCTGCCCCGGGAAAGCGCCCTGCTCGTTTCCAGCACCGAAGCCTTCGACGGCCTGTGGCAGCGGCTGGACGAGACCGGTCGCGAGGCGCTGCGCGGGCGGGCGGCCGTGGCCAGCAGCCCGCGCCTGGCGGCGCACCTGGCCGAGCTGGGTTTCAGGATGATCGTGCTCGCCCCGGGCGCGGCGCCCGACAGCCTGCTCGACGCACTGGCCGCCGATGTTGCCCGAGGGCGCTTCCGGTAGGATTGGCGGCGATTCCCGCGTTGATGCCCCCCCGTGGACACCGAGCACGACGACACCCCTGATCCCCGCAAGACCCGCCGCGGCCCCGGCGTCCTGGCCTGGCTGCTGGCCCTGCTGGTGCTGGTGGCGCTTGCCGCCGGCGGCGCCTGGTGGTGGAACCAGCGCGGCGCGCCCGCCGAGGCCGGCCCGGACCTGAGCCCGGAGGCGCTGGACGCGCGCCTGCTCGAGGCCGAGCAGGCCATCGCCTCGCTGCGCCGCAACCAGCAGGGCATCGAGCAGCGCCTGGGCGACACCCAGGCCCGCACCAGCCTGCTGCGCGAAGAGGTGCTCGGCGTGGGCCAGCGTGCGGCCATCCTCGAGGACAACCTGCGCGAACTGTCGACCCAGGCCGCGGAAGGCGCCCAAGCCCTGCGCCTGGACGAAGTGGAGCTGCTGCTGGGCCTGGCCCAGGCGCGGCTGGCCGCCGATGGCGACACTGCCGGCGCGATCCGCGCCACCGCACTGGCCCAGCAGGCGCTGGCGCCGCTGACCGACCCGCAGTTCATCAGCCTGCGCCAGACCATCGGCCAGGAGCTGGCGGCACTGCGCGCCCTGCCCGAGGACCCGCGCAACCTGGCCGCCGGCGAGCTCGACGCGCTCGAAACCACCCTGCCGCGCCTGGCCAGCCGCGCCCCCGGCGCGCCCCCGGCCGCCGGCGAAAGCGGCAGCGGCTGGCAGCGGGTGCTCGACGCGGTCGTGCAGGTGCGTCCGAGCTCGAGCCAGGACCTGATTTCCCCGGCCGACCGCGCCACCGGCGAAGCCACCCTGGCGCTGGAGCTGGCCCTGGCCCGCACCGCGCTCGAGCGTCGCGACGACGGCGCCTTCCAGGCCAGCCTGGTGCGCATCGACCAGTGGCTGCAGCGCCTGTACGCCGACGACGCCCTGCTGCGCGAGCGCCGCGAGCGGCTGTCGGCGCTGGCCGGCCGTTCGCTCGCGCCGCCGCTGCCCGACCAGGGCGCCGCCCTGCAACAACTGCGCGACCTGCGCCGCGGGCGCGCCGCGCCATGAACCTCTACCGCAGCCTGCTGTGGTGGCTGGCGCTGGCGGTGCTCGGCGCGCTGGCCTGGCACTGGTTCTCGCAGGACCTGGGCGACGTGGTGGTGCGCTTCCGCGGCCTGACCTACACCACCACGCTGGCCTACTTCGTGCTCGCCTGGGGCCTGCTGTGGTTCGCGCTGTGGGCGCTGTGGTGGCTGCTGCGGCTGCCGTTCCGGGCCTGGCGCCGGCACGCGCACCGGCTGGCGCGCAACCGCCTGGTCAGTGGCCTCGAGGCCCTGCACCAGGGTCGCTGGCAGCGTGCCGAACAGCTGCTGGCCAAGGCCGCCGCCGATCCGGCGCTGCGCACCCCGGCCCTGCTGGGCGCGCGCCGTGCCGCCGCGACGCGCGGCGACGCCGAGGCCGTGGCTCGCCACCACGCCGCGCTGCTGGCGCACGACGCCGGCGCCGCCGCGCTCGACCAGGCCGAACGCCTGCTCGCCCAGGGCAAGGCCGCCGAAGCGATTGAGGCCCTGGCGAGCCAGCCGGGCGCCAATTCGCCGCGCGCCGGCGTGCTGCGCGCCGAGGCCCTGGTGGCCACCGATCGTGCGCTCGAGGCCCAGTCCCTGCTCAACACCCTGCGCCGCGACCAGGCGCTGGAAGCCGAGGCCCTGGCGGCGCTGGAAGTGCGCATCGCCGCAGCCACGCTGACGCAGGCCGCGGGCGCCGACGAACTCCAGCAGCGCTGGCATGCGCTGGCGGAGCGGCTCAAGACCTCGGCACCGGTGGCCAGCGCCTTCGCGCTGCGCGCCTCGGCGCTGGGGCTGGAGGACACCGGGGCGCACGCCGTCGCCGATGCGCTGGAAGCGAACTGGGACGAATCACTGGCCGCGCTCTACGGCCGGCTGCCGCCGGGCCGCGACGGCAAGCGCCTGGGCCGCGCCGAAGGCTGGCTGGCCCAGCATCCCTCCAGCCCGGGGCTGCTGACCGCGCTGGGCTGCCTGTGCCGCGAACAGGCGCTGTGGGGCAAGGCCGAGGATTTCCTGCATCGCGCGCTGGCGCAGGGCGCCGGTGCCGACGCCTGGGAAAGCCTGGGCCACGTGTTCACCGCCCAGGGCGATGCCGGCAAGGCGCAGATCGCCTACGCCAATGCGCTGCGGCTTGGCCGCGGCGAGCCGCCGCTGGCGCTGGGCGGCCGCAGCCTGCGCGAGCAGATCGCCGACCAGGCGGTGGCGGAAGTGCGCAACGCGCACGGCATCCCGCTGCTCCCGCCCTGAAATGCGAGGGATCGGAGGTAATCAGGCGCAGCCTGATTACCTCCGACCCCTGCCTTCGTCAGCGCTCGACGATGGCGGCGACGCCCATGCCGCCGGCGGTGCAGATCGAGATCAGCGCGCGGCCCGAGCCCTTTTCCCTTAGCAGCTTGGCGGCGGTGGCGACGATGCGCGCGCCGGTGGCCGCGAACGGGTGGCCGACGGCCAGCGAACTGCCGACGACGTTGAGCTTCTCGCGGTCGATCGCGCCCAGCGGCGCGTCGAGGCCGAGCTTTTCCTTGCAGAAGACCGGGTCTTCCCAGGCCTTGAGCGTGCACAGCACCTGCGCGGCGAAGGCTTCGTGGATCTCGTAGAAGTCGAAGTCCTGCAGCCTGAGCTTGTTGCGCGCGAGCAGCTGCGCCACGGCCCAGGCCGGCGCCATCAGCAGGCCCTCGCCGTGCACGAAATCGACCGCCGCCACCTGGGCATCGACCAGATAGGCCTGCACTTCCAGGCCATGCGCCGCGGCCCATTCCTCGCTGGCCAGCAGCGCCGCCGAGGCGCCGTCGGTGAGCGGGGTGGAGTTGCCGGCGGTCAGCGTGCCCTTGCCCGAGGTCTTGTCGAAGGCGGGCTTGAGCGTGGCGAGCTTTTCGATGGTGGTGTCGGGACGCAGGATGTTGTCGCGCTCGACGCCCCGGAACGGCACCACCAGGTCCTTGAAGAACCCGCGCTCGTAGGCCATGGCGGCCTTGGTGTGCGACTCGTAGGCCAGCTGGTCCTGGGCCTCGCGGGTGATGCCCCATTCCTTGGCCATCATCTCGCAGTGCTCGCCCATCGACTTGCCGGTGCGCGGCTCGCCGACGCCGGGGAATTCGGGCGTCAGCTCCTTGAAGCGGAAGCCCTTGAAGGCCTTGAGCCGGGCGCCGAAGCTGCGCGCCATGTTGGCGTCGAGCAGGCGGCGGCGCAGGCGCTTGTTCACCGCGATCGGCACGTCCGAGGTGGTGTCGGAGCCGCCACCGATGCCGGCCTCGATCTGGCCGAGCGCGATCTTGTTGGCCACGGTGACCACGGTGTCGAGCGAGGTGCCGCAGGCGCGCTGCATCGTGATGCCCGGCGTGGCCGGCGACAGGCCGGAGCTGAGCGTGGCCTCGCGGCCGATGTTCCAGTCGCTGCTGTGCTTGAGCACCGCGCCCATGGCCACTTCGCCGAGCTGCTCGCCGTGCAGGCCGAACTTCTCGACCAGGGCGCCCAGGGCCTTGATCGACATGCCCAGGTTGCCCACGTCGTGGTAGGCGGTGTTGTTGCGTACGAAGGGGATGCGGACGCCGCCGAGGATGGCGACGCGACGGGAAGGCGACATCGGGCGCTCCGGCGTGGCAGGTATGATTGGCGATCATACCCCGACACCGAACGCCACCGTATGTCCAAGCCCGAACTGAGCGTCCTTGCCGCCCTGGCGCTCGAACTCGCACCCGGCGCGACGCCGGGCAAATCCGCGCTGGACGTGGCCACCGCGGGCGAACTGGCGGGCCTGGTGGCGCGCGACCTGGCGAAGCTGGTGCCCGAGGCGGCCGACCTGGACCTGGGCCTGGTGGCGGGCCTGTTCGACCCGGTGGAACTGCTGCGCCCGGGCTGGCCGGTGCATGCCGAACTCGAGCGGCTGGTTGCGCGCGCCCCCGGCGCCGCCGGCGGCCGCGTGGTCGGTTTCGGCGCCGACGACGCCGGCCTGCCGGAATCGATGCGCCCCTCGGCCGAGTTCGCCGGCGGCCCGCTCAAGCTGCTGCCGCTGCTGCTGCGCGGCGACCCCGCCAGCGTCGCGCCGGTGGGCGAGCGGCTCGAACAGGTGCTGCTCGATACCGGCATGGCCGGCGCCGACACCGCGCTGCTGGCACAGTCGGGCTTCGCCGTGCCGGTGGAGCACGCACGCCTGCTCACCCTCAACGACCTGGCCGCGATGATGGCCATGCAGTACGAGCACGTGGGCCTGGCGCCGATGTGGCCGCTGCTCGAAGCCGCGCTGCTCGCGCCCGGCGCGGTGCAGTGGCTCGACGCGCCGCCCGAGCCGCTGGCGGTGTACGAGAACGGCGGTGTGCGCATGGCCCTGCTCGACATCGACGCCTGGGCCGAGGGTGGCTTCGCCCCCGCCGACACCGACGCCGGGCGCCTTGCGCGCGCCTTCGAGCGTTTCCAGATGCGCCAGCGCCAGCTGGCCGCCGTGCTCGAAGCCCACGGCGTGCCGGTCACCTTCGACCACTGCCCGGCCGGACGCGACCCGCGCTCGGTTCTCGCCGAATGAACGCCGCGCACCGATAGACTCCGGCCAGGGCCGGCCCGACGCCGGCGACGAGGCTTGTCCGGATGCGCCTGTTCGTTTCAACCCTGCTCGTGTTGGCCCTGGCCATGCCGGTGGCCGCCGAAGACGTGCCGGCCTGCCGCGCCGCCGGCGGCGATCCCGAGCGTCCGCGCATCGGCCTGGTGCTGGGCGGCGGCGGCGCCCGCGGTTTCGCCCACGTGGCGGTGCTGCGCGAACTCGAGCGCCTGCGCGTGCCGGTGGACTGCATCGCAGGCACGTCGATGGGCGCGATCGTCGGCGGCCTGTACGCCTCGGGCATGGATGCGGACACGATCGAGCGCGAGATGCGCACGCTGGACTGGTCGGCGGTCTTCCGCGACCGCACCGACCGCCCCGAGCGCAGCTTCCGCCGCAAGCGTGACGACGACCTGGCGCTGCTGTCGGCCAAGCCCGGCATCGGCAACACCGGCATCAAGCTGCCGGCCGGCGTGCTCTCGGGCCAGCGCGTCATGCTGCTGCTCGAGCGCCTCACCCAACCGGTGGGCTTCGAAACCGACTTCGACCGCTTGCCCATTCCCTACCGCGCCGTCGCCACCGACCTCAACACCGGCCAGGCGGTGGTGATCGGCGAGGGCAACCTGGCCCAGGCCATGCGCGCCAGCCTGTCGATCCCCGGCGTGTTCAAGCCGGTGGTGGTGGGCGAGCGCGTGCTGGTGGACGGCGGCCTGGCCAACCAGCTGCCGGTGGACGTGGTGCGCGCGATGGGCGCCGACATCGTGATCGCCGTGGACGTGGGCACGCCGCTGGCGAAGCTCGACGAATCGGCCGGGCTGCTGCAGATCATCGACCAGATCAGCGGCTTCATGACCGTCGGCGGCACCGAGGCGCAGGTGCGCACGCTCGGGCCGGCCGACGTGCTGGTGCGGCCGGCGCTGGGCGCCGACGTGGGCACGGCCGATTTCGACAAGTTCGAGCAGGCGCTGCGCATCGGCGAGTCCGGCCTGGATCCGGTGCGGCCGCGGCTGGCGGCGCTCGGGCTGGACGCCGCGACGCACCAGGCGCACCTGGCGGCGCGCACCGCGCCCTCGCCCGACCCGCCGGTGGTGCACTTCGTCCGCCTGGACAACCGCAGCCGCTACGACGACACCTTCCTGCTCAGCCGCATCGACATCGCGCCCGGCCAGCCGTTCGACGCCGACCGGCTCGAGCGCAACCTGCGGGCAATCCACGGGCTGGCCACGCTCGAGCAGGTCACCTACGAGCTGATCGAAGACCAGGGCCGCAAGGGCGTGCTGGTGACGGTGCTGCCGCACCGGCACGGCCCGAACTACCTGGAAACCGGACTGAGCCTGTATTCGGATTTCCAGGGCGACTTCTTCGTCAACCTGCGCGCCGGCGTGTTGCGCGCGCCGGTGAACCCGCTCGGCGGCGAACTGCGCGGCCTCCTGCAGCTGGGCGACGAACCGAGCCTGCTGCTGGACTACTACCAGCCGCTCGGGCGCAAGGGCGAGTGGTTCCTGAGCGCCCAGGGCAGCCACGAAAGCCCGCGCTTCAGCCTGTTCGACGCGGGCGGCGAACGCCTGGCGAACTACCGGGTGCCCAACTACGGCCTCGAGCTGTTGCTTGGGCGCGAGTACGGCAATTTCGGCGCCGCCACCCTCGGCCTGCGCCGGCACAGCGGCGAGATCCGCCTGGACGTGGGCGACCCGGCCTTCGACGGACTGGGCTGGGACCAGGGCGAGGTCGAGCTGGCCTTCACCTACGACCGCATCGACTCGAGCTACCTGCCCCGCAAGGGCCTGCAGGCGACGGCGTCGGTGGTGGCCTCGCGCCGCGGCTTCGGGGCCGACACCGACTACGAGCAGTTCAACTTCGACCTGGTCGGTGCCGGCGCGATCGGCCGGCACTCCGGCTTCGGCGGCCTGCGCTACCACGCCAGCAGCGACGATCCGGTCGGCCTGCCCGGCCTGTTCCGGCTCGGCGGCCTGACCCGCTTCGCCGGCTACCGGCCCAACGAACGGCTGGCGGAGAACTACGCCCTGGCCTACGGCGGCTACACCTGGGAGCTCGGGCGGGTGCTGGGCCGGCCGGCCCTGCTGGGCGGCACGCTCGAGTACGGGCGCACCTGGGGCCGCGGCCAGGACATCGACGACGGCGAGGGCGAGCTGCACGGCAGCCTGTATTTCGGCTTCGACTCCTGGCTCGGCCCGCTGCAGCTCGGCTACGGCCTGCGCGAGGGCGGCGAGGGCATCTTCCTGCTCGAGCTGGGCCGGCCGCGCTGAGCCGGCTGTTATTCTTTCGGCGCCACGCCGGACAACCCCAAGGACGCGAATGAGCGGCAAGTACCTTCTCTACGGATCGGAACGTTACGCCCTGGCCATCCTGCGGCCGCTGCAGGAAGCCATCCGCGCCCGTGGCGGCGAGGCGGCCTGGTTCTTCGACGGCCCCGGCGCCGAGGACCTGGTCGAGGGCGAGCGCCTGCTGTCCGTGGCCGAGGTGCGCGCCTGGCAGCCCAAGGCGGTGGTCACCTCCTCGAACGCGGTGCCGCATTTCTTCCCCGGCGTGAAGGTCGAGACCTTCCACGGCTTCGACGCCGGCAAGCCGCGCCACATCTACATCCGCGGCTTCTTCGACCTGTACTGCACCACCGGCCCGCGCGACACGGCGCAGTTCCGGGCGCTGTCGGACAAGCTCGGGCACTTCAGCGTGGCCGAAACCGGCTGGCCCAAGCTCGACCCCTTCCTGCGCTCGATCGCCGGCCCGCTGCCGCCGGTGCGCGAAACGCCGGTGATCCTCTACCACTCGACCTTCTCGCCGTCGTGGAGCGCCGCCGAGACGCTGTACGAGGAAGTGCGCCGGCTCTCGCGCGACGGCCGCTGGAAGTGGATCGTCACCTTCCACCCGAAGATGAACCCGGAGACGGTGGCGAAGTTCCGCGCGCTCGAGAACGAGCACCTGCGCTTCGCCGACGACGACAACATCCTCGACCTGTTCCCGCAGGCCGACATGATGTGCTCGGACACCTCGTCGGCGCTCAACGAATTCCTGCTCACCGGCAAGCCGGTGGTGACCTTCAAGAACCGCCGGCCGGGCCCGCAGCTGATCGACATCGACCAGGTCGGGCAGTTCGAGCCGGCGATCGAGCGCGCGCTGGCGCGGCCGCCTGAACTGCTGAAGGCGATCCGCGACTACGCCGACGCCATCCACCCCTACTACGACGGCCGCAGCAGCGAGCGCGTGCTCGACGCGATCGACGCCTTCATCGCCGCCGGCGCGCGCAACCGCCGGCCCAAGCCGATGAACCTGTGGCGCAAGCTCAAGATCCGCCGGCGCATCGGCTACTGGGGCCCGGCCTGAGGCCTCAGTCGCGCGGGATCGCCGCCTCGTACATGCGGTAGCCCGCGTCCACCATGCCCAGCGACTCGTAGGTGCGCTGGGCGCCGGCGTTGTTGTGCTCGACGTACAGGCGCAGGCCGCAGACCCGCGGCGTCGCCTTCGCCGCTTCGTGCACGTGCCGGTACAGCGCCGCGTAGCAGCCCTGGCGGCGGCTGGCCGGGGCCACGTAGACGCTCTGGATCCACCACCAGTCGCCGTTGCGCCAGTCGCTCCACTCGTAGGTGAGCATCAGGGTGCCGGCGGGTTCGCCGCCGCGTTCGGCGATGAAGTAGGCGCCGCGCCGCGGCTCGTCGAGCACGGCGCGGATGCCGGCCTCGACCGTGGCCGGGTCGAGCCGCTTGTGCTCGGTCTCCAGGGCCATCGCCACCGCCCAGTCGCGCAGGCGCGGCACGTCGGCCGCGCCCGCGGGGCGGATGCGCCAGGCTTCGGTCACTGCGCCGGGCCTTCGGCTTCCGGCGCCGGCGTGGCCAGCTCGATCACGCCGCAGGCGATGCGCGCGCCGGCGTTGCCGGTGGGCTGGGTGGCGTAGTCGTCGGCCTGGGCGTGCACGATCAGCGCGCGGCCCACCACGTCCAGCTCGCTGCCGTCGCCGATGCGCAGGCCCGGCAGGCGCTTGTCGGCCTGGGCCACGCCATCGTCGCCCGCCACGAGGTTGGGCATGTCGCCGGCGTGGTGCGGCACTTCGGCCTGGCTGTCGCCGTGCGGCGCGCCCATCGGGTTGAAGTGGCCGCCGGCGCTGGTGGCGTCGGGCGCGCTGCAGTCGCCGGTTTCGTGCACGTGGAAGCCGTGCGTGGAGCCCGCCGGCAGGCCGCGCACTTCGCCGGTCAGGCGCAGCGCGTCACCGTCGGGGTTGAACACCAGCTCGCCGCTCACGCCGCTGCCCTGCACTTCCTGCAGCACCACGCGGGCCTGGGCCGCGAGCGCGATGCCGCCGGCGGCCTCGGCCGCGGCGGGTTCGGCGGCGGGCGCGGCGCCGTCGCCGTATTCGTTGGCCGCCGGAGCGGCGGCGTCATTGGCCGGGCTGCAGGCGGTGAGCGCAAGGGCGAGGGCGGCGGCGATCAGGGTCGGCTTGAGGTTCATTCGATGTCCTTGGGAGGGGATGCGTGGCCGTGCAGCCTATCGCTGCCGGCCTTAAGTCGTGGTCAAGGCGTCTCGGCCGGCTTGCGCCGCCGGCGCCCGGCGCCGAGCTTGCGGGTGAGCGTGTTGCGGCCCAGGCCCAGCGCCTCGGCGGCCTGCTGGCGGTGGCCCCGCGTGTGTTCGAGCGCGGTTTCCAGCAGCACCTGGTCGAAGGCCTCGCGCAGGCGCGCGTGCAGGCCGGGCTCGCCGCGGGTGAGCGCGGCCCGCACGTCGTCGGCCAGTTCGCGCTGCCACTGGCCGGCGGAGGCCGCCGTTTCCACGCGCAGCGCGCCCGAGAGGTCGCGCACGGTGACCGTCTCGGCCGGCGCCAGCGCCGCCAGGCGCCAGCACAGGTTCTCGAGCTCGCGCACGTTGCCCGGCCAGTCGTGCCGCTGCAGGCGCTCGAGCGCGGCCGGCTGCAGGCGCTTGGCCGGCGTGCCGAGCTCCTTCGCGGCCTGGGCCAGGAAGCGCGCGGCCAGCGCCGGGATGTCGGCCTTGCGCTCGCGCAGCGGCGGCAGCCGCAGGCGCACCACGTCGAGCCGGTGCAGCAGGTCGGCGCGGAAGCCGCCCTCGCGCACCTTCGCCTCCAGGTCCTGGTGGGTGGCGGCGACGACGCGCACGTCCACCCTGATCAGCTCGCGGCCACCGACGCGGAAGAACTCGCCCTCGGCCAGCACGCGCAGCAGCCGCGTCTGCAGCGAGGCCGGCATGTCGCCGATCTCGTCGAGGAACAGCGTGCCGGCGTCGGCCTGCTCGAAGCGGCCGACGTGGCGCCTGGCGGCGCCGGTGAAGGCGCCGGCTTCGTGGCCGAACAGTTCGCTCTCGAGCAGTTCGGCCGGGATGGCGGCGGTGTTGAGCGCGACGAAGGGCTTGCGTGCGCGCGGCGATTCGCGATGCAGGGCGCGCGCCACCAGCTCCTTGCCGGTGCCGGTTTCGCCGGTGACCAGCACGTTCAACGGCGCCTGCGCCAGGCGACCGATGGCGCGGAACAGTTCGCGCATCGCCGGCGCCTCGCCGACCAGCTCGTCGCCGACGGTCTTCGGCGCGTCCGTCCCGGCGCCCGCTTCGGCCGGCGCGGGCAGCATCCGGCCCACCAGCGCCACCGCCTCGTCGAGGTCGAAGGGCTTGGACAGGAACTCCTGCGCGCCGCCGCGGAAAGCGCCGGCGGTGCTGGCCACGTCGGTGTAGGCCGACATCACCACCACCGGCAGCTCGGGCCGGCGCTGCTTGAGCGCATCAAGGAAGGCCAGGCCGTCGACGCCGGGCATGCGCACGTCGGTGAACACCAGGTCGGGCGTCTCGCCGTCGTCGAGCGCGGCCAGCGCCTCGCGCGGGCCTTCGAAGGCGCCCACGACGTGGCCCGCGTCGCGCAGGGCCTGGGCCAGCACGAAGCGGACGGTGCGGTCGTCGTCGACGACCCAGATGCGCGGCGGCTGCGAAGGAGGAAGCGACATGCGGCGGACCTCGGAGGCTTGCACCATCATAGTGCAAACGATCGCGGCGCACGCCGGGAAGGCGTGCGCGCGCCGCGTCAGAAGTAGTCGGCCAGCACCAGCTGTCGCAGGCGCCCGTCGTCGGTAGCCAGGCTGACCGTGCGGCCGGGTTCGCCCAGGCGCCAGGCGCCCGCATCGGCCAGCTCGGCCACGGGCGTTCCGTCGATCGCCACGATGCGCTCACCCGCGCGCCAGCCGGCCTGGGCCGCCGGGGAGCCCGGCACGACGTAGACCACCTCCAGCACACCCCCCTCGCGACGCGTGAACAGGCCGCTGCGGTCATGCGCGAACGGCGCCCGCATGCCCTCGGCCGGCGCCAGCAGCAGCCGGTCGCGGGGGTAGTCGACGACCAGGCGGAAGCGCGTGAAAACCGGCAGGCCGAGATTGCCGGCGGCGGGTTCGGGCTCAAGCGCGGAGACCTCCGGCGGCACCAGGGTCGCGGGCAGGTCCCTGAGCTCGAATCCGGCGAGCTCCAGGCTCCGCACGCGCGTGACCTGCTGCTCGCGCATGCCGCCGATGGCGCCACCGAAGGCGCCCGCGACACGCCGCCCGCGCAGCCAACCGTCCTGCTGCCAGTGACCCGCCGAAAGCAGCAGCGGGCTGCCATTGCCGAGGTCGAAGTCGAACGGCAAAGGCCCCTCGCCCTCGAGGTGGGCTTCCACCCGCCGGATTCCGGAGGGCCCGTCCAACACGGCCAGGCTCCGGAAGCCTTCGGGCGCCTGGAAGCCGTCGGCATCGAGGAAGCGGATCCGGCGGCCCTGGAAGTCGATCTCGATGGTCGTTTGCCTGAAGACTTCGTTGCCAAGCACCAGCGGCAGCGGGTGCCCGATCGCGGCGGAGACGTCCGAAAGGTCGATCGCGGCGGCGGCGATGCCCTGCAGGCGCAGGCTTCCCAGTTCGACGTCCACCGCGGGCAGGAAGCTGGCCTCCTGCGTGCCGCCGGTGCCCTTGGCCACCACGTCGCGCGTGCCGGCCAGGCCGAGGGAGGCGGCGAAGGCGCTGTCGAGCACGCTCATCTCGGCGCCGCTGTCGAGCAGCAGCACGGTGTCGCGGCCGTTGACGCGCGCCGGCAGGAAGATGCGCTGGTCGCGGAAGAACTCGAACCCGAGCCAACCCGAGTCGCGTGCGCCGTCGACAAAGTGCACCACCGCCGGCGCGTCGGCCCCTGGCGCTTCCGTCGCAGGCGCAGACGCAGGCGCGGCGGCGGCGGGCGCGCAGGGCAGCAGGCAGACGATGAGCCAGGAAAGCAGGGCTTTGGGTGCGTACGGCATGGGTGCGCTCCTCGATGCAGGGGGGCCGTGCGGCGGCGGCTCAGCCGAACGCCGCGCGATAAACCATCTCGGCCATGCGCAGGTCGGCGATGCCTTCGCTCGCGGGCACCGGAACCTCGCTGCGGCCCAGGCAGGCCTCGGCGAAGGCGTCGTACATGCGCGGGATCTGGTCGCGCAGCGGGAACTGCGGCTCCTCGATCCGGGGCGGCGCATCCAGTCCGATGCGCACGCGTTCGCCCATCGCAGGCGTGGCAGGGTCGATGTCCAGCCAGGCGGACTCCAGGCCGATCCGCACCCGGTTCTGGTTGCGGTAATGCCAGCTCGCCGAGCCCGTGGCCAGTACCCCGCCGGCGAACTCTGCCACCCAGGCGATGTGCGATTCCACGTGCGCGTACCGCGGGTCGTCGCCGCGGCGGGCGACGGCGCGCACGGCCAGCGGCAGGCCGCCGGCGAACCAGCGCTGCAGCTGAAGGCTGTAGAGGCCGATGTCGAGCAGGCAGCCACCGCCCGCCAGCGCGGGGTCGAAGCGCCAGTTGCCGGCCGGCAGCGCCATCGGGAAACCCTTGTGGGCATCAATGGACACCAGGCGGCCGTGCGTTCCCTGGCGGATGCGACCGATCGCATCCTGGACGGGATCGGAGAACCAGGCCCGGTAGGCGGGCATCAGCACCCGTCCCGCGCGTTCGGCGGCCGTCGCCAGTTTTTCGGCCTCCCCGACCGTGGCCGCCAGCGGCTTCTCGCACAGCACGTGCTTGCCCGCCGCGAGTGCGCGCAGGCCATGTTCGGCGTGCAGGCCCACCGGCAGGCAGATGTGCACCGCATCGATGCGCTGGTCGCCGGCGATGCGCGCGTAGTCGTCGTAGCCATGGACGGCGTCGGCCGGGATCCCGTACCGGTCCGCCGCCTGCAGGGCCTTCTCACGCGACCGGCTGACGATGGCCGCCGGGCGCGCGATCTTCGACTGGGACAGCCGCTCGAGCGCCAGCGCGCCGTAGCCGCCGAGGCCGACGATGGCAATGCCGACGCGCGCGTCCTTCGACAGGGTGCGCTCCTTGCCCGCGGCTGCCGACCCCGTCGACGCCGCCGGGATCCCGGCGAACGGCAATGCGGTGGCGGCGGCCAGTCCGCCCAGCAATCGGCGCCTGCCAGCGTTCGTGTCGTTCATGGGTTGTCTCCTTCGGTCGCGATGCCCGTCAGGCGGCGCAGCCCAGGCGGCATCGTGGCCAGCAGGCCGGGCCCGGCGTAGCCGTCGCCTGTGCCGCGCGCGGCCAGCGCGCCGAGTTCGATCTCGGCCGAGAGGCCGCTGTGCTGCATGCACGACAGGTAGGGGCTGTCGCTCCACAGGCCGTGCAGCAGCTGCGTGCCGTCGTGCGCCACCAGGCCGAGCACGTACTCGCTGGCGTCGGCGACGATCGTCGCCTGCTGGCCCGGCCAGCGTTCGAGCGCGAAAGCGGCGCGGGCCGCCAGGCTGGTCAGGAACGCGGCGTCCGTGGGCTCGTAGACCAGCCCCGCGATGCGCACGCCACGCCGGTGCGCCCGTTCCAGCGAAGCACGCAGCCGGTGCAGCGGCCCGGGGAACAGATCGAAGAGCAGGGTTTCACTGGCCTGCCCGATCAGCGCCTCGGCGCGGGCGTAGAACTGGTCGAGGTCCTGGATCTGGAAGAGGCGGTTCTGCGACGTGGGCACGTGGACCCCGGCGAGCGCATCCGCAGCGGCGTCCCTGGAGGCCTCGAAGCGCCGTCCAAGCCGGGCGAGCAGCTCGTCCGGGGCCACCGCGCTGGCGCTGCGGCTACCGCCCGCTTCCTCCAGCAGGACGGCGCCCTTCAGGGAGAGCGCGGCCAGGGCCTGGTAGATGTTGGCCGGCGCCTTGCCCAGGGTCTTGGACAGGCCATAACCGGTCTGCGGGGAACGCCTGAGCAGGGCGACGTAGATCCGGGTCTCGAGCTCGGTGAATCCGAGGGCGGCGAGGGTCTGTTCGGGGCTGGGTTCGGAGGCCATGGAGGACTTAGTAGTATTCAACGCTACTAGTCTATCGCCATCCCCCAGCCTGCAACCGTGCCGCAAGTACCGGGGCCGGGCGGCAACCCCGGCCGACTCAGGTGCCGGACGCCGGGGGCTGGTCCGGGCCGTCGCCCTCGCCCTCGGGCACCGGCAGCAGCAGGGTGAACACCGTATGCCCCGGGCGCGAGCGGTAGCCCAGCGAGCCACGGTGCTCGCGCGCCACCTGCTGGGCCAGCGACAGGCCCAGGCCGCTGCCCTCGGCGCGGCCGGACACCAGGGGCAGGAAGATGCGCTCGGCCAGGTCCTCGGGCACGCCGCGGCCGTCGTCGGCGATTTCGACGCGCAGCACCAGGCGGTGCGGCGTGTCGCCGATCAGCACATGGTGTTCGGCGCGGGTGCGCAGGGCCACGGTGGTGGCGCCGGACTCGAGCGCGTTGCGCACCAGGTTCCACAGCGCCTGCACCAGGCGGTCGGCGTCGCCCGGGAATTCGGGCAGCGACGGATCGAAGTCTCGCACCAGTTTCACCGACCAGCCGGCTTCGGCCTCGGCCAGCTGGCGCACGCGTTCGAGCACTACGTGGATGTTGGTCGGTTCGAAGGCGCGCGGCGGCGCGGGGTTCATCAGGCGATCGACCAGGGCGGCGAGGCGATCGACCTCGCTGCCGATCAGCGCGACCAGTTCGCGCGAATCGTCGCCCTCGACGCGACGCGCCAGCAGCTGGGCTGCGCCCTTCATGCCGGCCAGCGGATTGCGGATCTCGTGCGCCAGGCCCTTGAGCGCGGCCGACAGTGCGGCCGGCAGCGCGGTGGCCGGGTCTTCGCCGGGGAATTCGTCGGCCGGATGCGCCTCCAGGCACACGCCGCCGTCGTCGGTGCGGGCCAGCCAGAGCTCGGCGAAGTGTTCGGCGCCGCCCGGGAAGGCCAGCCGGCCGCGCCGCACGTGCAGCGCCTCGCCGGGGCCGCGCAGCCGCGGCAGCAGTTCGGCCAGACGCTCGCCCTCGGCGTCGAGCTCGGCCAGCGCCAGGCCCTGCAGCCGGCGCGCGCTGATGCCCAGCCAGCTCGCGAAGGCCGGGTTGCAGCCAAGCACGCGACCGTCGGCATCGAGCCAGGCGACGGGCGTGGCGAGCTGGTCCAGCGGCGGCGGCGCCTCAGGCATGGCCCGGTGCCGGCGGCTCGTGGATGACGAAACGCTTGGTGGTGGTTTCCAGCACCTCCCAGGTGCCGCGGAACCCCGCCGGGATGACGAAGGCGTCGCCGGCGCGCACCGTGGTGGCGCTGCCGTCCTCGGCGGTGAGCACGCTCACGCCCGAAAGCAGCAGGCAGTACTCCTGCTCGGTGTAGGCGATGCGCCACTTGCCCGGCGTGCAGCGCCAGCGGCCGACGTAGAAACCGCTGGCTTCGTCGGCGTACTCGAGCCAGGTGCTCTGCACGGGCGCGCCCGAAAGCACGCGCTCGGGGGCGATGGGCGATTCTTCCGGCGCGACGGCCAGGGGCAGACGGACGACCTGGGGCGTTTTCATGGCCCCAGTATCGGCCAAAGCCCCGCCCTTGGGTCGGCTGCTTACTGCGCCGGCAGCTTGCCCGCGTACAGGGCCACCAGGCTCAGCGTGTCGATCAGGCCATGGGCGATCACCAGCGGCCAGAGCGACTTCGAGCGCAGGTAGAGCAGGCCGAACACCAGGCCGAGCACGCCGGTGACCAGGATGCCGGTGGCGCCCTGGTAGGCGTGCGCCAGGCCGAACACCAGGCCCTGCGCCAGCGCGGCCAGCAGGCCGGCGCCGCGGCGGCCGGCCAGCAGCGCCTGCAGGCGGCCCTGCAGGAAGCCGCGGAACAACAGCTCCTCGCCGAGCGCCGCCGTGGTCCAGGCGATGGCCAGCATGCCCAGCAGGGCCGGCAGGTTGCCCTGCACCGCGCCCACCTTGCCCGACTGCATTGGCGCCCAGCCCAGCAGCTGGGTGGCCAGCAGGGTGGCGGCGATGGCGGCGAGGTAGCCGATCACGGCGTAGGCCGGGCCGACCCAGAGCAGGCGCAGCGGGCGTGCCGGCGCGGCCAGGCCCAGCGCGGCCCAGCCTTCGCCGCCGCGGCGGACGCAGACCACGGCGGCCACGGCCGCCAGGGCCACGGCCACCGGGCCGGCCAGGGACAGGCCCAGCCGGGGCAGGCCCAGCCAGGCAAGCAGGAAGACGGTGGCGACGATCAACTGCCGCTGGTGCTCGAGCGCGTGCATGCGCAGCAGCTGGAAAAACTTCGCGGGTTCCTGGCCGACGCCCGACCCCGGCCCGCAGGAGGCGCGCGCCGCCGAGGTGATGGGCGCCATGCACGAGTGGCTGTCGGAACGCGCCGACGAGATCCGGCACCCCGACCCGCGCCTGGCACTGTCGCTGGGCCTGTTCACCACGCTGCAGACGATCCAGACCGCGGTGATGCTGGGCCGCGTGCCGCCGGCGCTCGGCCTCGAGCGCTTCGTCGACGAGCAGGCCCGGATGTTCCGCGCCTACCTGGGCCTGGCGCCGGGCGGCTGAAGCCCGGGCTCAGGGCGCCGGGGCGGCTTCCCCGGGGATGGCGATGCGGATGTCGGGGCTGGCCGTGCCGGGCTGGCGGCGCAGCGGCATCACCCAGTGGCCGTCCTCGATCCGGATGTCGTAGCCGGGCGAGGCGGCGGCCTGCGGCACCGCGTCCACGGCCAGTTCGCCCGCAAGCGCGGCGATCGCGGCCTGGTGCAGGCGCAGCGTGGCGGCATGGTCGAGCAGGCGTTCCTGGTACTGGTCGTAGGCCGGCGCGGCGATGTCGGCGAGGATGCGGCTGATGGGCGCGGCCCAGAAGTCGACCGAGACGTAGTCCGGCCTCGGCCCAACGGATTTGGGCACCTCGCCGGCGAGGATGGCGGCCTTGCCCTCGTCGCTGCACATCGGCGCGAAGTGGCTGGCGCTCCAGGCGCGCAACAGGCGCTCGCTGCTCAGGGTCCAGCGCAGCACCAGCTGCTTGGGATGGATGCCCTCGCGGCCGCGGCCGTCGAGCTGGCGCGAGAGTTCGGCCACCATGCCGAACTCATGCCTGAAGGCGCCGCAGGCCAGGTACTGTTCGGCCACGACCGGCGCCAGGGCCTGCGCGCAGGACGCCGGCATCGGCGCGGCCGGATCGGCGCGGCGGATCGCCAGCACGAGCCCGGCGGCACCGTCGGTTAATGCACCCAACACCATCTTGTCGATCAGCATGCTGTCGTGCGCGAAGTGGCGGCGAAGATCGGCGAGCAGGCCGCAGGCGCCGTCGAGCGCGCCCGGCAGGTCGCCGTCGAGCGCCTGCAGCGCGACGGCGTTGAGCGGCAGGCGCAGGGCCTGGAAGCCCGCCAGCGGCGTATCGGCGGCCAGCGGGTAGGGATTGGCGAGATGGTCGGAGGCGAGTGCGCGCCGGGCGAAGTCGAGGCGCACGGCTTCGGACTGCAGCCACTCGCGCACGGCAGGCTCGTGGCCGCGCAGCTTCGCCATGCAGTCGGGTTCGCGCAGGCCGCAGCTGGCGTCGGGCAGGTCCACCGGCGCGCGGGCCGGGTACTCGTCGAGCAGCGGCGAACGCCAGGTGGCGGTGGATTCGCCGGACAGGGCCATCCGGTCGGCGGCGCCGGCATGCCATTCGCGGTAGGCCGCGAGGTCGCGCGCCAGCGCGGCGTCGAGCTCGTCGACCGGTATCTCGAACTGGTGCAGGCCAAGGTACTTGAAACCGCTGCTGCCCGGCGGCGGCGGCGGCACCGGCTCCATCAGCGCGAGCGCCGCGCGCTCCTGATCGCCGAAGGCGATCGCGCGCAGCACCTGCACGGTGAGCACGTAGGCGACGAGCAGCGCCAGCACGGCGAACAGGGACTTGCGGAACCGCTTGGCCATCGAGGATTTCCGTCCGGAGTGTCGGGGCGACATTAACCGGTAAAACGCAATCGGTTCCGGATCGGGTCAGCCGCGAAAAGAAAGCGGCCCGGGTTTCCCCGGGCCGCTGGCTTGCCGCGCGACGCGATCGGGTGCTCAGACCTGGTAGTACATCTGGTACTCGAGTGGGTGCGTGGCCGCGCGGAACTTGGTCACTTCCTGCATCTTCAGGGCGATGTAGGCGTCGATGAAGTCGTCGCTCATCACGCCGCCGGCCTTGAGGAACTCGCGGTCCTTGTCCAGCGCCTCGAGGGCCTGGTCGAGCGAGTGGCAGACGGTCGGGATGTTCTTCTCTTCCTCCGGCGGCAGGTCGTAGAGGTCCTTGTCGCTCGGCGCACCCGGGTCGATCTTGTTCCGGATGCCGTCCAGGCCGGCCATCATCAGCGCGGTGAAGGTCAGGTAGCCCGACTGGATCGGGTCCGGGAAGCGCATTTCGATGCGGCGCGCCTTCGGGTTCGACACGTAGGGGATGCGGCAGCTCGCCGAGCGGTTGGAGGCCGAGTAGGCCAGCATCACCGGCGCTTCGAAGCCCGGCACCAGGCGCTTGTAGCTGTTGGTGCCCGCGTTGGAGAAGGCGTTGATGGCGCGCGCATGCTTGAAGATGCCGCCGATGTACCACAGCGCCACCTGGCTCAGGCCGCCGTAGCCGTCGCCGCTGAACAGGTTGACGCCGCCCTTGGCCAGCGACTGGTGCACGTGCATGCCGCTGCCGTTGTCGCCGACCAGCGGCTTGGGCATGAAGGTGGCGGTCTTGCCGTTGCGGTGGGCGACGTTCTTGACGATGTACTTGAGCGTGAACAGCTCGTCGGCCTTCTTCACCAGCGTGTTGAACTTGGCGCCGATCTCGCACTGGCCGGCGTTGGCCACCTCGTGGTGGTGCACCTCGACCTCGATGCCGGCGGCATCGAGCAGCTTGCACATCTCGGCGCGGATGTCGTGCAGCTGGTCGGTCGGGGCCACCGGGAAATAGCCGCCCTTCAGGCCCGGGCGATAGCCGGAGTTGCCGCCTTCGTACTTCTTCTTGGTGTTCCAGTGCGCTTCCTCGGATTCGATCTCGAAGAAGGTGTTGCCCTGCTCGTTGGCCCAGCGCACGGAGTCGAAGATGAAGAACTCGGGCTCGGGGCCGAAGAAGGCCTGGTCGGCGATGCCGCTGGCCTTGAGGAACGCCTCGGCGCGCCTGGCGATGCCGCGCGGGCAGCGCGCGTAGCCCTGCATGGTGGCCGGGTCGAGCACGTCGCAGACCAGGATCAGGGTGGGGTCGGCGGTGAACGGATCGATCACCGCGGTGTCCGGGTCGGGCAGCAGCACCATGTCGGACTCGTTGATGCCCTTCCAGCCGGCGATCGAGCTGCCGTCGAACATCTTGCCGTCCTCGAACAGCGCCGGCTCCATGATCGACACCGGGTAGGTGACGTGGTGATGCACGCCGCGGATGTCGGCGAAGCGCAGGTCCACGAACTCGATGGCGTGGTCCTTGATGAGTTTTTCGATGTGGCTGTAGGGCATGGCGGGGGCTCCGGCGGGTTTGGGCTGTCTGGATGGTTGCAAGCGGCGTGCCAAGGCCCGGTGTTGCGCAAGTGTTTGATTCCATTGACTGGCGGGGCGCCGGGGCCAGCTGCTTCGCACTAACTTGGTGCGCTGTATATCCGTTTCGCACCAACAAGGTGTGACTTCTCCGATTGGGGTCGGAGGTAATTTGCCTGGGCAAATTACCTCCGACCCCGGGCCCTCCCGCAAGCCCACCCAAGCAGGCCCGGCGCCGGCCCGGCTATGCTTCCCGACCACTCCCCGCGACGGACCGCCGTGACCGACCTGTTCACCGCCCTGCTGCTCGGCATCATCGAGGGCCTGACCGAGTTCCTGCCGATCTCCAGCACCGGCCACCTGCTGATCGCCCAGCACTGGCTCGGCCAGCGCTCGGACCTGTTCAACATCAGCATCCAGGCCGGCGCCATCCTCGCCATCACCCTGGTCTACCGCGAGCGCCTGTGGCAGCTGGCCACCGGCTGGGGCGCGGCCGCCGAACGCGACTACCTGCTCAAGATCGCCGTCGCCTTCCTGGTGACCGCCGTGGTCGGCCTGCCGGTGCGCCTGCTGGGCTGGGAACTGCCCGAGACCGTGACGCCGGTGGCCTGGGCCCTGGTGATCGGCGGCGCCTGGATGCTGGTGGCCGAACGCCTGGGCGAACGCGGCCCGCCCAGCGAGTCCGTCACCTGGAAGATCGCCATCGCCGTGGGCCTGGCCCAGGTGCTGGCCGGGGTCTTCCCCGGCACCTCGCGCTCGGCCGCGGCCATCTTCATGGCCATGCTGCTGGGCCTGAACCGCAAGCCCAAGGCGGCCGAGTTCGTGTTCCTGGTGGGCATCCCCACCATGTTCGCGGCCAGCGGCTATGCCCTGCTCGAGACCGTGCTCGAGGGCGGGGCCGGCGACGAGGATTGGGCCGGCCTGGCGGTGGCCTTCGCGGCCGCGACGGTGACGGGTTTCGCCACCGTGCGCTGGCTGCTGGGCTACATCGCCAGCCACCGCTTCACGCCCTTCGCCTGGTACCGCATCGGCCTGGGCGCGGCGCTGCTGCTGGGTATGCCGGCCGGCGGCTGAGGCCGCGGCCGGCGCGGCGGCTCAGTCCGCCGGGTAGCCCAGGGCCTGGACCAGCGGCGCGAGGATCGCGAACTCCTCGGCCAGGGCCTGGCGGTAGTGGCGCCAGTGGCCGGCCGGGAACAGCGTCTGGCCCGGCGCCGCGATGGCCGTCGCCGCCACGTCCACGCCCAGCACCTGCGAGGCGCGGGCCGCCTCGGCACCGGTGTCGCCGTCCTGGCGCAGGAACTGCACCCGGGCCGGCTCACGCGCGGCCAGGTCGAGCAGGGCCTGGGTCGTCTCCACCAGCCACTGCGCGGAATTGCGCAGGTCGGGCGCGGCGCGCAGGTTCTGGGTGCTGCCGAACATCTGCCAGTTGAGCAGGGCGTCGCGCGGGTCGCAGACGACCGCCAGCCAGGTGGCGCCGTCGAGCTGGTGCACGACCTGGCCATCGACGAAGGACTGGAAGGCAACGGCGGTGGCGTCGCCCGTGGCCAGCGCCTCGGCGCCGGGGCGCACGCGCTCGCCGAGCGATTCGCGGATGGCGACCAGCATCGGCTCGACCCGCACGCCCGGCAGCGACCACAGCACCGTGCCCGCGGCCGGGCCCGGCTCACCGGAGGCCGGGATCGGCTGCGGCAGCGGCTGGTGCTCGGGCACCGGGTAGCGGCTGATGCCGCGCAGCACCTGCGCGGCCTCGTCGTGGCGACCCAGGCGGTCGAGGGCCAGCGCACGCCAGCCGAGCACGCTGCGGGTGGCGTGCACGCTGACCGGCTGCACGCGCACCGCCTCGAGCTGGGCCAGGGCGGCCGCCGGGTCGGTGTCGATGAGCGAACGGGCCACCACCACGCTGGCCACGGGCAGGCCGGGCACGATGGCCAGGCCGCGGCGGGCGGCATCGAGCGCGGCCTCGGCCTGCCCGGCAGTGTCATGGAACTGGGTCAGCTGCTCCCAGGCGGCGGGGCTGCCCGGAATGGCCTCGATCCAGCGGTCGAGCACCAGCTTGGGGTCTTCGCCCATGGTGCCGCCGATGCGGCCGCGCAGGGCCCAGAGGCGATCGTCGGTGGGGGCGCTGGCCAGCGCGGCTTCCACCAGCGCCAGGCCCTCGGCGGCGCGCCCGGCCAGGCGCATCAGTTCGAGCGTGATGCCCAGCACCTGCGGATCGGTCGGGTGCTCCGCGACCATCGCCTCCATGTCTTCCAGGGCCTCGTTGCCGCGGCCGAGGGCCACCAGCAGTTCGGCACGGGCCAGGCGCAGGCCGGCATCACCCGGCAGCCGGCCCTGCAGTTCCTCGACCAGAGCCAGGCTTTCGGCCAGCTTGCCCTGGCGGCGCAGGGCATCGAGCAGCGCGCGGCTGACCGACAGATTGCCCGGCGACAGGCGGTGGGCATTGGCCAGCGCCTGCTCGGCGAACGGCCACTGGCCCCTGGACAGGAAGCCCAGGCCGAGCGCGGCCTGGGCGGCCGGCAGGTCCGGGGCAGCCTTCACGGCGGCCGCGAACAGGCGCATGGCCTGGTCTTCGTTCTTGTCGAACCGGGCCAGGTAACCCTCGAGCAGGATCACCAGCGGATGGCCTTCGTTGACCCGCCGGGCCAGCCTGAGCCGGGCCTCGGCTTCGTCGCGGTCGCGCCGCGCCAGCGCGGCCTGGCCGGCCAGCACGTAGGCCGGCAGGTGGTTGGGATCGATGGCGGTGGCGAGCCGGGCGTTGGTCTCGGCCTTGTCCATCGCGCCGCGGGCCAGGGCCAGGGTGGCCAGGGCGAAGGGATATTCGGCGTTCTCCGGGGCCAGCGCGATGGCCTGCTCAAACGCCTCCTCGGCGCCACGCAGGTCGCCGCTGCGCTGCAGGCTCACGCCCAGCAGGTAATGCGCCTGCGCGTCTTCGGGCTGTTTGGCGACGGCGCGGCGGGCGGCGGCCAGGGCGGCGGCGACGTCGCCGCTCTTGAGGGCCTCGGTGGTTTCGATGGACATCGGCAAGCTTCAGGCAGTCTGGGAATTCGGGATTGTAGCGCGCGCGCCCGCCCCGGCCGCCGTTTCCAGCCGCTCGGCCACCCAGCGCTCGCCGAAACCGCCCAGGTGCAGGCCCTCGAGGAACCCGCAGTGGCCGCCGAATTCGGCAATCTCCAGGCGTGAATGCGCCGGCAGCCCCAGCCCCGGGAAGCCCGCCACCGGGATCACCGGGTCGTCGGCCGCGGCCAGCACGCTCACCGGCACCTGCAGCGCCGCCAGGCGGCCGCCGGACACGGAATAACCGTCGAAATAGTCCTGGATGCCGGCCAGGCGGGTGTACCGGCGCACCATCCAGTCGGTCAGGCCGCGCATGTCGAACGCCATCACTTCGTCGCCGAAGTCGTGCAGTCCGGGGAACAGCTCGCGCTTGCGCAGCAGCGAGCGCCGCCACTTGCGCATGAAGTACCAGTGGTAGAAGCGCGGCCCGGACTCGAGCGCCTCGAGCACGGCGGCCGGATCAACCGCCGGGCACACCGCCGCCGCATGCACCAGCGGCAGCCCCGCCGCCGGCGCCGCCAGCGCCAGGCGCAGGGCGAAGTTGCCGCCCAGCGAGAAGCCCGCGGCCAGCATCGGCCGGGACGGGAAACGCCGCGACACTTCCAGCGCCGCCTCCACCACCTCGGCCAGCCGGCAGGAGTGGAACAGCCCTTCGTTGAGGTGGTGGGTGTCGCCGTGGTCGCGGAAGTTGAGCCGGAACACTTCGAAGCCGCGCGCCAGCAGGGTGGCGGCGCTGTGGCGCATGTAGCCCGACTCGGTGCTGCCCTCCCAGCCGTGCAGCAGCAGCACCAGGCCGCGCGGCTCGGTGCCGGGCACGACGCTGTGGAAGCCCTGCAGGCGCACGCCGCCGTCGACCTCCACCACGTGTTCGGTGGTGACCGCGCCGAGCCGTCGCAGCGCCCGTTCGCCGGCGGCGCGACGCGGCGGCAGCGAGCTGAGCACCGACTGCAGGTGCGGGTTGCGCAGCCAGCGCGGCGGGCGGAAGTCGGCCCGGTGCACCACCGTCGCTCAGCCCGCCATCGCCGCGGCGATGCGCTCGCGGCAGGTCTCGGCCATGCGCCGGCGACCGTCCTCGCTGGCCGCCACCGGCTCGAGGAAGTGCACTTCGGCCACCCGGCCGGGCTCGCCGAGCAGGCGCACGAAGTTGGCGAAGAAGCTCTCGCGCTCGCCGAAGGCGACGATGGTCTGGGCGTTGCCGCGCTGGCCGTACTTGAGCGCCACCGGCTGCGCCGGCACGCCGGCCAGCACGGCCGGCTGGAAGATGCGCGCGTGGAAGACGCCGATGGCGTCGCCGCGGGTGGTGCGGCCCTCGGGGAACACGCCCACGGCCTGGCCCGACTCCAGGCGCTGCACCATCTGGTGCATCACGCCGTGCAGCGAGTCGTTGCTGCCGCGGTGGTGGTAGATGGTGCCGCCGCGGCTGGCCAGCCAGCCCACCAGCGGCCAGCGCGCGATCTCGGCCTTGGCCACGAAGCCCATCATGCGCTGGCTGTGCATCAGTTCGATGTCGATCCAGCTGACGTGGTTGGCCACGAACATCACCGCGCCCGGCAGCGGCGTGCCGTAGCGACGCAGGCGGAAGCCGAAGATGCGCATCAGCCCGGCCGACCAGAGCCGGATGGCCCGGTGGTCGAGCCGCTCGCCGCCCGGCGCGATGCGCGCGCTGAGCGGGTTGATCAGCAACAGCGTGACCGGCAGCGACACCAGCAGGTGCAGCAGCAGCAGCGGAAGACGCCAGAGGTAGCGCAGCGGACGACGCCAGTCGCGGGACGGGCGGGCCGCTTCGGTGAGTGTGGACATTGCGCGCATTGTGCAACAGCGCGCGACGGGAAACACCCGACGCCGCGGTACGCAGGTTTCAGGCGCGGATGACGGCGCCGGTCATGCGGGCGATGCAGGCCAGCCGGCCGCGCCCGTCCTCGATGCGGATCTCCCAGACCTGAGTGGCGCGGCCGACGTGGATCGGCCGCGCGGTGCCGGTCACCGTGCCTTCGGTGACGGCGCGCAGGTGGTTGGCGTTGATCTCCAGGCCGGCCAGCTGCTGGCCGGCGGCCGGATCCAGGCACAGGTAGCCGCCGAGGCTGGCCAGGGTTTCGGCCAGCAGCACCGAGGACCCGCCGTGCAGCAGGCCGAAGGGCTGTTTGGTGCGCGCGTCCACCGGCATGGTGCCGCGCAGGAAATCCGGGCCGTGCTCGGTCAGCACGATGCCCAGGTTGCCCGGCGCGGTGCCGGGCAACAGGGCATTGAGGGCCTCGACGCCCGGCCGCTGGCGGAACGGGTCGTCCATTGCCGGGCCTGCCTCAGCGGACGCGGATCATGCCCGGGCGGTAGGGCGTGGCGTAGCCGCGGCGCTGGTAGCCGGAGCTGTCGCCGTAGCCGCTGCCGGTCTGGCGGTTGCGGCGGCGGTGCATGCGGTCGACCAGCTCGTCGCGACGGGCCTCGAGCCAGTCGGCGCGGCCGACCTTGGCCGGGTCGAGGCCGCGGCGCTCGGCCTCGCCCTGGCGGAACTCGCAGAACTCGTCGTAGGCGTCGAGCTCATGCTTGAGGTCCTTGACGCACATTTCGATGGCGATGGCGTCGTCGAAATAGCCCAGCACCGGCACGTTGTCCGGGATCACGTCCTTCGGGTCGGCGAAGTAGACCAGGGCCGAGAGCACGCGCTGCTTGTCTTCCTCCGGCAGGTGCCAGCCGTCGTCGCGCAGCATCGCGATCAGGGCGTCGAGGCGGTCCAGGCGCTCGGCGATGAAGTCGGGCACTTCGACCTTGCCGGCTTCCTCGAGCAGCCTGGCCGAGGCGGCGATGATCTCGTCGGCGGACTTGTTGCCGGCGGCCGCGCGCGCAGCGTCGAGGGCCTGGGTGAAGTGGGCGAGGTCGCGGTCGGAGAGTTCGAAGCTGATCTGCAGGGGCATGCGGGCGGGTCCGGCGGTTTCGGTGGACGGGGAAGGCCAGCCTAGGCCGGGCCGCCGGCAGCGTCAATCGAACGCAATCCCCGGCGCAGCCGGCCAGCCGGCGGCGCGGACCTAGAGGATCGGCACCAGGCCGGCGCCGAAGGCCGTGAGGATGCGCGTGTAGACCGTCTTGAGCGGCAGGTCGACCTCCGGGAAGGCGCCGACGTCCTCGTGGCACTCGTAGAAGGTCGGATCCTCGGGCGGCACCGGGTTGCAGCCCTCGCGCAGCTCGAAGCTGCTGGCGAAGGGGAAGGGCCAGATGTCGAAGATGGGCAGCTTCTCCGAGAGCCGGCCCAGGGTGTAGCTGAGCCCCGAGAACACCGGCGGCTTCTCGCGCCGGGCGATGGCCCAGGCGTTGCGCGGCTGCATGTCGAGCTCGATGCTGGCGCGCAGGGCGGTGGCGAACTCGCGATCGTGCACGACCACCATCGACTCGGTGTTGAGGTTGTCCGAACGCGGGTCGAAGTTGTGGCTGCCGACCACGCCGATGCGGTCGTCGATGACCATGGACTTGGCATGCAGGCCCACCCGCACGCCGGCACGCTTGAGCGGCACCGGGCCCGAGGCCGAGCCGGCCGAACCGGAGCCGAAGATGGGCAGGCTGGCCGCGCGCTCGCCGAGCGCGCCGGTGGCCGCGACGTCGATCGGCGCATCGGACGGGTAGGGCTTGTACTCGCGGATGCGGAAGCCCAGTTCGCGCAGGTACAGGCGCTTGTACTTGTGGCTCATGGCGTACACCGGGAAGGCATCGGTGGCCGCCAGCGAGTTGGTCGACACCCAGACCACGGGCGCCTGCTCGCGCCGGTGCATGCGCCGGAACAGCTGGCGTGCCTCGCGCGAGAGCACGAGGTAGGGGGTCTGCAGCACGAGTTCGGAGCGGGTTGAATCGACCAGGTCGCGCATGGCGATCGAAGCGTCCTCGTGCGCCTTCTGCTCCCCCACGTGCTTGTCGGGCAGGTCGGCGTGGAAATCCACTTCACCCACCGCCAGCGTGAGCGGCGCCAGGCGCTCCCAGACGGCCGCGCCGTCGGCGGCCAGGGCCTGCATCGCGAGCACCCTCGGCGACTTCCCGCGGCCCGGGTCGAGCAGGTGGTGGGGCCGGGCGCGGCCCTCCGCGGCCAGGCGCTCGGCGACGTCGCGCAGGGCGTACGCCTCGCGGCTGCGCTCGAAGGACCAGAAAGCCTCGAAGTTGTCCGCCATCGCCACGGCCGCCGGGCCGGCGACCAGGATGTCGCGGTCGCGGTAGTTGTAGCCTTCCGCCCAGTCGAAGTAGCGGTCCTGGATGTTGCGCCCGCCGGTGAGGCCGACCTGGCCGTCGACCAGCAGCAACTTGGTGTGCATGCGCCGGTTGAAGTCGCTGAAGCAGCACAGGATGCCGGCCGCGTACTGCAGCGACTCGGTCCTGGCCTCGTTGAAGGTCGGGTTGTACAGGCGCAGCTCGAAGTTCGGATGCGCCCCGGCCAGGCTCGCCTGCAGCCCGGGGTTGGGCAGGCCGTAGAGCTGGTCGAGCAGCACCCGCACCCTGACTCCGCGCCGCGCCGCGGCCAGCAGCTCCTCGAGCACCAGCAGGCCGCTGTCGTCGGTGTCGTAGATGAAGCTCTGCAGCTCGATGCGCTCGCGCGCGGCGCGGATCAGGTGCAGCCGCGCGATGAGGGCGTCCTGGCCGCGATCGAGCAGGGTGACGTGGTGGCGCGGGGCGTCCGCCGTGGACGCAGCCATCGCCTGCCCGCCCAGCGCCAGCAGCGGCGAGGCGACCGGCGCGCAGGCGGCATCGGCCGGGTCGGTGCAGGAACTGGCTTCGGCATGGCTGGCCCCGACCGCGTCGGCCGCGGCGCGGCGCGTCTCCGGGCTGAGCGTGGCGCAGCCCGAACCGAGCAGCAGCAGGCCGAGCAGCAGGAGCAGGCGGGGGGTCATGGCGCTTCAGGTTGCCGTAGCCGGACCCGGAAGTCGAAGCCTACTTCGTCCTTGAGCCATATCCGGTAAGCATCCATTCCGAATTGTCGTCGGCTGACCGCCCCGGAGACGTGGATGTCGCAGTCGTAGCCGGGCGCCGCGCAGGCCTCCGGGTCGATCTGGAAGGCCACCGGCCGCGCCACCTCGCGCAGCACCAGTTCGCCGGCCATTTCCCCGCCGGACTCGACCAGGGCCGGGTCGAAGGGCGCGGACCGGAAGTGGATCCAGGGGTGGGCCTCGACGTCGAGGAAGCGGTGCGAGCGCATCGAGCGGGCCATCCAGCCGGGGCCGTCGAGCACCAGGCCCTGGGCGTCGAGCCGCACGATGACCTGCAGGCGGCCGTCCTCGAGCCGCTCGAACCGGCCTTCGATCCGGCCGAAGGTGCCCTGCACGCGGCCACCGACCCGCAGGTCGACCTCGATGCCGGCCCGGGAGAGGCCGGAGTCCAGCTCAGGGACGGAGGTCGCCGCCAGGGCGACCGGGGACACGAGCGCGCCCGCCGCCAGGGCCAGCCCGCCCAGCGGCCCGGCCCACTTCATCCGCTCAGGGCCACCAGAAGGCCGTGAGCCGGGCGATGCCCGGCTCGAGCGTGGCCTCGTCGGGCAAGGCCAGCACCGCCACGGCGCCGGCCGGCATGCCGCGGAAATCGCCCGACTGGCCCGAGGCCAGCAGGGCGGCGAGCTGTTCGAGGCCCGGGTTGTGGCCGACCATCAGCAGGCGGCCCTGGTCGCGGTTGTCGTCGGCGATCTGGATCAGCCGGCCCGGGGTGGCGTCGTAGATGCGCGCTTCCTGCCGGCATTCGACGTAGCCGAGCGCGGCCATCACCGTCTCGCAGGTTTCGCGGGTGCGCCGTGCCGGCGACACCAGCACGCGGTCGGGCAGGTAGCCGTGCTCGAGCAGCCAGCGGCCCGCGGCCTCGGCCTCGGCCTGGCCCTGCAGCGACAGCGGGCGGTCGAGGTCGTCCTGGCCGGGCGCGGCCGGCTCGGCGTGGGCGTGGCGCAGCAGGATCAGTTCGCGCATGACGGTCCTTGTCGGTTCAGAGCGATTTCTTCAGCCAGCGCAGCAGCGGCGCCCAGTCGTCCTGGTGGCTGCGCAGCTGTTCGGAGTGGTAGTCGAATACCGACTTGCCCAGTCCGGCCAGCAGCACGTAGGCCTGGGTGTCGCGCAGCTGCGCCACCAGCGGGTAGGGCCAGGCCTGCAGCTGCTCCATGGCCTGCTGCGAGGCGGTGGTCCAGGGCTTGAGGCGGTTGCCGACCAGGGCCACCGGCAGCTTGCCCTTCTTCACCCGCGGGTGCTTCACCAGGCTGTCGAGGAAGGGCACGGTGGCCTCGATGTCGATGGCCGAGGGCAGCACCGGCACCACCACGGCGTCGGCCATGTCGAGCACGTCGGCGAGGTCGTCGCCCATGGCGCCGGCGGCGGCATCCACCACCAGGCGGTCGATGCCGTCGGGCAGGTGCTTGTTCCAGTTTCGCCGGCAGCCGTCGAGCGGCAGCACGGCGGAGGGCAGCTGCGCGCGCTTCTCGCACCAGTGGGTGGAGGATTTTTGCCGGTCGGCATCGAGGATGGCGGTTGCCTTGCCTTCGAGCGCGAAGTGCGCCGCCAGGTTGGTGGCGACCGTGGACTTGCCGGCGCCTCCCTTCGAACTTGCGACCAGGATCGTGCGCATGCCGGACCTCCGCAGCGGGACGTTGGGCCACTCTACCCCGCCCGGCGGCGGCCGGGGAAGCCGGCCGCGCAGGAACGCCAACGGGGCGAATTCGATAACCTTGGCGCTCTTGCCCAGGGACGACCAATGAGTGAGCTGCAGGACCTGACCGCGCTGGTGCGGGCCAACACCGCGCTGGTGGTGATCGAGACGCCGGACGAGGGCCGGGTGGTGGACCTGTTCCGGCACCTGCTGATGAACGTCTGGCGGCCGCTGTACCGCTGGTCGATCACCGAGGGCCTGCGCCGCGTCGACCTCGACGGCGAGGACCCGCCGGTCGCGCCGCCCGACGCCACCACCACGATCCGCGCCATCCGCGGCCTCGACCAGCGCAGCGTCTGCCTGCTGCTCGATTTCCACCCCTACCTGGGTTACGCCACCACCCAGCGCCTGCTGCGCGAGACCATCGAGCGCCGCGGCAGCAAGGACCACACCCTGGTGCTGGTGGGCGCGAAGATCGAGCTGCCGCCCGACCTCGAGCACTTCGCCGTGCGCTTCTCGCTGCGCCTGCCCGACGAAAAGGCGCTGCTGAAGGTGGTGCAGGGCGAGGCCGCCATCTACATGCGCGAGCACGGCGGCAAGCGCGTCGAGGTCGACCAGGACGCGCTCAAGGCCATCGTTCGCAACCTGCGCGGCCTGTCGCTGATGGATGCGCGCCGGCTGGCCCGGCACCTGATCTTCAGCGACGGCGCCCTGCACCAGGGCGACCTGCCGGAACTGGCCAAGCTCAAGTTCGAGCTGCTCAACAAGTCCGGCCACCTGCACTTCGAATACGACACCACGCAGTTCGCCGACGTCGCCGGTCTCACGCGGCTGAAGGCCTGGGTGGGCCAGCGCCGCGCCGCCTTCAGCGCCGACAATCTGCCGCCGGGCCTGGACCCGCCCAAGGGCATGCTGCTGCTGGGCGTGCAGGGCTGCGGCAAGTCACTGGCCGCCAAGGCCGTGGCCGGTGGCTTCGGCGTGCCGCTGGTGCGGCTGGATTTCGGCACGCTCTACAACAAGTACCACGGCGAGACCGAGAAGAACCTGCGCGAGGCGCTGGCCTCGGCCGAGCAGCTGGCGCCCTGCGTGCTGTGGATCGACGAGCTCGAGAAGGGCCTGGCCGCCAGCGGCAGCAGCGAGGACGGCGGCGTCTCCCGGCGCGTGCTGGGCTATTTCCTCACCTGGATGGCCGAGCGCAAGTCGAAGGTGTTCATGGTGGCCACCGCCAACGCGGTGCGCGACCTGCCGCCCGAACTGCTGCGCAAGGGCCGCTTCGACGAGATCTTCTTCGTCGACCTGCCCGACCACGGTGCGCGCGCCGAGATCTTCCGGCTGCACCTGGCCAGGCGCGAGGTGGCGTGGGAGGGTTTTTCGCTCGACGCCCTCGCCCAGGCCGCCGATGGCTTTTCCGGCGCGGAGATCGAACAGTCCGTGGTCAGCGCGCTCTATTCCGCCCACGGCGACGGCGTGCCGGTGGACGAGGCGCGCGTACTGGCCGAAGTGCGGGCCACGCGCCCGCTGAGCGTGCTGATGGCCGAACAGGTCAACGCGCTGCGCGACTGGGCGCGCGGCCGCACCGTGCCGGCCGACTGAGCCACCCCTAGCGGCGGCCGGGCGGCGACCAGCCGGGCGGCGGCTCGAGCGGGTAGCCGAGACCTTCGGCGGCCTCGGCGAACGCTGCCGTCTCGCCACCTTCGGCATAGGCGTCGAAGTAGGCCTGCCACTGGTGGCGATCCATGCGCGCCTCCATCTCGCCCAGGAACTGCTGCTGCCAGGCGAGCTGGTCGATCCGGGCCTGCGCCCGGGCCTCGCGCTCCGGATCGCCCAGGGCCTGGTAGATATCATGCGCGATGCGGATGTCGATGCCGGTCCAGCCGTGTTCGAGCAGTTGGTCGGCGATGGCCAGGCAGTGTTCGCGCAGCTCGCCCTCCGACTCCCGGCAGGGCTGCGAGTAGTACTGGATAGGCGGCAGCGCGACGGCCGCCGCCACGCCCATGGCCCACAGCCCGGCCGCCGGAATGGCTTCGGTCTCCTGCGTGCGCGGCATCAGGTCGTCGGGCGCCTGCTGCAGGCGCTCATGCACCGAGCCAAAGACCACTTCGATGTCATGCCGGAAGTCGGGCGCTTCGGCCGCCAGGCGCGCGTGGCGCAGGAAGGCGTCGGCGTCGGCGCGGGCCCAGGCATGCATCATCACCAGCAGGTGGTGGTAGCCGTTGTCGCCCGCCAGTTCCGCCAGCCGCGCCAGGTCCTGTTCGCAGCCTGCCTGCGCACGCTCGGCCGGCAGGCAGCGCAGACGGGTCGCCAGCAGCACCGGGTCCTTGTCGCGCGCGGCATCGACGCGGGCGGCCAGTTCGGCGCGCACCACCTCCACGCGCGCGCGCAGGGCGGGATCGAGCGCACCCCCGGCCTCCTGATGCAGTTCCAGGGCCTTGAGCAGGGTGGCATCGGAAACCAGGTCGCCCTCGGCTTCTGCGGCGGCCAGGAAATAGCGCAGCGTGGCTTCGCGGCCGTGATCGGGATCAACCGGCGCAGGCGCAGAGCTGGCTTCGGCGGCGGCTGCGCCGGCACTTAGCAGGGTGGCGAGGACGAGGGCTTTGCAGGGCGTCATGCGGTCGTGGCTCCTGTCTTTCTGGAGGCCCTCGTGCAAGGGCGGCCTAGAGGGCCAGCTGCCTGAGCAGCCAGGCCCAGGCGGGCAGGGTGGCGAGTGAAAGCAGGATGCCATAGCCCACCATGGCCGAGGCCAGGCTGGGCGCCAGTCGGTGCGATATCGCCAGGGCGGCGGCGGTGATCATCGGCGGCATGGCCGCTTCGAGCACGATGGTGTCGCGCGCCACCGGGCCGAGGCCCAGCGGCAGCAGCGAGACGATCGCCAGCGCCACCAGCGGCATCACGCCGAGCTTGAGCAGCAGGCCGGCGGCCAGCGGCCTGAGCTCGCCGCGCGGCAGCTTCAGCTTCAATCCAAGGCCGATCGCCAGCACCACCAGCGGCAGCAGCGCGTCGGCCAGGCGCTGCAGGCCGGCGGCGATCCAGGCCGGCGGCTCGGCCGGCATCAGCGTGAGCCCGAACACCATCGCCAGGAAGGGCGGGAAACTGGCGACGCGGCGCAGCATGTCGCGCGGGGTCGGCTCGGCGTCGCCGCCGTAGCGCGCCAGCACGTACAGGCCGAAGGTGGAGAGGATGAGGAAGGCGCCGAACTGGTCGTAGATGACGGCGTACGGAAGCGCCGCTTCGCCCAGCAGCGCGCGCACCAGCGGATAACCCAGGAAGCTGGTGTTGCCCAGCGCCACGCACAGCAGCAGCACCGCCTTCTCGTCGCGGCGCAGGCCCATCAGGCGCGCCAGCAGGCCCACCACGAGCACGGTCACGCCGACCAGGGCCCAGGGCACCGCCGCCACGGCCAGCACGCCGGCGTCGAGCACCAGCCGCGGCGCGTACAGCAGCACCGCGGCTGGCAGGCAGACATGGAGCACGACCTTGTTGAGCACTTCCGGCGCGCTTTCGGGGAAGGCCTTCAGGCGCTGCAGCAGCAGGCCCAGGGCGAGCATGGTCAGGATCAGGGCGAAGGCATCAAAGGCCATGCAGGCGCGAGCTCAAAGGGGGTGGGCAGGTCGTATCTTCGCCAGAAAGGCCGGGGGTCGGGGGTAATTTCCGCAGGAAATTACCTCCGACCCCTCGCTCAGGCCAGGTGGCGCTTCAGGCGCTCGAAGGCGGTTTCCAGGTCGGCCACGCAGGGCAGCACCTGGTCCCACTCGCCGGCCTTGGCCGCGGCTTCCAGCGCGGCGGCGGCCTCGCCCAGCGGCAGCGCGCCGACCAGGCGCGCGGCGCCCTTGACCTTGTGGGCCTGGCGCGCCAGCGCGGCCAGGTCGCCGTCGGCGCGGGCACCGCGCAGCGGCGCCATGTCGGCCTCGGTGGTGGCCAGGAAGTCGTCGAGCACTTCCCGGGTCGCCTCCGGGTCGCCCCCGGTCAGCGGCGCCAGCACCGACGGGTCGAGCGGCAGCGGGTCGCCCGACACCTGCGGCAGCGGCGCGGCGGCCTTCATGTCGCCGGCCAGCGGCACCGTATGCGGCAGCCAGCGCTGCAGCATGGCCACCAGTTCGGGGATCGAGACCGGCTTGGCAAGGTAGGCATCCATGCCCGCTGACAGGCAGCGTTCGGCCTCGCCCTTGAGCGCGGCGGCGGTGAGCGCCACCACCGGCGTGCGCGGCAGGCCGCGCGCGGCCTCCTCGGCGCGCAGCGCCCGGGCAAATTCGTAGCCGTCCATTTCCGGCATGTGCACGTCCGACAGCACCAGCGCATAGCGGCCGCTGCGCCAGGCCTCCAGGCCCTTGCGGCCGTCCTCGGCGCTTTCGCTGGCGTAACCGGCCAGCGCCAGCTGGCGACCGACCACCAGGCGATTGGTCGGGTGGTCGTCGACCACCAGCACCAGGCTGCGCTCGGCCTCGGCCTGTTCGATGGCGGGCAGCGGCCGGGCCAGGAAGCCCGCGGCCGGCCCGATCGCGGCCTCGGGCTCGAGTTCGTCCTCGCGGCCGCGCGGCAGCGCCAGTTCCAGCCGCATCGTGGTGCCGGCGCCGGGCGTGCTTTCCATGTGGATCTCGCCGCCCATCAGCTCGGCCAGCCGGCGCGCGATCACCAGGCCCAGGCCGGTGCCGCCGAAGCGGCGCGTGGTGCTGCCCTCGGCCTGCGAGAAGGGCTGGAACAACCGCGCTTTCTGTTCGGGCGTGACGCCGATGCCGGTGTCGGTGACCCGGAAACACAGCCGGTCGCCCTCGCCCTCGCGGCCGCGCCATTCCAGCGCCGCCTCCACCATGCCGCGGTCGGTGAACTTGATCGCGTTCGACAGGAAGTTCGACAGGATCTGCCGCAGCCGCAGGCCATCGGCGAGATGCGCCGGACCGATCCGGTCGTCCACCTCGCACAGCAGCACCAGGCCCTTGGACGAGGCCGAGCCGCTGAAGTTGGCCACCGTCGACTGCAGCAGCCGCGGCAGCGAGAGCGTGGTGGGCGAAAGCTCGAGCCGGCCGGCCTCGACCTTCGAGAAATCCAGGATGTCGCCGATGATCTGCAGCAGCGAGCGCGCCGACTGCCGGATCACCTCGACCGTACGCCGTTGCTCCTCGTCGAGCCGGCTGTGCTCGAGCACTTCGAGCATGCCGGTGACGCCGATCATCGGCGTGCGGATCTCGTGGCTCATCGCCGCCACGAAATTCGACTTGGCCTCGCTGGCTTCCAGCGCGCGCGCCTCGCTGGCGCGCAGGCGCTGCTCGAGCTGCTTGATCTGGGTGAGGTCGGTGGCCGCGGCCAGGTAGCCGACGGTGCGGCCGGTGGCGTCGCGCATGGCCGAGGTGGCCAGCAGCACCGGCACTTCGACCCCGTCCTTGCGCACGAAGCACAGCTCCATCGGCTCGGGGGCCTGGTCGATCAGCAGCGGGAACAGGCGCGAATCGGCCGGCACCGCCTGGTCGCGCGCCGCGGTGAGCCGGGCCGCCAGCGCCTCGAGCTCGTCGGGACGGACCAGCAGGTCGAGGCCGGCCCGCCCGGCCACCTGGTCGGCGCGATGCCCGGTGAGCCGCTCGGCCTGCGGATTGAAACTGGTGAAGCGGCCTTCGCCGTCCATGGACATGATGGCCACGCGCGCGGCGGCGAACAGCGAGCGCTGGAACAGCTCGCGCTCCTGCAGCGCGGCGCGCACCTGCTCGTTGCGCGCCAGCTGCTCGTTGAGTTCGGACTCGAACTTGCGCACGTCGTCGCGCATCACCAGGAACGCGTCCATCACTTCGCCCAGCTCGCCCTCGGGTTCGTAGCGGGCCTTGCCCTGGTAGTCGTGCCGGCGCATCTGCTGGGCCAGCGCGGTCAGCGATTCCACGCCCCGGTAGATGTTGCGCAGCAGCTTGCGGCCCACCAGGGCCACCACCAGCAGGGTGGTGAAGCTCAGCGAGGTGCGGATCCAGGCGGCGCGCTGGGCGCGCTCGGCCTGCGCGCGCACCTTCTGCTCGGCTTCGATCATCTCCAGGTCGCCCAGGTGCTTCATGCGCGTGGTCACCGGGTCGATGGCCGGGTAGAGCTCGGTGTCGGCGAAGCGGGCCAGCGCGACGATGTCCTTTTGCAGCAGGATCTGCCGCAGGGTCTCGATGGCGGTGTCGGCGCGCACCTTGTTGCGCCCGACCTGGGCGAAGATCTGCTCCTGCTCGGGGGTCAGCGGCATCTGCTCCAGCGCCTGCCAGTGGTCGCGGATGCGCAGGCGGGCGTGGTCGACCACCTGCACGCCTTCCTCCCAGCTGATCAGATAGTTGCGCACCCGGAACGTGGTGTCGACCACGTCCATGCCGTAGGCGTCCGACACCGCCTTGATGCGGCGCAGCCCGGACAGCGACTCGTCCTTGAGCTCGACCAGGGCGCGCTGGTTGAGCTGGCGCTCGTACTCGTCCAGGCCCAGCACGGCCGCGCCGGTGAGCAGCAGCAGGCCGAACAGGCCCAGCAGCTGGATCCGGATGCCGAACCTGGGGCGGCCGCCGGACGCCATCGCCACTCAGTGCTGGGTCTGCCGCCAGCGCTGGATGGCGTCGGGCAGCTGTTCGCCCGGTACCGGCGGCGAGATCAGGTAGCCCTGCGCGAAGTCGCAGCCAAGCTGGGCCAGCAGTTGCCACTCCTCGATCGTCTCGACGCCTTCGGCCACCACCGCCAGGTCGAGTTTCCGGGCCAGGTCGAGGCTGGTTTCGATCATCGCCCGCTTGCGCGGCTGGCTCGGCGCGCCGGAAACGAAGCCGCGGTCGATCTTGAGTTCCGTGAAGGGGGTCTGCGAAAGCTGGGAAAGCGAGGAATAGCCGGTGCCGAAGTCGTCCACGCTCAGGCCGAAGCCCTTCAATCGCAGCCGGGCCAGCATGCCCAGCCCGCGGGCGGTGTCGCTCATCACCAAACTCTCGGTGATCTCCAGCACGATCCGGTCGGCGTTGACGCCGTGCTCGCGCAGCACCGCCTCGTAGCGATCGGCCACTTCCGGGCCGGTGAGGTTCTGCGCCGACACGTTCACCGAGACCCTCAGGTCCAGCCCACGCGCCTGCCAGCGCTTGGACCAGGCGCAGGACTGGACCAGCATGAGCGTGGTGAGCTCGTCGACCAGGCCACCGGCTTCCATCAGCGGCACGAACACCACCGGCGGCACCATCCGGCCGTCGGGCAGGCGCCAGCGCGCCAGCGCCTCGACGCCGACGATCTTGCCGTTGCCGAACTCGGCCTGGGGCTGGAAATACGCCGTGATCTCGCCGCGCGAAAGCGCCATGCGCACCTGATCGAGCGTCACCTCCACCTCGGCGGCGACCGGCGCCGGACCCGGGCCCGACTCGAACAGCGACAGCACCGTGGTGAGCTTGCCCGGGGTCAGCGGCTTCTCGATGCAGCCGAGCACCCGCAGCCCCGAGGCCTTGGCCATCACCTGCACGGTGTGCAGCAGGGCCGGCTCCATGGCGCTGACCACGGCGATCGAATGGGCGAGGTTTTCCTGGGCGACGATGCCGATGAACTCGACGCCGTCCATGCCAGGCATGTCCAGGTCCACCAGCACCACGTCGGGCGGCTCGGGCAGGCCGCGCAGCAGGTCCAGGGCCTGGTAGCCGTCGGCGGCCTCGTGCACGCGGTCCAGACCCAGGTCGGCGAGCAGGCGCAGGCCCAGCCGGCGCTGGAAGCCGTGGTCCTCGACCAGCATTACCGTCAGGCCAGCCAAACCCATTGGTGCCCACCCCTGAGATGCGCCAGGGCCACTGTAACCGCGCTCCCTGCCGTTCAGGAAGCCCGGGGCCGGCAGGGGGCGATTCTGTGCTGCAGCGCACATTGCAGGGGGGTCGGCCATACGCTAGCGTCCGGGCGGCGATGAGGGGACGTCCCGGGGACCCGGGGGCGGCATCGCGGCAAGTGGATTGAGTGCAAATACCGGGCGCGGCCTGCGTCCATTGCGTACCACTTCTTGGAAAGGGGATAGGGAATGAAGACGTCGCTCCGCGGTGCCGCCAGCCGGTACCTGCCTGCCCTCGTGCTGCTCGCCTTCAGCGGCGCCACGATGGCCAATACGCTCAACCAGAACGTGTCCTGGACGATCGACCGCTCCGGCACGACGGCCAAGTACCGGGTCGTCGCCTACGGCGACTCGATCTACGCCGGCTACAACGGCTCGATCAGCAACGCCGGCCTGTACGCGGCGCCGACGGTCGATGCCGAGTACCTCTCGGCGCTGTGGAACGCCGACATCGAAAGCGTGCGCCGCGCCAAGTCGGGCGCCGTCGCCAACGACGTCTACCGCAACAAGATCGTCGCCGAACGCTCCTACATGCAGGCCGCCAGCACCCGCGTGGTGACCTTCGAGATGTGCGGCAACGACGGCCTGCAGGCCCGCACCGCCTTCAAGAAGCAGACCGGCACCTGCAACTACGCCGGGCTCGACGCCGCCGTGAACGCCTGCAAGACCAACGTGGCCGCGGCGATGGACTACATCAACGCCAACGCCCACCCCAACACCCGGCTCAAGGTGGTGTCCAACCTTTATTACCCGGGCTTCAACGCCGACAACGTGCAGAGCAGCTGCCGCGACGCGACCACCGGGCAGACGGTGAACATGCGCGACCGCTTCCTGCCGGCGATCGTGAAGATGAACTACTGGATGTGCGAGTACGCGCGCCAGAAGGGCTTCAAGTGCGCCGACAGCTTCGCCCAGTACATGGGCGCGGACTACGACAGCAACGGCGATGGCGTGGTCGATGCCGACGCGCTGCGCTACGTGGCCGGCGAGTCCGAGGCCAGCTACGTGGGCCGCATCACCGGCAGCCTCAGGCCGACCCTGCGCGACGCCAACTTCAAGCTCGTCTCGTCCTCGAGCAGCTACGACTACATCCAGTCCGACGACGTGCACCCGACCTACCTGGGCCGCACCGTCAGCGCCGGCCTGTGGGGCGGCAGCTCGGGCACCGTGGCGCCGCGCTACACCAGCTTCAGCGGCGGCAAGAGCCCCGTCTGGAACACCGCCGGCCACGAGCGCATGGGCTGGGCCCTGTCGGTCTACAACCCGGCCAGCCCCTGAGGACGGGGGCCGCCGGCCATGGCCAGCCCGCAGACACCGCGCACGCCGCCCGACCGGGACGGCGTGACGGTGACGCCGCGGCAACGCGGCGCCCGGCTCTCGCCGGGCGTCGCGCTGGTGCTGCTGCTGGGCGTGGGCGCGGGCCTGGCCTGGTGGCTCTGGCCGGAACCCTCGCCGCCCGCGGTGGCGATGCCCGCGCCGGAGGCACCCGCCCCGGCGGCCAAACGCCCGTCGCGCCCGATGCCGCCGCCCGAGATTCCCGTTGAGCTGCCCAGCGTCGACCCGGACGACCTCGCCGTGCATTTCCGTCCCGGCGACCCGGAACCGACCGGCGCCGAGCTGATCACCGCGCTGCAGGAAGCCGGCATCCACACCGGCCTGGGCGCCTTCAACCCGCCGGGCACCAGCCCGCCGCTCGAAGGCCTGGCCGTGCCCGAGGACTACGAACTGCCCGAGGGCTACCTGCGCCACCACCAGTTCCACGACGACGGGCGGCCGATCGAGGCGATCCTCATGTTCGCGCCCGGCGCCGAGTTCCGCGATGCCCAGGGCAACCTGGTCGCCCTGCCGGCCAACGGCGTGGTGCCGCCCGAACTCGCGCCCAAGGACCTGCCCCTGCGCTGGGTGCGTCCGGACCAACCCTGACGGTTTCCCAAGGAGTCGATGCCCGTGGCCATGGACCGGTCTGTCCTTCTTCGCGCGCGCCTGCCGCTGGCCCTGCTGGCCACGCCGGCACTGCTGTGGATCTACTCGGGCGGCGGGGCCGGCTGGTGGCTGGGCCTGGTGGCCCTGGTGCCCTGGCTGCTGGCGCTGGAAGGGACCCGCGGCTGGCGCGGCGCGCTGCTGGCGGGCTGGGCGGTGTCGGTGGCCTTCACCGCCTTCGTGCTGGGCTGGTTCGGTGCCGCCATTGGCAGTTACACCGGGCTCGGCCCGATGGCCGGCTTCACCGCCCTGGTGCTGGCCGCGCCGCTGCTGCAGCCGCAGTGGATCGCCTTCGCGCTGGTGCACCATTTCGCCGGCCGCCGCCACGGCGACGCCGTGCGCGCGCTGGCCGCGGCGGCCGCCTGGGTGGCCTGCGAGGCGCTGTGGCCCAAGCTGCTGGGCGACACCCTGGGCCATGGCCTGCTGCCGGCCACCTGGCTGCGCCAGGCCGCCGATCTCGGCGGCGCGGCGCTGCTGACTTTCCTGCTGCTGCTGGTCAACCAGGGCATCGCGCTGGCGATCGGCCGGCGCCGCCAGGGCGCACGCGCCTTCATCGGCGCACTGGCGCCGGTGGCCGTGCTGCTGGCCTTCTGGTCGGGCTACGGCGCCTGGCGGCTGGCCACGCTGCCAGGGCTGCCCGAGGACGCGCCGGTGCTGCGCGTGGCCCTGGTGCAGGCCAACCTCGGCGATTACGCCGCGCTGCGGACGGAGCACGGCACCTACGGCGCGGTACGGCACGTGCTCGACACGCACTACGCGCTGTCCTGGTCGGCCAGGCGCGAGCACGGGGCCGATGTGCTGCTGTGGCCCGAGACGGTGTACCCGACGACCTTCGGCAGCCCGCGCAGCGAGGACGGCGCGGCGCTCGACGCCGAGATCCAGTCCTTCGTGAATGCGATCGGCCTGCCGCTGGTGTTCGGCACCTACGACCTCGACGAGGCCGGCGAATACAACGCGGCGGTGTTCCTCGAGCCGGGCCGGGGCCGCCTGGCCACCTATCGCAAAACCCATCCCTTCCCCCTCACCGAGTACGTGCCGGCCTGGCTCGACGGCCCGGTGCTGCGGCGCTGGCTGCCCTGGGCCGGCAGCTGGCAGCGCGGCGACGGCGCGCGCGTGCTGCCACTGCGCACCGGCGATGGCCGCCAGGTGGAGGTGGCGCCGCTGATCTGCCTGGACGACGTGCGCCCCGCGCTCGCCATCGACGGTGCCCGCCTCGGCGCACAGGCCCTGGTCGGGCTGTCGAACGACGCCTGGTTCAGTCGCGGTGGCCGCGGCGCCCGGCTGCACCTGGCGGTGGCGGCCTTCCGCAGCATCGAGACGCGGCTGCCGCAGCTGCGCGTCACCACCACCGGCCTGAGCGCGTTCGTCGACACCTCGGGCGAAGTGCTGGCCGTGACGCCGGCCAATGACCAGGCCGTGCTGACCGTGCCCCTTCCCGTGCTGGCGCCGCCGCCCACCCTGGCCGTGCTCTGGGGCGACTGGGTGGGCCGCGTGGCCGCGCTGGCGCTGGCGCTGTGGGCGCTGGCCCGCGGCCTGCAGGCCTGGTCGCGGCGGCAGCCGCTGCGCCGCACCGATGATCGCGTGCTGCTGCTGGCGCCGGCGGCGCGCGTGGCGCTCGGCGCGCTGCAGGCCCTCGCCGGCCTCGGCCTGGCCTGGCTGGCGCTGGACATGGCGCTGCGGGTGGGCTGGCAGGTGGCCACGCTCGGCCAGCTGCAGGTGTTCACGCTGGCGGTGCTGCTGCCGGCGAGCCTGGCCTGGGCGCTGCGCGCCTGGTTCGGCGCGCGCTGGCAGGTCCAGGGCGAGTCCCTGCTGCTGACGGGCCGGCGCGAACAGGTATCGATCCCGCTGGCCTCGATCGTCGGCCTGCGGCCCTGGCGCCTGCCCTGGCCCGGAAGCGGCGTGGCGCTCCGGCTCGCGTCGGGCCAGGACTGGCGACAGCAGCTGCAGCTGGCCGACCCGGTGGCCCTGCTGGCGGCATTGGCGGCGGCCGGCTCGCCGGCGCGGCTGGACGGCCCGAGGTCGGGCGCCGACGCGCGCCGCGACCAGATCCGCGCCAGCGGCCCCGCGCCCTGGCTCGACCGGCCCTGGCTGAAGTTCGGCCTGTTCCCGCTGCTGCCGGCGGCCATCGCCTTCCGCCTGCACCAGGTGATCACCTTCGGCGGCGCTTTCGGCGAGGCCCAGGTGCACGGCTGGGGCGCCTGGTGGCTGGGTCTGGGCATCTGGTGGCTGTCGTGGATGCTGGGTCTGGCCCTGGTGGCTGCGGCCCTGCGCGTGCTGGTCGAGGCCGCCACCGCGCTGGCCCTGCGCCTGGCCCCCGGCCGCGCCGCCGGCCTGCGTTCGCGCACCTTCACGCTGGCGCGGGCGCTTTATTTCCTCGGCATCCCCGCCTGGCTGGGGTGGCGGCTGTTGGTGGGCTGACGGGCGCGGGCGGGGCGGCCAACGGGTCGGGACACCCCCGGCTGCTATAATTCCGAGTCTTTGCTCAGCTTCCGGAACGACCCCCCATGTCCGCCATCCCCACCCCGCCCGTCGCGCTCGACCGCGAGTACGACCTCGAGTCCAAGTACACCCGCGAGGAAGGCCGGATCTACCTCTCCGGCGTGCAGGCGCTGGTGCGCCTGCCGCTGATGCAGCAGATGCGCGACCGCGCCGCCGGCGTCAACACGGCCGGCTTCATCTCGGGCTACCGCGGCTCGCCGCTGGGCGGCTTCGACCTCGAGCTGTGGCGCGCGCGCAAGCACCTCAAGGCCAGTGCCATCGAGTTCACCCCGGGCCTGAACGAGGACCTGGGCGCGACGATGGTCTGGGGTTCGCAGCAGACCAACCTGTTCAAGGGCGCGAAGTACGACGGCGTGTTCGCCATGTGGTACGGCAAGGGCCCGGGCGTGGACCGCTGCGGCGACGTGTTCAAGCACGGCAATGCCGCCGGCACCTCGGCCATGGGCGGCGTGCTGGCGCTGGCCGCCGACGACCACGCCTGCCGCTCGTCGACCCTGCCGCACGGCTCCGAGGGTGAGTTCGAGAGCGCGATGATGCCGGTGCTCAACCCGGCCGGCGTGCAGGACATCCTCGACATGGGCCTGCTGGGCTGGGCCATGAGCCGCTACACGGGCCGCTGGATCGGCTTCAAGACCATCGCCGAAACGGTCGAGTCCTCCGCCTCGGTGAACGTAAACCCGCACCAGCTCGACATCGTGCTGCCGGGTGATTTCGAACTGCCGCCGGGCGGCCTCAACATCCGCTGGCCGGACCCGCCGCTGGACCAGGAAATGCGCCTGCACCAGTACGCGGTGAAGGCCGCGCAGGCCTTCGCCCGCGCCAACCACATCGACAAGGTGGTGGTGGATTCGCCGCGCGCCCGCCTGGGCATCGTCACCACCGGCAAGAGCTACCTGGACGTGCTGCAGGCGCTGGAATACCTGGGCATCGACCGCAAGGTGGCCGAGGACATCGGCATCCGCGTCTACAAGGTCGGCATGACCTGGCCGCTGGAGCCGCTGGGCATCCGCGAGTTCGCGCGCGGCCTGGAGGACATCATCGTCGTCGAGGAGAAGCGCAGCTTCGTCGAGCGGCAGATGAAGGAGTACATGTACAACTGGGAGCACGGCCAGCGCCCGTCCATCGTCGGCAAGTACGACGAGGACGAGAACTGGGTGCTGCCGAGCACCAACGAGCTGACCCCGGCGCGCATCGCCCGGGTGATCGCCGCCCGCGTGCAGCGCTTCTTCCAGTCCGAGGCGATGGACAACCGCCTCAAGTGGATCGCCGCCAAGGAAAAGGAGCTGGCCGCGCCGCGCGCCAACTTCCCGCGCGTGCCGCACTACTGCTCGGGCTGCCCGCACAACACCTCGACGGTGGTGCCGGAAGGCTCGCGCGCGCTCGGCGGCATCGGTTGCCACTACATGGTGACCTGGATGGACCGCAAGACCGACACCTTCACCCACATGGGCGGCGAAGGCGTCACCTGGAGTGGCCAGGCGCCCTTCACCGAGGAAAAGCACGTCTTCCAGAACCTGGGCGACGGCACCTACTTCCATTCCGGCTCGCTGGCCATCCGCCAGTCGATCGCCGCCAAGGTGAACATCACCTACAAGATCCTCTACAACGACGCGGTCGCCATGACCGGCGGCCAGCCGGTGGACGGCACGCTCAGCGTGCCGGACATCGCCCACCAGGTGCGCAGCGAGGGCGTGCAGACCATCGTTGTGCTCAGCGACGACATCGAGAAGTGGTCGGACCGGTCGATCTTCCCGTCGGGCGTCGAGTTCTTCGACCGCAGCGAGCTCGACGCGCAGCAAAAGCGCCTGCGCGAAGTGCCGGGCACCACGGTCATCATCTATGACCAGACCTGCGCGGCAGAGAAGCGCCGCCGCCGCAAGCGCGGCAAGATGCCGGACCCGGCCAAGCGCACCGCCATCAACTCGCTGGTGTGCGAGGGCTGCGGCGACTGCGGCGTGAAGTCGAACTGCGTGTCGGTGCTGCCCAAGGAAACCGAGTACGGCCGCAAGCGCGAGATCGACCAGTCCAACTGCAACAAGGACTTCAGCTGCGTGAAGGGCTTCTGCCCGAGCTTCGTCACCATCAAGGGCGGCGGGCTGCGCAAGCGCAAGGGCACCGGCAACAAGGAGCTGCTGGAGAACCTGCCGGCGCCGCAGTTCCGCAGCGAGCTCGACCAGCCCTGGAACATCCTGATCACCGGCGTCGGCGGCACCGGCGTGGTGACCATCGGTGCCCTGCTGGGCATGGCCGCGCACCTCGAGCACAAGGGCGCCAGCGTGCTCGACCAGACCGGCCTGGCCCAGAAGGGCGGCGCCGTCACCACGCACGTGCGCATCGCCCGGAACCCGGCCGACATCCACGCCGTGCGCATCGCCGCGGGCGAGGCCGACCTGGTGCTGGGCTGCGACATGGTGGTGGTGAACGACTACTGGGCGCTGTCGAAGATCCGCGCCGACCGCACCGAGGTCGTCATCAACGACTACCAGGCCATGCCGGGGCCGTTCACCCGCATGCCGGACATGCAGTTCCCGGCGGCCGGCATCGTCGATGCCATCCGCACCGCGCTCGGCGGCCGCGAGCCGCTGCAGGTGGCGGCCACCGAGATCGCCACGGCGCTGATGGGCGACGCCATCGCCACCAACCTGTTCATGCTGGGCGTGGCCTGGCAACGCGGCCTGGTGCCGGTGTCGTACGACGCGCTGATGCGCGCGGTCGAGCTCAACGGCGCGGCCGTGGAGATGAACCGCACCGCCTTCGCCTGGGGCCGCCTGGCGGCGATCAACCCGCAGGCCGTGCTCGAGGCGGCGGGCCTGGCCGAGGCGCCGGCCACCGACGTCATCGCCCTGCCGCTCGACGACGAGCGCCTGAGCGTGAACCTCGACGAGATGATCGAGCGCCGCGTGAAGTTCCTCACCGACTACCAGGACAAGGCCTACGCCGGCCGCTACGTGGCCCTGGTGGACAAGGTGCGCCAGGCCGAGGCCCGCAAGGCGCCCGGCTCCACCAAGCTCACCGAGGCCGTGGCCCGCTACTACTTCAAGCTCATGGCCTACAAGGACGAGTACGAAGTGGCGCGCCTTTACACCTCGGGCGAGTTCAGGCGCCGCATCGAGCAGCAGTTCGAGGGCGACTACAAGATCCACTTCAACCTCGCCCCGCCGCTGCTGGCCAAGCGCGACGCCGACGGCCACCTGGTGAAGAAGGAATACGGCCCCTGGATCTTCACGGCGTTCAAGCTGCTGGCGAAGATGAAGGGCCTGCGTGGCACCGCCTTCGACATCTTCGGCAAGACCGAAGAGCGCCGCATGGAGCGCCAGCTGATCGCCGACTACGCGAAGCAGGTCGATTCGCTGCTCGAGCGCCTCGACGGCGACAACGTGGGCCTGGCCACCGAGATCGCCTCGGTGCCGGAACACATCCGCGGCTACGGCCACGTCAAGGAAGCGCACCTGGCCAAGGCCAAGGCGCGCGAGGCGGAGCTGCTGGCGCGCTGGAACAACCCCGAGGCGGCGCGCACCGCCGCCTGATCCTGGGGCAGGGCCTCCGGGCCCGGAACGGAAACGGGGTCAGGTTCACTTCCAGCGCATGGCTGGAAGTGAACCTGACCCCGTTTCTTTCAGGCCTCGCCGGCGGCGTCGAGGTGGTCCCAGAGCGCGGGGTCGATTTCGGGCAGGGCCTCGAGCGCGGGTTTGGCGAACAGGAAGCCCTGGAAGCGGCGGATGCCCATGTCGCGCAGTTCGCGGAACTCGCCCAGGGTTTCCACGCCCTCGGCCAACACCTCGCAGCCGAGCGAGCGGCAGGTGGCGACGATGCCGCTGGTGATCGAGCGGCGCACGCGGTCGGCATCGAGGCCGCGGATCAGGGCCATGTCGAGCTTGACCACGTCGGGCTGGAACTCGGCCAGCAGGTTCAGGCCGGCGTAGCCCGCGCCGAAATCGTCGATGGCGGTGAGGAAGCCGCGGCCCTGGTAGTCCTTGATGATGCGCACCACGTGCGGCACGTCGCGGATCTTCTCCGACTCGGTGACCTCGAAGATCAGCCGGCGCGGGTCGAAACCGCAGCGCTCGGCGGCCGCCAGGGTCAGCCGGATGCAGGTGGCGGGCTCGTACACGGCGTTGGGCGCGAAATTGATCGACAGGCGCGTCGTCATGCCCAGGCGCGCGGCGGTGTCGATGGCCGCCACCCGGCAGGTCTGGTCGAAGCGGTAGAGCAGTTCCGGCGGCACCCGGGCGATGACCTCGCCGGCGCTTTCGCCGCCTTCTCCGCGCACCAGGGCCTCGTAGCCGAAGATGCTGCGCGTGGCCACGTCAACGATGGGCTGGAAGGCCATGCGCACGCCGAAGCCGAGCGTCTCGTCGCCCCGGCAGTTGGCACAGGGATGCGGGCTGGCCACTTCGCCGAAGAATTTCTTCAGGTACATCGCACGCATCCCCCGGTCCCGTCGCCCGGATTCTAGGCTACCGCAAGCAGAAACGGGGTCAGGTTCACTTCCGGCAAGTCGGAAGTGAACCTGACCCCGTTTCTTTTTGGTTCTTCACCCAAGTCCGGGGAA
>NZ_KZ679087.1 GCF_003024235.1 Arenimonas caeni | reverse complement strand
GCCTCGGGCGCGGACGCCGGGGCCGGCGCCGGCGTGGCGACGGGCTCGGGCTCGGGCTCGGACGGCGCGTCGCCGGCGGCGGCACGGGCGGCCTCCTCGTTGCGGCGGGCGGCCTCCTCGGCCTCGCGCTCGAGCTGGCGCTTGCGGTCGGACTCGGCGATCGCGGCCAGTTCGGCCTCGTTGCGCGCCTTCGACTCCTCGAGCTTGCGCAGGGCCTCGGCGCGCTCGTCGGTGACGGGCTCCTCGACCACGTCGCGCTTGACGTAGGTGCGCTTCTGGCGCACCTCGACGGTGACCGTGGACTTGGACTTGCCGGCGCTGACGGTCAGCTCCTCCTGCTTGCGGCGCTGGAGGGTGATCTTCTTCGGCGCGCCGGCTTCGGCGGCCTTTTCATCCTTGCCGTGCGTCCGGCGAAGGAAGCCGAGCAGCTTCATCTTCTCGGTACTGCTGACCACCTGATCCGGCCCGCTGAAGGACATGCCTGCGCCGGCCAGCTGCTCGAGCAGCTTCTCGACGGGCATTCCCAGCACTTTGGCCAGCGAACCTACGGTGACTTCGGACATGTGGCGGTGATTCCTTGGTTTCCTGCGCGCCGGGGCGCGCAATGGTGACACTCGGGGATTGCAGGGTGCGTCGGCCTTACTCGAACCAGTGCGCGCGCGCGGCCATGATCAGCTTCGCGGCCCGCTCCTCGTCGATGTCCTCGATGTCGGTGATCTCGTCGGTGGCCATCTCGGCCAGGTCGTCGCGGCTCACGATGCCGCGCGCGGCCAGGGCGTAGGCCGTGGCCTCGTCCATGCCTTCGAGCGAGAGCAGGTCGTCGGACGGCTTGTGCTCCTCGATCTCCTCCTCGACCTGCAGGGCCTCGGTGAGCAGCGCGTCGCGGGCGCGGGCGCGCAGTTCCTCGACGATGTCCTCGTCGAAGCCCTCGACCGCCAGCAGCTCGCCGGCGGGCACGTAGGCGATTTCCTCGACCGTGCTGAAGCCCTCGGACACCAGGATGCCCGCGATCTCCTCGTCGACCTCCAGCTTGTCCATGAACAGCTGGCGGGCGGCGGCCTGCTCGGCCTCGGACTTGGCGGTGACCTGGTCCTGGGTCATGACGTTGAGCTGCCAGCCGGTCAGGCGGCTGGCGAGGCGCACGTTCTGGCCGCCCTTGCCGATGGCCTGGGCCAGCTTGTCCTCGGCGACCGCGAGGTCCATCGAGCGCTTCTCTTCGTCGACGATGATCGACTGCACCTCGGCCGGCGCCATCGCGTTGATGACGAACTGGGCCGGGTTGTCGGACCACAGCACGATGTCGATGCGCTCGCCGTTGAGCTCGTTGCTCACGGCCTGCACGCGCGAGCCGCGCATGCCGATGCAGGCGCCGATGGGATCGGTGCGGTGGTCGTGGGCCAGCACGGCGATCTTGGCGCGGTCGCCCGGGTCGCGGGCGGCGGCCTTGATCTCGACCAGGCCCTGGCCGACTTCCGGCACCTCGAGTTTGAACAGCTCGATCATGAATTCAGGGGCGGTGCGGCTGATGAACAGCTGCGGGCCGCGGGTCTCGGAGCGCACGTCGAGCAGGTAGCCGCGCACGCGGTCGCCCGGGCGCAGCACGTCGCGCGGGATGGCCTTGTCCTTCGGGATCAGGGCCTCGGCGTTGCCGCCCAGGTCGACGTAGACGTTGCCGCGCTCGACGCGCTTGACGATGCCGTTGACCAGCTCGCCGACGCGGTCCTTCCAGGCATCGACCACCTGGGCGCGCTCGGCCTCGCGCACGCGCTGCACGATCACCTGCTTGGCGGCCTGGGCGGCGATGCGGCCGAACTCGGCGTTCTCGACCTGCTCCTCGACGAAATCGCCGATCTGCGCGTCGGGCTTGTCGTCGACCACGTCCATCAGGCGGATCTGGCGGTCGGGCGACTCCATCACCACGTCGTCGGCCACGACTTCCCAGCGGCGGAAGGTCTCGTAGCTGCCGTCACGGGAGTTGATCGAGACGCGCATGGCGACGTCCTGCTCGTGGTAGCGCTTCTTCGCGGCCGAAGCCAGCGCGGCCTCCATGGCCTCGATGATCACGCCACGCGGTACGCCTTTTTCATTGGCGACCGCTTCCATCACCAGCAACAGTTCCTTGCTCATCTCTTCCAGCTCCGTGAAAGGCGTCGGGCGCCTCAGGGGTTATCGGATTCTTCGTTGGCCTTGCGCTTGCCGCGCGGACCGGTTGGTTTGGGCTGGGCCGCCAGGCCCAGGGCGACCAGGTCGGGGACCAGGCGCGCCTTTTCGATGTTCTCGTGGGCGACAACCATCTCGCGGCCGTCGAAGTCGAGCACGATCCGGTCGCCCTCCACGCGCACGATGCGCGCCTGGAAGCGGCGGCGGCCGTCGACCGGCAGGCGCAGGCCCAGCTTCGCCTGCTCGCCGGTGAAGCGGGCGAACTGGGCAGGCGTGAACAGCGGGCGGTCGATGCCCGGCGAGGACACCTCGAGGGTGTAGGCCGAGGTGATCGGATCCTCGACGTCGAGCACGGCCGAGACCTCGCGGCTCACCGCCTCGCAGTCCTCGATGGCCACGTGCCGGCCGGGGGCGTCGATGTACAGCCGCAGCAGCGCGCTGTTGCCCGTGGGCGCGAACTCCGCGCCCAGCAGCTCCAGGCCCAGGGCCGAGACGGTGGGTTCGAGCAGTTCGCAGATTTCGGTTGCCTTTCCGGTCATCCTTCGCTCCGCGCCTTGTCGTTGTCGCAAATTCCAAAAACAAAAAAGGGCCGTAAGGCCCTTTTCCGGTACATCCAGGTTCCGGCTTCCCCGGGGACGGCCTGGCAGCCGACCCGGGGAAAAAGCCTGAGCGTTGGTTCCCTTCGGATCCGACGCCAGAAACTGGTAGCGGGGGCAGGATTCGGGGCTTATCTGGCCGCCGAGCCCGTCCGCATCCAGCTAGGTCGCGTATGATACGGGCCGGAGAGGCCCACCGCAAGCGCTACCCTTGCTCCCCCGCCAGCTCCCGGGCCGTCCTCTCGGCGCGATCAAGAGTCTCCCTCAGTGCCCGTATGGCCGACAGCACGTCGCCGGCGGCGGCCGGATCACTGGCCAGGTCGGCCATTCGGCTACGCAGGCTGTCGGCCTGACGATCGAGGGTTCGGGTGCAGGCGTAACCGCGCATGAGGCGGTCGCGAAAGGATGAGCTGGCCATGGGCCGAAGGATACTGTGGGGCGGCTCAGAGCCTGAGACAGACCTAGACCGACGACCAGAAGTCCGACCTCGAGATGCCAATCTGGTTGCGGATATCGCGAAGAAGTCCCCGGTGATAGGGGCTGTGATGCTCGTCGAGCGTAACCAGGCGTCGCTTCCCGCCGTACACCCCTTCCCAGTGCTCATGGGAACCGTTCGAGCGGACTTGGGCAAACCCGAGCCTCTTCAGGAGCGCCACCATTTCCTTGTGGCCGACCGGCCGCTCCCTTGTCCCCATGGCTTAACAGGATTGGGGCAAGGACTTTTCGATCCAGCTCTTAGGCGGAACCGGCGCGGACGGCTTCACGCGCATGCCAAGGTGATGCCCGAGCAACGCTACCCAGTAAAAGGCGCGGGTGCCCAATGGTGCGGGACGACGCATCAGCTGCCGACGGAACTCTGCATCATCGATCGAGTTCACGTACTTGCAATAGTCGACGACCTGATCGTGGAGCTTCCGGCGCACCTCCCCGTAGGAGTCGCCCTGCGCAGCCAACGACAGGTCAACACAGTGAGCCACCCAGATCCCGTCGGGCATCTGATAGGCAAAAGCTCGTAGACGCTTACTCATGGCTGGACCTCGAATGGTGTTCGAGGATCACCTCTCCCCTGGCCCCTCCCCTAGAGGCAGGCCAAGAGTAGGCGCCTGCAGGGGAATGTCAAGTGAACGAACGACAGAGGCCGGCAGAAGCGGCCATTGGGCCGACCAGCGGGAGACGACCACCGGGCTACGATTGCCCGGGGTGGGACCCCCCGCTGGCCTATTCATCTTACCTCGCCCCGGAGCTGCGCGGACTCACTTAGGCCTTACTTTTGGTAACGCCCTCTCCGATCGAAAGATGGGTTCTGCCGCTGACACCATCGATGGTCAACGAGCAAAACTGAAGGAAGTTCCGTCCAATTATTCCCTTCACGTGCAGTCCATGAGCTTGGTAGAAAGAAGCCAATCCGGGAGCCCCTGTGCACTCTGCTGGCATTCTAAAGGCAATGCCTTTGCCACCGGCCGTCATGGCCGGCATCAGAATCTCCACCATGTACTTCTTCACGAGAGACTGCCCATGCAGTCCAAACGCAACCTGCTCTCGATGCAGTGGAAGAGAAAGAGCGACTGCCAAGTCTTGATCAATAACAAAGCCATCCGCCCCTGTGTCGATCAGGAGTTGGCATGCAACCCTTTCAGAAGCATCGGCGGCGATTCGGCAAAAAGCTCCATCGATCAGCGGGCCGAACCTCAGTAGCAACTCGGGGTCTTGCTGCGAAGAAACTACACAAGGCCAGACGTCATTCATTGAAACGGCTCCGCTAAGTGAACGCGGATGATCATGCCTCAGATCAACTGCGCCTGCCGATCATCCCAGCTCTTGATGATCAACTCCCCTGCCGCCTGGTCCCGCCCTTCCCGCCCGACCGTGTAGCGGATCTGCAGCGGCACCATGGCAAACCCCTCGAAGACCCGCCGGATGTCGGGGTGGTCGTTGATCGACAGCACCGCCCTGCCCTGCAGGCTGCGCATGAGCTCGGCCATGCGCTCGTACTCGCTGAAGGGGAAGTCGACGCCGTAGCCCTCGGTCTGCCAGTAGGGCGGGTCCAGGTAATGCAGGGTGGCCGGTCGGTCGTATCGCTGCAGGCAGTCGTGCCAAGGCAGGTTTTCGACGATCACGTTGGCCAGGCGAACGTGGACGGCGCTGAGCTCCTCCTCGATCCGCAGCAGGTTCAGCCGCGGCCCGGAGCCGCTGGCCACGTAGCCGAAGTTCTGGCCGGAGACCTTGCCACCGAAGGCCAGCTTCTGCAGGTAGTAGAAACGGGCGGCCCGCTGGATGTCGGTGAGGGTGTCAGGGTGCTCGAGCTGCGCCCACTCGAACATCTGGCGCGAGACGAGGGACCACCGGAACTGGCGCACGAACTCGTCCAGATGGTGCCTCACGCAGCGGTACAGGCGCACCAGGTCGCCGTTGATGTCGTTCAGCACCTCCACCGGCGCCGGCGCCGGCCGAAGCAGCAGCGCGGCCGCGCCGCCGGCGAAGGCCTCGACGTAGCACTCGTGGGCCGGGAAGTGGGGATAGAGGTGCTTGAGCAGCCGACGCTTTCCGCCGGGCCAGGGGATGATGGGGTTTGGCATGTCTCAACCTTTGCGATCCAGATCGGGGAGCCTCGCCCTGCCTCCCGGGAGGCGGCAGGGCCCTGGCTGGGATCACGCGGTTGAGCGCGTGCGTTTCGGTGGCCGCGTCGGCGTTGCAGCGCCGACGCGGCCGCCCTGTTCTATGGAGTGGCGTAGAACCTCGAGATGGTGTCACCTGCGAATCTTTCGCCCGCAACCGCCATCACCGGAGCCCACGTGGCCCAAAATTGGCCCACGGTCACGCCGTCATCGGGTCAAACCCGGCGGGCGCCGCAATACTGAAAGTGGCGGGGTCGAACCGCATTTCCACCGTGACCGAAGTTGTGCCAGAGCCCCAGGGGCACGCCGCGGCGTACAAGGTCCCCGAAAGATTGCTCCAAATCGGATTGGTGTCGGTTTCCGGGTCCCCCTGAATCCAGCTACCGTTTTGCCTAATCCATAGCTTCCCGTTCGGCTCGTCCACGGCAAATCCGAACACGTCGCCGCTGGCGCTGGTGCGAGCGATGGCGGTGGCACCGTTATGCCTGGCGCCGGTGTTTCGCCCCCAAAAGGCCCAGCCGTTCGGGTTTGCATACCCGAGGGATGCGGTCAGTGAGTGTGCGGAGGTTGCGACCCCAGCAGCCACAACCGCAACACCCGTATTGATGGTGATCATAACCGCTTCAAAATATCGCTTGCCACTTATGGCCTGAACGCTCCGTGCGACGCCGGAGCTGTTCACGCCGCCAGTGGCGATTAGATTGCCACCGGAAAGCGTGATGCTCGCCGACTTGTCGGAAGGGTTCAGGGTGGCGTAGGTGGCGCCCCCGCCGCCAGCGGCGCGTGGCGTGGCCCCGCCCAGTATGCCCAGCGGAATCACGGCGCCGCCTCCAGGTTGCCCTCGAGGTCCCAGGTGTCGGCGCCGCGCTTGATGAGCGTGGCCTTCGCCCGCTGTTTGCGCAGCTTCAGGGTTTCCGGCGTGCGGATGGTCACGCCGGTGTCGGCCACAATGGTGGTCTGCCCGGCGCCGTCCTGGCTCAGGTCAATGCGCGTGCCCAGCGGGAAGGCCACCGAGCTGTTCGGCGGCACCGTCACGGTGTTCGCCGTGGCGTTGTCCATCGCCACCAGCTTGAAGGCGTCCGCCAGCACCAGGGTGTAGCTGGTGCCGGTCTGCACGTTCTCGGGCGAGCGCAGCGCGTAGGCGCGCAGCAGCGCGAGGGTCACCTTGCGGCTTCGGGTGCCGGCGGCTTCGCCGGGCTGCTCGAGCTCGGCCAGGTCGGCGTCGGTCAGCGCGGCGGCATCGGGGAGGCCAGAAATTTTGGTGTCAGCCATGGCGTTCAGTCCGTAGTGCGGCGGTCGCCGCTGTCGGTAATTCGGGTGTCTCCGGCGTCGGTCACGCGAACGTCAGCCGGCGCGGTCAGGTAGGCGAACTCGGCCGCGGCCACCTGCCAGCTGGCGAGGCCGTCGCGCACCGCCTCCACCTCCACGCGCGCCACGCCGTTGCCGCTCAGGGTGTAGGGCGTGGCGCTGGTGCCGGTGATGCCGGTTTCGGTTTCGTCCAGCACTCCGTCCAGATAGAAGCGGACGGTGTAGGTTGTTCCGGCCTCCGGGCCGATGCTGGAGGCTCCCTCGTCGATAAGCTGGTCAGCCTGCAGCAGGCGATCGCGATGCGCCCAGGTCACGACCAGCTCGCCCACTGCGGATTCGGGGTAAGGGACTGCAGTGGCCAGATCGTCCGTGATGCGAAGCAGCCCCGGCGCGTAGGGCCTCGCCGCCCGCTCGTCCAGTTCGAGCAGGAGCGTCGGCGCCAGCGACTCGTCGAGTAGCTGGCTGGCGGTGCGGGTCCTCAACTTCGCTGACACCTCTTCACCACCGGCATACTCACGGCGGTCCGTTGCGGACCAGGCATCGTAGAACCAGATTCGATCGCCGGCAGCATGCGGCAAGGGCGGGGTATCCGCGCATCCTCGCCCGAGGGTGACGGTGCCCGCGCCGACATCGATCGCATCCACCCGGCAGATCTCATCGCCCCAGAGCGCAGCCGACCCTACCTGCACCAGGTCAAGGTTCTCGGCCTCGTCGAGTGTGAACTCCGTGTCGGCGGGACCCTGCCCTGCTTCTTCCACGACAAGCGCGGTGGGGCACCAGTCACCGGATCCCTGGTCAGCCAGGATTTCGCCAGATGCCGCCGTGTAGAGCGTGAAGTTGACGCCGGCCGATGGTCTGCTGGCCATGGCCAGCACAAAGCCTGCGTCGCCCGCCAGTGCGGACAGCTCTGCAGCCGGCAGAGTCCCAGCGAGCTCGACATAGGGGGCCTCGATCAGCCGCTGATGGGGCGGAACAGCCGGCACCTGCGAAGGCGCCGTGTCCACGCCTGGCTCCGGGCTAACGTAGACCGTCGCCGGCATCTGCGAGACGTCCTGGATCGCCACCAGCCGCATCGAGCCCGAGCGGGGCGCCCCTGCATCGATCTCGCCCACTTCGCACACCATGTCGGCAATGCCACGCCGCGGCGCCTGCAGGCGAAAGTAGTCCCCGGCTCTCCAAGCGTATGGGACACGGTTGGTCGTGAGTCGAAATCGCTTGAGCGGCGTCGACTTTTGCCCCAAGTCGCGAGCACCCACTCGCAGCGCCAGGTCCTCCGTCGGGATCTCTGGATAGGACAGGCTTTCTGCCACGACGCCGCCCAGCGCCTGGATCGCGCCAAGCGCCTGTATGGGGGCTGTAGTGCGCTTCTGCTTCTTGACCGGATCGAACCACTCGATGGTGACCTGGTTGACCGCCTCGAGCGGATCGCTCGGCTCCTCTTCGTATTCGAGGATGTCGTCATCGGCCAGGATCGGGAGAGAATCAAGGTCGTGCACACCCCGGCGCGGCAGCAGGTAGTACTTCCCATCGACGCGGCTCCTGCTCAAGGTTGCGCCGACAATGCTGCAGATTCGCTGGCTGAATTCTTCTGGCGTTTGCGTAGCCGGATTGAACTTCGCACACAGACCGAACCCCTCGGAGTGGAATAGGTCTGCCGCCGCCGAAAAGCTGACCTCGTCGACCGATCCGGTGGGCTCGCCCTGCATTTCCTGGGCAGTGAGGGCGTCGTACACGATGTGCGCCGGATTCATCCCGAATGACTCGGTTGAAGGAGTAACCGACGCCACCGCATCGACCGTCACGGACACACTGTCACCACCGGAAATGGCTGTCACAGGGACAACAAAAACGGTCAGCCGGGGACCTGGCGGCGTGGGCTCGCTCAGCACCACGACCCCGCTCGCCTCGTCTTCAAAGCTAATCGGAGAAATCAGGTCCTCGCGGCCAGCCGTCGTAAGCACACCATCAAGTACTGCCTGATCACTCGAATCTAGGCCCCCGACCCAGCCAGAGTCCCAGACAACCACGCCTTCATGCTTCAGCTGCGCCCTACGGAGCAGCCGCGCATCCGATGCCACCACGCTGGGGCGAAGTGAAGCCGTGAAAGTGTTCGGCAACGAGAGGGTCGGAGTTGCTCCGGTGGTGAACGTGTAGAGGCCTGGCACCACACCTGCAGCCACGCTCCAGGTGTACAACGTCTCGCCGCCGGTGGACGGATCACCTGACAAGTAGATGTCCGCCTTCTCGGGATACCAGCAGACATCGCCATCCCACCCCTCGAAGATCCGCCGCACCTTGAAAGACGCCGGCTTCGGATACGGGTTGAACGCCCCATACCGCCCCTCGAACGCCACCGTCGCCTTGCCGCGATAGGCGCTCTGCTGGTCGCCGAGGATCCCGGCCAAGCGGGCGCTGGGCATCTGGTCGGCGGCGCCGAGCATCACGTCGAGCTCGCCCTCGATGCCGCCCTCGGCCTTCTCGCCGCCCCACAGCTCGCGTGCGTTGATGGCCAGGGTGCCGCCGGTGGCCACGCCGGACCAGGCGGCGCGCTCGCCGCCGCGGAACTCGAGCAGCGCGTCGATCGGACCGCGGCACAGGCCGAAGTGCAGCAGCAGCCGGTACCAGTAGCCGATGGTCGGCTTGCTCTTACCGCCCATTGGCCACCTCCCGGCGGGCATGCGCCACCAGCGCCAGCGCCAGGCCGTCGCCCGTCGCCTCGAGCGCCTCGGCGTCGATGCCGTTTCGCACGAAGTCGCGCCAGTCCAGGCCGTGCCGCTGGAACCACACGCGGCTCTGCGAGAGGCAGAAGCCCGGCTTCGGGCTGAACCCCGGCACGCTGCGCAGATGGGCCACGGTCACCTTCACTTCTTGCCTCCCTTGGCCTTGATCGGGGTCTGCCCCAGCTGTTTGAACCCGAGCACGTACGGGTCGTCGATCCACACCTCGCCGTAGATCCGCTCGATCCCCTTGCCGTCCTCGGCCACCGGGATGTTCGCCTTCGCCACCTCGGGCTCTTTCGGCTTCGGACGCAGCGCGTAGCTGATGAGCGCCGAGACGATCATCGCCACCAGCTGCCAGACGAAGTTCACCCAGGCCAGCGACACCCCGAGGCCGTCGACCTCGAGCGGGCGCGATGTGTCCATGGCCACGAAGGTCACCGAGGCGGAGATCAGCAGCACCGCCGCCAGCAGCGCGAACGCCCGCGAAAGGCGCTCGCGCGGCGGCAGGAGCAGCAGCCGGGCCAGATGCAGGCGGGCCACCTGCAGGTACCAGCGCAGGCGCGGGCGGCGGGCCTTGATGGGGGCGCGGGCGGTCATACCGGGTTTCCGTCGAAGGGCGTGCGCACCGGGCTGTAGACCGCGCCGCCGTAGTTCGGCCCGTTCTCGAAGTAGTCCCGGCAGTCGGCGAAGTTGTGCTTGCAGCCCGGGTAGGCCGTGAGCTCGAGATCCTCGGCCAGGTCGAGCGCGCCGTAGTTCAGGATGATCAGGTCGCCGTCGTGGGCCATGATGCTGCGCATCTCGGGCTCGCCGTCGGCGCGCGTCCACTCCACGAAGCCGCCGGCGAGGCGGCCGCTGGGCAGCGTGGCGAAGGCCGCGGCGCGGATGTTGGCGCCGGCGACGTCGGTGAGCGTGGCCGGCAGCGCGTGCGCCGCCTTGCTGACGTTGCACATGCCCACGCCCTGGGAGTAGAGCGGCAGCGGGCAGCCCAGCTGCCAGCGCAGCGGCAGGCCGCGGGCGCGGGCGTTGGTGCGCGCCGGCTCGCAGGCCAGCACCAGCTGGGTGTCGGTGAAGCGCGGGCCCACCACCCGGCCGCTCCACTCCACCGCCACCTCATTCGAGCCCCAGTGCTTGGCCAGCCACGACACGCCCACGATGGTGCTGGGCGGGTACGGGCGCCACCAGGCGGCGCAGGGCGCGTCCACGGGCAGGGTCAGGGTGACCACGCTCTTCTGGCGCTCCACGCTGTCGCGGATGGCGCTGCGGGTCACCGCCAGCGGCAGGTAGGTGTCGGCGCCGACGGTCACCTCGCGGTCGGCTGTGGTGTAGAGCTCGAGCAGGTTGCCGCGGCTGAGGCGGAGGAGGCCGATGGGCCGGCCCGCGTACCGGCTGCGCTCGAGGAGATCAAACCCCATCGTCGAGCACTCCCTTGAACCGCAGCTCCGTCTCCACGACGTCGTGGCGCCAGTACCGCAGCAGATTCACGTCGGTGTCCTGCCTGGCCAGCATAAGGAAGGAAACCTGCAGGACATCCTCTGAGGCGGCGTCGACGCCATGCGCAGCATCCAGGCTCAGGCGCTCCCCGGCGCCGTGAGCGGCCGCGGCGGTCACCCGGCGATAGAGCACGGCCCCGTTGCGCAGCTCGATCCGGATGTCCCTGCGGTTCGCCTGCAGCGGCCACTCGGAGAGGCCTGTCCAGGCGACATCCAGCAGCGTGCTGGCGCTGGCCAGCGCTGCCGTCACGCGCAGATCGTTCGCCCACGTCGGCACCCAGGCCATACCCCATCGGCCGGCCAGCGCGTAAAGCAGGGACCGGAAGGCTGCAATCTCCGGCAGGCCGATCAGCACGTAGGGAGCGGTCCAGTCCGGCAGGGCGATACCGACCGTGTCGTAAACGGTGACCGGGCCGGAGCCGGCGTCCACACGATTGAGCTGGCGTTCTGGCGTCCAGCTCGGGTCGCCCATGCCCGAGGGCCGATGCTCGATCACCGGCAGGCTGCGGTACTCGGCCGCGCCGGGGTCCTCGGGCCAGTCGACAGGCTCATCGCTGTGGAAGGCCACGCGAACAGGGGCGTCGTCGCCGGTAAACCGACTCAGCGAAGGCATGGCCTCGAACCGGGCGCGCACCAGCGGAACCACCAGCGTGCCGGCCGGCCAGCTGCTGGCCGGGCCCTCGGCGAGCTCGAGCGAGCCGTCGGATAAGGACACGACCTCGCCCACGTCGAAAGTCCGATGGTCGGCCCCCAGGAGCAGAACCCAGCGCCCCACAGCGAAACGCCTCAGGGTGGTATCGACCGCCAGCGTGTTGCCCGGGCTACCCGCCATCCAGTCGCTGGTCAGCGGCGAGGCGTCGGGCCAGAGCGGCGCCAGCCAGCCGTCGGCACCATTGGCGATCAGCAGCGTCTCCATGGCCCGCCGGCTGTCGCCGCTTTCGACCGTGTCGAACGAAATCACCATACGCGGTGCCTCGCGCAGGCGCCGATGCTGCTCGGGCCCGGTGTGCGCTGGCAACACGTCGGTCAGCCACTCCAGGCGCTCGCTGGTCGCGCCGCCGGCCGAGAAGGTCCAGGGAACGGCGTCAGGCACCGGAACCTCCCGTGAGGCCCGCCCAGTTGTTCCGTACGTGGGTCAGCACGACCTCTTCGCCGGCGGCGCCGGCGAGCGCATCGGCGACGGCGCGATCGCCGATGGCAACGATCGGCGTCGTCACCCGGCCAGGCGCGCCCTGCCCGTCGCGGTAGCGGGCGTTCTCAGCCCGGCTGAGCACCCGCTCGCCTTCCTGCAGGATCGCCGGCATCTCCCCCGCCGCGAGATCCACGCCCTCGTGGAAGCGGGGCGCATTGCCCCACAGGGACTCGAAGGTCGCCTGAGGGATCATGCGTTTGGTGCCCTGCCCCGCCATGCCGCCGCCGTGGTTCACCCCCACCGGCACCGAGCCGCCACCGCCGAAAGCGCGTGTGATCATTCGCACCGCGTAGAGCGCCCATTCCTGGGCGATCATCTCGGCGATGCCCTGGACGAAGCTCAGCACGGCATCCCGGAACGCGTCTTTGAACGACTTGGCGCCGGTGGCCAAGTCGGTGAAGAACCCGCGCAGCGCCTCGAAGCCGCTGTCCTGGGCGGCGCGCTTGAACTTCTTTTGGGACTCCTCCAACTGGAGGATGGCGGTATCGAGCTCGCGGATCTGCGCGAGCGTGGCCGGGCTCGGCGCCTGGTTGTACGCCTCCCACGCCTGCTGGCGCAGCTCCCGCAGCTGGGCCAGGGACTCCTCGCGCAGGCGCTGCAGCTCCTTCTCAACCTCGAACGGCGACTTGGCGCCGAGGTCGGCCTGGTTGTTCAGGAACTCGGTCTCGGAGCGGATGTGCGCCAGCGCGTCCGACACCTTGCTGGCCAGGGCCTCCGCCCGCTGGTTGGCCAACTCGGCGTTGAACACCCGGTCGAGCAGCTGCACGCCGAGATCATTGCCCTCGCGCAGGAGCCGCTCCCGGAGCTCGGCGAACTGCTGGCTCAGGCGGATCGCGGCTGCCGCCTCGGTGTTCCCCTCCAGCTCCAGCATGCGGATGCCGAGGTTCTGGAGCTCGTTGGCCAGCTCGCGCTCGGCCGCGGCCTGCTCCCGGGCAATGCGCGGGCCGATCTCGGCGCGATCGCGCTGGAGCTTGATGATGTTGGTCAGGGCCTTGCCCTGGGCCTCGACCGAGGTTGCGGCCTGCAGGTCCGCGTGGGCCGCCTGCAGGGCCAGGTCGATGGACTGGCGCTCCAGCTCGGCCTTCTTGGTGAAGAAGTCCCGCATGCTGATCTCGCCGTCTTCGTACGCCTGTTCCAGCGCCCGCATGGCGCGCTGGGTGGCGTCCTGAAGCAGCTCGAGCTGGTCGACCGCTGCGCGGGGCGGGCCGTCGTTGCCCGTTCCGGTGCCATCGCCGCCGTCGCCGCCGGCACCGGCCGCACCCTCCGCGGCCCGGCGCGCCGCGACGGCGGCGTCCGCGAGGGCGTACATGTTCTGGTCGATCTGGGCGATGTTCCCCGCGGTCTCCGCGTTGATGCGCGCCAGCGTCTCGGCGAGGGTTTCGGTTTCCTCGTTCACCGGCCGCAGGTTGGTGGCCCACTGGCGCGCCTTGGCGATAGCACCGCTGCCGGCACCGAAGATGTCCACCTGCTCAGCCGCGTTGGCCCAGCCCTCGAGGAACCCGGCCAGCTGGCGACGCATCAGGTCGACCGTGGCACTGAAGCCACTGGCGATGAACGCCCAGGCCACCTTCGCGCCGTTCTTGATCTTTTCCCAGCCGACGAGCAGGCCGTGCACCAGCGCGATGCCGGCGAGCTCCACCTCGATGAACTGGTTCTTGAGGTAGGTCCCGATTTCCCATCCCACGAAAGCCGCGAAAGCCACGCCAGCCGCGGCCTTCAGCCTCGAAGCCCACGTCACTGCCGTTTTGATCCCAAGGGTCTGGGCAAGACTCGTCGCGATGACCTGCTGCTTGTACAGGGCCAGAGCGGCGGTCGCTGCGGCGATGGTCGCGGGCGCGACCTTGAACACCAGAAAGTATGCGACAGCCACCTTCGTAGCTGTGATCATCGTACTGACGATCAGCGGCAGGTTCTCCGCGATCGCACGCAGGAAGCTGATGATGCCTTGTGCGGCGGTGTTGGCCTCGTTCGAGTCCTGGATAAAGCGCAGCACCGCGTTTGAAAGCTGCGAGAAGGCGCCGGCGATGGTCTGCGGGATGTTCTTCGCCTCATCCGCGAGCCGATCCTGCTGCGTCAGGATCGCGTTCACCAGCAGCTCCGGCGTCAGCTGGCCTTCCTTGGCCAGCTTCCGCAGGTCCTCCGCCCCCTTGATCCCAAGCTCCCGCAGACCGTCCTGGATTGCCTGCGCCAGCCGCGGCGTCTGCTCGAGCACCGAGTTCAGCTCTTCACCGCGCAGCTGACCGGACGCCAGGCCTTGGCCGAGCTGCACGATGGCCGCGTTCAGACCCTCCTCTGACGCGAACGAAAGGCGGCCGGCCTGCAGGATGGCCTCCGTCAGGTCGGACTGCTGCTGCCCGCCGAGGCCCAGGCGCTGCGTCGACCGGCTCAGGCGCGCGTACAGGTCCACCGTGGTGGCCAGCGACACCTGGTTCCGCTGTGCGATCGCGAAGGTGTCGCGCTGGGCCTTGTTGAATCCCTGCTGGTCCTTGGTGGCCAGCTTCAACCGGCCACGCAGAAGATTTGCTTCGTCGGCGAGACGAGCGAACGTCTGCACCCCCTGCAGCGAGGCGTAGCTCGCCACAATCCCCACCACCTGGGCACGCACCGCCTTGAGCCCGGCGACGAAACGGTTGTTGTCCGCGCTCAGCGCCTCGCGGGCGCCGCGTTTGACGCCCTCCAGATCCTTGCGAAGGGCGAGCAGGCCGTTCTTGATGTCGGCCAGGTCGGCGCTGATGCGGACGCGGAGGTTGGTTTGCGGGGTGGCCATGTCAGCGCCTCAGGGCTCGGAGGTAGGACTCGAACTGGTTCTTCTCGTACTTGCTTGCCACGCGCACATCCATCAGTGCCTCGGCCCGATCTCGGTTTCTGGCCCTCACGGCAGCCTCGGTGAAGAGACGAAGCTGCCGTAGGGTGTAGCGGCGGATGTCCTCGAGGCGGTGCCCGCGGCTGATCAGGAGCTGGATGGCGTCGGCCCATCCCCACTGGCCGGCGGGCTCTTTCGGCCCGCGCCCAGGAGCGGCGCGAGCCTCTGGACGAAAAAATCCCGATTGACCTCGAAGACTGCCGTCGCCAGCACCACGAACTCGTCGAGATTGCCCTTGGCGACCCACCCGGGCTCCCTGCCCACGCAGATGGCCACGCCCTCGTACAGCTCCTCGCCATGCGAGCCGACCAGGTCCATCACCAGGTCGAGAAAGCCCAGCTCATTCGTGTCCGGCAACGAGTCCATCGCCAGCACTACGTTCACGGCGCCCCGGCACTTGCGCACCAGCTGCGGCACCTGGCCGATCTCCAGCGGCCGCACCTCGATGGCCTCGCCGCGGTACTGGACGCTGGAGCCCGCGGGCTCCAGCACTTCGAGTTCATCGGACATGGCCGATCAGTCCTCCATCTCGATCGTGGCGTACTGGCTGATGCCCACGCCCGTCTTCCCCGTGTCGGCCAGGAGCGCGCCGTTGACCTCGCCGGCGCCGTAGTCCTCGCCGAGGGCCGCGAACGCCTGCAACACGCCGCCGGAGACCTTGTGGCAGGTGATGCGGGTGCGCTTGCCGGACTGGGCTTCGTTCAGGCCCATGAACACGATCTCGTACTGCTTGTTCGGGTTGACCAGCGCCTGGACCTTCTTCTGGGCCGCGTAGGTGTAGGTGACCTCGATGTTCGCCGCGCCGGCGACCGGGTTCGTGATGGCGCTGTCGCTCGGGACATACAGCTGTCCGTCCCGCAGCTCGTAGTCGTCTCCCGCGGCGAACGCGGTGCCGCCGCCGGCCGGCACCACCGAGGTGATGGCCGTGGCGATCTTGGCGAGGGGCGCGTAGCCGCCCTTGTAGGCCACCACTTCCTCGCCAGTCGCCGTGCCGGCCGTGACCGTTTCGATGGCGGCACGCAAGGCGCGGGCGAAGTTCTCGGCGGCGAAGTCGTGGAAGGTGTAGGCGATGTCCACGCCGGTGACGCGGCGCACCTGGTTGCGCAGGCCGCCTCCGGGCTTCGTGAAGTCCTGCTGCTGGAGCACGTTCTCCTGCGGCGAGAGGGTCAGGGCCGAGCAGTTGCCCACCTCCACGAGCGGGGCGGCGGCGCCCTTTTCGCGGATCAGGATGTTGCCGGAGCCGATGTAGCTTTTATCTTCCATGGTGGTGTCCTCGGGGTGGTGGGTTAACGCAGCACGTGCGCGGAGTAGATGACCGTCAGGCCAAGCCACTTCACGCCGGGCTCGGGCTCGATCGGGCTTGCGGAGACGAACGTGGGCAAGGCGCGGCCAGCGCCGAAGCGGGTTGCCTGGCCGTCGATCGCCCGGGTGATGTCGTCCAACAGGTCATGAAGCCGTGCCTGATCATCGGTGCTGTCGACGGCGATCTTTCCGACGATCACGATGCTTGCCTTGCGATGGGTACGCGCCAGCCCGGGCTGGTCCGGCGGCTCCAGACGGCCGAGTGCCAGGCCGATCACCGCGGACTCTGACTCGGGAACCCGCGACGGCTCGCGCGTGACCGCAAGTCCCGCATCGGTGCGGAACCCGTTGGCCACCGTGATGCGCTGCAGGCAGGCCTCGACGTCACCGAGCAGCTGCCAGGTGGTGGGCTCAGTCATGGGTCACCACCCAGCGCGAGATCGACTGGTCGCGCGACTCAGGGATGTCGAGGGTGTAGGTCGTTCCGTCGACGAGCACCGTGGCGCCACGCACCGGGTTCGGGATCTGCCGCAGGAGCAGGCTCACCAACGTGCGGCGACCGACCACCGTGGCGAGGTCCTCACCGAACTCGGCGATGCCCTCGTCGACCATCACCTCGCAGGCGACGGCGTCTCCGCCGGGTGGCGTGTAGATGGCATCGTCGGCCAGGCCGGCGCCCTTGAAGGCGGCGACCAAGGCGTCGTCCATGTCACGCAAGGCGTCGCGCTGGCTCATCGCCGGAACTCCCGCGCCCAGGCGGACGCCACGGCCGAGTAGAGGGATCGTTCGAAGTTCTCGGGGAACCGGCGATCGAAGAGCCGCTGGGCCAGATTGAAGATGCGGTAACGCGGGCGGTAGCTGACGCCGCTCACGAAGCGGAGCACGCTGCGCACGGCGCTTCCCAGGCGGCCCAGCCGGATGCGCTGGTAGACGCCGGCCGCCAGGCGGCCTCGGCGCTGCTTGAGCGCGAAGAACTGCGTCGTGTAACCCGTCTTGCGCCCCTCGCGCCGATTGCGCCGGCCGCGGCTGGCGGCGGACTCGTTGGCCGTCGCGTCGCCCTGGGCGCTGATCTGGGAAAGGATGCGATTGACCTGGCCGAGCGAAATGTTGCCATAAGCGTCGAGCTGAGCACCGGCACCCGGCACGACGAAGTGACCGGCAGGCAGCAGGCCTGCAGCGACGAGCTTGCGCTCCTTGCCGGTCTGGCGGCGCGTGCCGCCCATGACCTGCGCCTGCAGGTACTTCGCCGGGGGCGTGCCCTTGAAGGCCTCGTCGCGCAGAAAGACCTCCGCCGTCAGTCGTTCGCGCGTCGCCTTTCGGTACAGCACGGCCCGCTGGGTGAGCGGCGTCGGCCGATCGAACACCCGGGTCATGACTTCGGCCCATTCCTGACGGGTCTGGAAGGCGGTGTCGTTGAGCGCCCGCTGCATCGCGAACGGCAGCTGCTTGCGCTCGAGGTCGGTGAGCTGCCGGCCGAGCACGTTGCCAGGGTCCACTGCGATGGAGAGCAACTGGCTCACTCGCCTTTACCCTCCCCCTCGGGCTCCACGACCGTGCCCTGCTTGGCCGCGATCGCCTCGAGCTTGGCGTTGCAGCGCTGGAGCGCCGCCTTGCGCTCGGCGGCCACATGCGGACACATCGAGAGCGGGCCCTCGGCGATGAACTCGGGGCCGGTGAGCACGCTGTCGACCGGCACGTAGACGTAGCGGATCACCACCTGGGTGACCGGGCGCACGGCGCCCTCCGCGCCCGGCAGGCGGGTGGACGGGGTCGAAGCGCAGCCGGCCAGCAGCCCGACGATCAGTAGCCAGACAAGGCGGGACATTGGGCCTCCAGGTTGGCGAGGGCCCGGGCGCAATCCGGGCGCTTGGATTCGACGGCGAACTGCTCGACGAACCGTTTAAGGGTGCGATCGGCGTCGCGGGCCTCGGCCTGCGCCCGCGCGATGGCCGCGCGGGCCTGGGCGTCGAGCTCGCGGGCGTCGCGCTGGGCGCGCTCGAGCTCGGCCTGCAGCGTCTCGACGGTGCGGCCCCACTCGCGGTTGGCCGTGGCCAACTCCGTGGCCCGCAGCTCGAACGCATCCCGCGACGTGGTCAGGCTCGCAGCCGCGGCCTGTGCCGTGTCCCGCTCCCCCTGCGCTGCGGTGACAGCAGCCGACAGCACCAGGTGCTGCAGCGCCAGGGCGCCGAGCAGCACCACGATGGCGCCCAGCAGCCAGGGCGCGGCCTTGGCGGTGATAAGCTTCCCGATCACGACGCCGACTCCACGACCCGCGCCTCGTCCTCGCGCCGGTTCTGCAGGCCGGGGATGTGCGGCCACAGCCGCTTCATGGCGCGGATCTCGGCAGCGTTGCAGCGGACGTCGCCGGCGGGCGCGCAGACGTCGCGGATGGCCCGCTTCTCGCGGTTGCGGTCGCCGCGCATCGACCAGCCGCGGTTGTAGCCGAGGCTGGTGTTGCCCGCCTGCGCGTTCAGGGTAAGCCGGTGCCAGCCCTCGCCCAGGGCGCGCTCAGCGGCCAGCTGGTAGGCCGGCAGCGTGGAGCTCAGGAAAACCCGCTCGGCGTAGGCGTAGTCGATGCGGATGTCGCGGTGCTGGGCGACGAAGGCGTTGCACGCGGCCTCGCCGACGATGCCGGACGCAGCGGCCAGGCGCTCGACGTCGGGGTGCTCGTGCCACTCGGCGCGGATTGCCGCCGGGGTTTGGTGGCCGAAGTCATAGCCGACGCCGCCGGTCGGGCCGCTGGCGCCGGGCGGGCAGATCAGGCCCTGGTAGAGCCGCGTGTAGCGCGCCGGGCTGCCGATCTCCCAGCGGATGATCAGGTCCGCCGCCACCGGGGCCCCGCCCCACGTCCATTCACGGGGCCCCGGCGACGGGGAGAGCACTTCCTGGCTCATCGCCTGCACGGCCAGCGTCGCCGGCACCAGCGCTTCGGCAGCGCGCAGCTGGGCGGTCTCGGCGGCCGGGGTGACGACGGCCGTCACCTCGGCCTGCGCGTCGGCCACCACCGGCGCAATCGCGGCCTGCAGGGAGCCGGACGCGTCCGGGCCGCCGCAGCCGGCGATTACCAGTGCGGAAAGAAGAACAGCGACCAGATGACGAGAAAGCCGAGCCATGCGCGGATCTCCTGGGACAGGGTTTGGTGGGCGGCGTGGTCGCCGGCGGCGGCGCGCCGGATAAGCTCGGCGCGGTAGTCGTTATCGAGGTTCATGCCGGTGGCGCGCATCGTCAGCGACGTGGCGGCGCCGGCGGCGATCGCGTAGCAGGTGATGACCGGCAGCTCGGCCAGCCAGGCCACCAGGTCACCGGTCATGCGCATGCCCGGCAGGGCGCCCAGCACGATCCAGCCCAGCAGGGTCAGCACGACCATCAGCGGCAGCCAGAAGGCGAAGGCCTTGAAGTGGGTGGTCATCGGTTGCGCCCCTCTCGCTCGAGCGCCTGCAGGCGCTGTTCGTGGTTCACCAGCTGGCCGGAGTTCGCGTTCACCTGCCGGATCACCACCTCATCGAGCCGCGTGGTGAGCACGCGGAACTCGGTCTTGAGCTCGCTGATCGCCTGGCCCTGGGCCTCCTGCCCGCTCCGGATGTCCTTGAGCGTGTCGCTGACGAAGAACGCGACCACGCCGAACAGGATCGGCATCACGAAGCGGTTGAGCAGCTTCGCGAACGTCGACTCGGCCGCGGCCTCCAGGCGGTGGCCCTTGGTGTCGTCGGTGTCGTCGCGGCGGCGGTGGGTGTGCATGTCGTCTTGCACCATCGGCTCCGGGTTCGGGGGCGGCTCCGGGTCGATCCGGAGCCGCCACGAGGGCGAAGTCCTCCAGGGGTCAGGCGACCGCGGAGTTGCCCGGGGTCAGCTTGATCGTGCAGGTCGTCTGGCCGTCGGCGCCGGCCGCCCAGGCCACCGCGCCGCCGGTCACGTCGCCGGTGGCGGGCGCCGCCGCGCTGTCGTCGAAGGCGCCGAGACCGCCGTTGGCGCTCACGTCGAAGACCAGCTTCTCGCCCTGGGCGAACACCGCGCCGCTGACCTTCGGGACGCCGCTGAAGACGCCCTCGACCGCCACGCTGCCGGTCTCGCCGATGGCCAGGGCCACCAACGCCACGCCGATCAGGTTGCCCACCTTGACCACTTGGCCCGAGGCAACCGCGCTGCCCGTGCCGTTGGTCCACTGGATGACGTTGCCATCCGATTCGTAGTTCCGTGCCATGTTGCTTCTCCTGGGAAAGGGGTCGGGGTTGGCCGGAGGCCGAAGCCTCCGGCCGGTCGATCAGCCGTTGCGCACGGCGCCGCGGTAGTCGATGGCGGCGATGCCGAAGTCCAGGCGGACCTTCCAGCGGGCGCCGTCGACGCTGAAGCCCTCTTCCATGTCCAGGAAGGGCTCGTCCTGGCCGTCCAGGAACGCCACCTCGATCACCGGGGCGTCGGCCGGGTCGGCGAACAGGTACCACTTCGAGTCGGCGATGCGCGGCGAGTCGACCACGTCGCGGAACAGGCCACGCACCTTGTTCGGCTTGTGCAGCTTGTTGGCCGTGTCCGGGTCGTACTCGGCCGAGTTGATGACGCGGGCGGTGCCGCCGTACGACAGCGGGCCGAGCCAGATGGCCGGGCGCAGGTCGAGGAAGTCGTTGTTGCCCACGCCCTTCTGGGCCGCCAGCTTCACGCGGGCCGCATCGACCGTCTCCACGGTGGGCGCGCCCGCCGACTCGAGGTTGCCGTGGTCGTTCGAGAACAGCGCGAAGCCGTCGCCCATCACCGGGTTCGAGGCCAGGTAGGCATAGACGTCGGCCTCGACCGTCCGCTTGGCGGCACGCGCCAGCATTGCAGCCAGGCCGATGAACGCGCCCAGGTCGTCGTTGATGATCGCCTGGCGCGACAGGTTGATGATGTTGCCCTTGGTGCCGGCGGTGATGCTGGCCTTCTCGCCGTCCGGGATCGCCTTGTTCTTGAACTCGCCGAGCTCGTTGAGCGCGTCGAGGTTGCCCAGGCTGCCCGTGCGGTAGCGCGGGTGGGCGCGGAAGTCGCTGACGCTGCCGCGGGCGCAGAAGCGCGACCAGGTGTCCGGCGCGATCGCGTAGGCCGCCTGCAGGGTGCGGTGCATGGCGTTCTCGAGCAGCACGGGGAAGTCGCTGCCGGACTGGGTGAACGCGCGGCCCACCAGGTCGAGCTTGTTCAGGCCGGCCGTGCGCACGCCCAGGCGCTCGAGCGAGAAGCGAGCCATCTCCAGCAGGGTCATGCCGCGGTAGGGGTTGTCGTTGGCGGCGCGCACGCGCTCACGCGTGGACGGGTCCACCACCATGCCGCGGGCGAGGATCACGTCCGCCGCGGCGGCACGCATCTTGTCGGCCTCGTCCACGACGGTGTCGACGCGGTTGAGGTTGCCGCCGGCGGCCTGGTCGCGCGTGGCCAGCTGGTCGAGGATCTGGGCGCGCACCTGGTCAACCGAGAGGTCGCCGCGGATCCACGCCGGGGCGTTGTCGTCCATGCCGTGGCGGCGGGCGAGCTCGTTGATCTGGGCGGCGCGCTCGTTCGCGTCGGCGACGGCATTGGCCGGCGCGGCCGCCGGTGCGACCGGGGTCGGGTTGTCGTTGGCCGGCGCCGCATCCGCGGCACGGGCGGCATTGGCCGGGGTGGAAGCGGGGTTCGGCATGTCGATCTCCTGGGTGTTGGTCGGTGCGGAAGCACGGGTGAACACGCAGGGGAAGCCCTGCGCGGCATCGGGGGACTGGCGGGTGCTGCTGCCGGCGTCGGCCGGCACGGTGACGAAGCTGATCTCGCTGGGCTGCCACTCGACCGCGCGGTAGGTCGGGACCTCGCCTTCCTTGCGATCGACCAGGTAGCGCTGCACGGTGTAGCCGACGGAGATGTTGCGGATGATTCCGTCGACGATGTCCTTGACCAGGCCAGCGATCTCGTCGCGCGCGGACAGGCGCAGCACCGCACGGCCCTCGCCGTTCTCGATCCAGGCGCGCTCGACCACGCCGATCTGGCCATTCAGGCCCCAGCGGTTGTGGCTGTCGAGCACCGCCGCGTTGCCGGAGGCGAGACGGGACAGGTCGCAGGCGCCCTCGTCGAGCGAGAGCTCCTCGTTGTAGTACTCGTCGTTCCACCAGTCGTAGCGGCGCACGGACGCGCCAGTGGTCCAGACCACCTCGATGGTCCGGGCCTCGGCGTCGAACGTGTTGGGCATCAGCCGCGCCTGGCGCAGCTGCGTGGGCATCAATCGGGTGACGTCGGGCATGTCAGGTTTCCTCGGTGGTATCGGCAGGCTCAGCGGCAGGCACCTGGCCGCTGGACATGAACAGGCGCATCAGCTCCAGCGCGCCGGAGCTGCGCATCTTTTCGAGGTCGCGCCCCATCTCGGCGAACACCAAATCCGGCTTGTATCCGCGGCGGCGCAACGATTCGGACGGCGACAGCAGCCCGCTCTTGATCTGGTCCGCCTCGGCGCGCACGTCCTGGTGCGGATTGACGTAGTCCCAGCGCGGGGTGCTCCAGTCCACGCCATAGTCGGCCTGGGTGACCTTGCCACCGAGCACGGCCGCGTCGACGAACCAGCGCCAGAGGCCCATGCAGAGCTTCGGCACCAGCACCAGCCACTGGACCTGCTCGCAGTCCCGCCGGAAGTCGATGTGCCGGATGCGGGCGCTGGAGAAGTTGACCTCCTTCATGTCGCCCGTCATCGACTCATAGGGCACGCCGATGCCAGCGGCGATGAGGTGCAGCTGCAGCTTCACGTAGGCGGCGTAGTCGGAGCTGGTCTTCGGCTCGATCTGCTGCATGCTGAGGCCGGGCGCGACCTCGGTGATGCCGCCGCTGGGCAGCACACCCAGATCGCCGTAGGTGCGCTTCCCATCCCCACCCTCTGCCGGCTGGCCGAAAGAGTCGGGTGGGTTGCTCATCTGGGTGGCATCGCCGGAGACCACCAGCCCGAGGCGGGTCTCCAGGTTCTTGCGCTGCAGCTCCGCGTCCTCGTAGAGCATCAGGTCGCGGGCTCGGGCGATCACCGGCGCCAGACGCGTGATGCCGCGCCCCTGGCCAGGCCGGCTCGGGCGGAACAGGTGGATGATGTCGGCGGCCGGCACGGGCTTGCTGTCGATGCGCAGCGGGCGCCCCTGGTACTCGCCGGGGTGGGCGCTGAAGAGCCAGTAGGCCCTCGGCTTGCCGAGCAGGTCGTACTCGATGCCGTTGATGATCTGGCCGCCGTCGCTGGCGCTGCCCTGCTTCGCGCTGTCGAGCCAATCGATCTCGAGCAGTTGCACCTGGAGCGGCACCGTGAGGGCGTCGCCCGGACGGCGAACGCGCCGTCGGATCAGAACCTCGCCGTCCTGTTCCATGGCGTGGTAGGCGGCCGCCTGCAGGCCGTAAAGGTCGAAGATCCCGTCGGCGTCGGCCTGGGGAACCCACTGCGACCAGAGCGTGTCGAGCACCTCGGCGCCGCGCTTGGCGAGCGAACGGGGCTCGATGCCCGTGCCCACGGTGCAGCTGACGAGCGAGCGGAGGGCATGGGTGATGTACGGGACGTTCTTGACCAGCGATCGGGCCCGGATGCGCAGCTCGCGCGCGTCGGCCCGGTGGTCGGTGTTCGCGCTGGCGCCGGCGCGGCGCGGGCGCCATCCGTCCGTGCGCGCCGCGCCTTCGTAGGCGCGCTCGAGCAGGGCGCGGGCGCGGCGACGGCGCAGGCCGGCCTCCGGAAAGAACACCCCCACCATGCGGTCGACGAAGTTCATGCTCAGTCGCCCCGCATCGTCTGGAAGGTGTAGCGCCGCGTCGCCTTGCGGTTGCCGGCTGCCGCGGAGGCCGCCGCCGCCAGCTGGCTGGCGACGTGGTTGCGCGCCGCGATCAGCTCGTCCATGGAGCGGTAGCGCACGCGCCGGTCGCCGTACTGCACCTCCAGGGAGCTGGAGGCGATGGCGGCATCGAGGCGGTCGAGATCGGCCTGGGTGTAGGCCATCTCAGCGGCACCAGCGGGAGAAGGTCGAGCGCATGGATGCCATGTTCCACACCAAGTGCGTCCCGATCTCGGGGGAATGGAACGCACTCAAACCCGCGCCGTTGCTAGCTCGCTGCCTGCGCCACCCGATTTCCGAGCACCCTATAGAGGGTCTGCCGGCTCATTCGGTACTTCTTGCAGACCCACCGCACAGACCGGCCGGCACGCAAGTCGGCCTCGATCCTTTCGACTGGGTACTGCTGAAGATTGAACCCTGCCGGAATGTACAGGTCCTGCGCCGGGTATTCCTTCACGAGGTAGTCCACGACCGCCTTCACCACGTCGTGGATCTCGCGGCTGTCGCAGCGCAGCTGCATGGCTGCGCCGATTGCCAGCTCCTCGGTGAGCTCTTCGACCCGCGCCTTGCGTCGAGGCACCTTGCGGCTCACCAATTCCGCCTCCAGCCTTTCTTGGCGGGGGCCGCCGTTGTTCCACGGGAACCCTGAGCGGCGACCGCCGGCGGCGACGGTTCCCGTGGAACATCGTTCTCGGCCGCCGCCAGCCGCTGCTCGCGCAGATCCCAGTCGGCCTTCGTGAGCCGGTGCAGGCGCAGCTCCGGGTGGTGCGTGGCCGCGTAGGCGTACACCCAGGTGTCGAGCGGCTCGTTGCGCGGCGCGCCGCGGCGCTTGTCGAAACGGTTCTTGGCCGGGTTGTAGGTTTCGCTCACCAGGCCGCCGAAGTACTCGGGCGGCAGTTCCTCGCTGAAACGCACCTGGCGCTGCTCGGCCGGCTTGTCGGCATCGGCGCTCAGGCGGCCATAGAGCATGTGCTTGATGCCCACTGTGCCGACGTGGTGGATCTTGATGCCGCGCTTGTCGAGCTGGCCGCGCCAGTTGATATCCACCAGCGTGCCCTTGCTCAGCACCGGCGCGTTGTTCGCCTTCGCGCCGAAGATGGCGATGTGCCGGCGTAGCAGGCGACGGCGGGCGAAGGCCTTCACCGCCTCGGTGCGGTGGCCGCCGGCGTCCTGGGCGCTGGCCTCCACGCGCAGCAGCCGGCCATCGGCGCGCTCGATCGGCCGCGAGATCAGCTCCGTCAGGGCCAGCCACACGTCGTCCTCGGCGGGGTCGCCGGGCAGCTCGACGTAGTCGATGGGCCAGCACACCAGGCCGCGGCCCCAGCCGACCAGCTGCACGGGCAGGCGATCGTCCTGGGTGTCGATACCGGCGGTGACGGCCAGCACCCAGTTGGGTACCGGCTTGAGCGGCATGGGCTCCACGCGATCGGCGATCACGTTGTGCTTCACGGCGCGCATGGCCGGGTCTTCCCAGGCCTCGGCCAAGCGGTCGTTGATGAAGGTCTTCAGCTTCGCCGGGTCGTTCTGCGCGTCGACCCACTCTCGCACCAGCTGCAGCCAGCGCGGGCCGCGGCCGATCTTGTAGTACAGGCCGTTCGCCGCGTAGCCGCGGATCTCGGCGCCAGGGTTCTCGGCCACCCAGCTGCCGGCGTCGATCATGGCGTCTTTCTGGTGCTCCTCGATCACCACGCCGCACTCGCGGCAGACGTACCAGCAGGCGCTGGCGTCGGGCGTCCAGTGCAGGCCGCTCCACTCGAAGGGTTGCTTGTGTCCGCAGTCAGGGCACGGCATGTACCAGCGGCGCTGGTCGCTCTTGGCGTAGAGGGCGTCGATGCGGCAGATGCCCTTGATGCCAGGTGTGCCGACCTTGAGCCGCTTGTACGTGGCGGGGAATGCGCTCGTGCGGCCGTCGAGCATCAGGTCCGGGTCGTCGCCACTTCGCAGTGCTGTAGCGAAGCTGGAGAATTCGTCGACGATCAGCGTGCGCACCGAGGTCGACTTCAGGCGCTCCGGGCTGCCGGCGTGCTCGACGTACAGCTGCCCGCCCTCGAAGTCCTTGAAGGTTCGGCGATTCGCCGCGTCGCGGCTGGCGGTGCTCGCCAGGCGGCGGCGCACGGCCGGCGTTTCTTCCAGCAGGGGGTTGAGCTTCTGGTCGATCCACTTGCCCTGCGACACCTCGCCGGGCAGGCAGACCATGATCGGGCCTCCCACCTCGTCGATGCTGTAGCCGAGCACGTTGCACTCGAGCTCCGACTTCCCGAACTGGATCGGCAGGCGGCACACGACTTCGCGCACGGGGCTGCGGGCGCTGAAGCAGTCCATCGGCTCCACCAGCAGCGGGTTACGCTCGTTGCGCCAGCGGCCTGGTTCGTTGCTTGCCTTCGACGACAGCACGCGGTTGGCCGCGGCCCAGTCGCTCACGCGCATCGGGCGCCGCGGCGCGATGGCCCGGGAGATGGTGGCGGCGAGGCGACTCTGCGCGCTCATGCCTGTTCCCGCCTGGCGATGGCGCCGAACGCCCGGGACAGTTCCTCGAGCCGGTGCTCGATCGCCTCGCCGAGCACCACGCGGATCCGGCCTTCATCCGACAGCGCCGAGAGCTCGGGCGCCAGGGTGTCAGGCAGGCTCTCCAGGCCGCCGCGGAACGTGGTCACCGCGCTCTTGATCAGGTGCTCGACTTCGGCCGCCTCGAGCAGCTCCCCCACCCGCTGGCGGTAGTCGAGCTCGGCGGCCTTGGCGTCGGTCTCGGCCTTGTCGGCCAGCGCCTTGGCCCGACGCCGGGCGTCGCCGCCCTGCGCCGGGTCAGAAGGCATCGCGTCGTCCCCATCCTGGTCGTCGGCCGCAGCCGCCCCCGTGGGCGCGCCACGGGCCGCGGCATGGCGCTCGGCGACGCCCGCCTTGCTCGGGTCGGCCGTCCCGCGGATCAGCGCCAGGGACTCCTCGACCCGCACCTTCTTTCCGTCGGCCGAGAGCACGAGCCGCCCCTCTTCCTGCAGTTGGGTGATGTAGCTGGGAGCCGCCCCCAGGATCCGGGCGAAGGCCTTGCGGGAAACTTCGCCGCCTTCAGCGCCAGCCATGCCTACCGCCTCCCCTTCTTTCTTCCACGAGAGCGATGGGAGAAGGCCCGCGCCCGCGCGCGACCGTGCCTGTGCGGGGTGCCGGCCACCCCGCACAGGTGCCCGCACGCCTGAAAGCCGCGCCCCGCCTGCCTTGTGCGGGGTGTGCGTGGTGTGCGGGGGCGGGCACGTGTGCGCGAGTGCGTTTCGCGCAGTGGTAGCCCGGGCCGATTCGTGCGCGTGCGCCCGCGTTAGGCCGAACCCCGCACACCACGCACAAGCCTTTCCTGTCGCGGCTTTCAGCCCCGCACGTCGCCACGCACAACCCACGCACACCGCGCACAGGCCAGGCCATCACTTCGCCTCCCGGTAGTCTTCCAGCTGCTGCTGGAACTTCGAGTGGCACTCGCCCAGGAACAGCGCCTCGGAGGTGCCCTCGGGCACCTGGTAGCTGCCGAGCATCAGGAAGCTGTGAGGGCCCAGGACCTTCGACCCGGGCTGGTAGCGCTTTCGCACCCTGGGCCCGCCGACCACGTTGCGCTGGCGGATCAGGCCCACGACGAACTTGGACTCCGGGGCCGGGCGGTACCCGTGGCGGCTGCACCAGAGCCGGTAGGCCTCGTACCAGCCGGTCGTGGTGGCGGGCATGGCCTCGAGCCCGTGGATGTTCCCGGTGACCAGGTCGTCGTGGAAGCGGATCGGGCTGTCGAGGCCGAGGTTGATCAGCTGCGACTTGGCCTCGGTCTCCGGCGGGAGCGTACCCGGGCCGAAGTCACCGAGGTCCAGGTGCAGGAGGTAGTCATGCAGTGCCGCGACGCCCCCATTGCGGATCTCGGCCAGCACCTCGGCGTAGTAGTCCGCGGACTTCTTCTCGGGGGTCCAGATCACGCAGTGGCGGCGGTCGTCCTCCTCGAGCACTACGGGCATGGCCTCGTTCGAGAGGAACACGAGGTTCACGTGGTTGCGTTCCCAGTGGGCCGGCAGGTTCTTCGGGTTGATGCGGATTCGGTCGCCGGTGATCAGCGACTTGAGCTTGTTCTTGATGTGGTACACGTCGGAGCGCGCCACCACCTCGTCGGCGATCATGAAGAGCTTGCGGCTGGCCCAGTCGTTGAACTTGTCTTCGACGGCCGACTGGTCGAGCACGTCTCCGTACTCGCCGTAGATCTGCATCACCGTCTCGAAGAGCAGGTTCTTGCCGGTGCCCTGCGGGCCGTGTACCACGACGGTCGACTTCATCTTCGCGCCGGGGTGCTGGATCGGGTAGGCGATCCAGCGCAGCACCCACTCGTAAAGGCGATTCGGGTCGCGGTCCAGGCTGCACATGAAGCGCAGCAGGTCGAGCAGGCGATCGCACTTGCCGGCCTTCGGCGTGGTCGGCCAGCCGGCGTAGAGGTTGCAGGTGATCTCCGGGTCGCGTCCGGTCGGGTCGAAGCCGACTTCGCGAATCCGGACGATCTGCCGATCGGGCGATTCTTGCCAGGCACGGTGGATGTACTTGTTCACGCACGCGTCGCGCATGTCGCTCACGGTCATGATCACGTGCTCGACGCGATCGAACACCGAGGAGCCGTGGGCGTAGATCAGCGGGAACCGCTCGATCAGCTCGCCGGTGGTGAGGAACGGCGACAGCTTGCCGCCCCCCGCCCCGTCTGGTGGTGATGTCGGCGCGCGGTTGGGCGCCTTCCACCCCAGCTCGGCGATGCGGTTCTCGATCTGCGTACGCACCAGGTGGAGGCCGGCGGCGGCGTGCAGGTCGTTGAAGTCGGTGGCCTTGATGCCGCGCTCGAGGAAGCGCCGCCGGCGCGCCTCTTCATCGGGGAACGCAGGTGTCAGCCAGGCGCCGCCGAACTCGAGCGCCGCCGCGCTGGCCGCGGCGACGCCGGCGTTCGCCGCGCGGTGTTCCTGTCCGCAGCTCGGGCAGGTCTCCGGGTGCTCGGCCAGCACCAGGCGTGCCTTGCAGGCCTGGCACTTCTGCAGCTCGTCGTCGTCCGCCAGGATCAGGATGCGGGCGGTGCGGTAGCGCTTGCGCAGCGCGGCCGCCACGGCCGGCACGTTGCCGGCATCGAACGCTACAGCCACCGGGTACCCGGTCGCCATGTGCGCGCTGGCCGCCGTGGCATAACCCTCGGCGATCAGAACGATCCACTGCGGCGCGCCGATCTGGTGGAAGTGGCCTTGCTTGACCGCGCCGGCAGGCCAGTACTCCTTGGCCGGTCGCTGGTCGGCCGAGGCCTGCTTCGCCGAGCGCAGCAGCTGCAGCCCGTGGATCTGGCCCTGGGCATCGAGCATCGGCACGACGGCGGCGCCCTTGCCCGAGTAGCGCAGGCCGAAGCCCTGAACACCCTTCGCCGCCAGGTACTCGGAGTCACCCTCTTCACTGAGCTTTGCCCACGCGGCAGTGGCGCGCTGGGCGGCCCGCTCGGCCAGCTGCTTGCGCTCCTGGTCGGCGCGCCGGCGATCGGCGGCCAGCCGCCGCTTCAGGGAATCGCGCTGCTCGGCGCTGAACGCGGCGTCGCGCTTGCGCAGGTCGATCTTCTGCGCGCCGTTGTCGGCGCCGCGCCACACGCCGTAGCTGCCCACCAGCACCAGGTCGCCACCCGAAAGCGGCAGCTCGTGCAGGATGTACCAGCCGCGCTTCTCGCGGTCGCCCTCGACACGGCAGCGGCGCATGCGCCCGACCTCGAGGGAGGTGACCTGCAGGCCGGCGGCCTGCAGCTGGGAGAGCACGTCGTCGTAGTTGCTCGCCACTTTTCAGTAACCCCCGGGGCCGCTAACTACACAACCAACGGGGTCCGAATTACCCCCGAAGGCACCCCCCAGGGAGGACCCGCGACCGGCCCCCTGCCCTTGCCGCCCCGCGATCCCGCCGCAGGCTGTGCACGTCGCGAGCCCGCGCTGCCAGCCCCACAACAGGGGAGCTGGGGCGTGCAGGGGTATGCCTGGCTGCAGGAGACGCGTCATCGCCGCGGCCGCTCCGCTGGGGGCAAGGGGGCCGGGACCTTCGCCAAGCGGTACCACCGCTCGACGTGCTCGATGGCTTCGCCGCTCAAGACTGCCCAGCCTCGTTCTTCGGCAGGCACAGCGGCAGCTGGGGCGCCACTGGCACCTCGTTCAGGCGGGCACGAATCTCCAGCTGCTCGGCCTCCGACAGCGGCGCCGGCGGCGACTCCAGTTGCTGCAGGATCGCGGCGACCTGCACCTTGGACCGGCGGAGCCGGCTGTCGCGCAAGCCGAAGCTGGCGCGTGGACGAGTCATTCACCGACGCCCTCCCCTTGCCTGTCCGGCCTCCTTGGCCGACTGATGCGCCACGCACAGCCGGGCGCCGAGGCCTTGGCGGAGCAATGAGATGGGCTCGTCACACTCCTCGCAGAACGGCAGGCCGATGCCGCGTCGCGTGGCCTTGGCCAGCGCGTCATCGAGGTCGCGCTGCACCTGGTCCTGGACGTGGTCCATGAAATCAGGCACTGGCGTTGCTCCCCGTCGGCAGTATCTGCGTGACCGCGCGGCGAATGGACAGCAGCGCAGCGATCACGTCGTCGGATTCGTTGAGGATGCGGCGGGCGTGCGGGAGGTCGGCCTCGCAGATCTTCCCGTCGGCCAGGGCAGGCCCGAGGGCCTCCATCAGCTGGCCAAACTCCAGAAGGATCTGACCGATACCGGCCACCTCGCCCGCCTCGCCGGCCGCCAGCTTCCGCTCGGAGTAGCGTCCGCGGCGCTGGGCCAGCTCACGCTCGCAGTCGCCGCGGTACGGCTCCGGGAGAGCAAGCACCCAGGCATCTTCGAGGTCGGCCGGAAGTGCCTTGATCGTCCCGTCCATGTAGCGCCCGATCTGCTGGGCGTTGTGCTTCTCGGCCCTAATGAGATCATCGCCCGTCACACCCAGGCGGAACGGCACTTGCCGCTGGTCGGGCGCAACCAGCGCCACGTAGTGCTCGGCCACGTGCATCGCGAACTTGCGTGTGCACATGGCCGTTTGGTCCAGCATCCGGCGTGTGTGATCGAAGACCACGGCCGACCGCGGGCGCAAGAAATGAGGCGCGGGCTTCATGCGCGCACCTCCAGATTCGCGAGAGCCTTGGCGGCATGTCGATTCCCGCCGCCCGATTTACGCCGCTGCGCGCCTGGTGCCGGACCACCGGCCCCGGGCGCGTGGTCGCCATCCTGTTCGAGCTCGAGGCGCCGGCCTCCGGTGTAGGCTGGGAGTGCCAACCCACCAACCACACTGGAGACCGACATGAAGCGACAAGAAAGTTTGGACATGGCGACGCTCACCGTCGTCCAAGAGGTCTTGCGAGGACTGACTTTGAGCCTCGCAGCAGCGTCACGAGCCGACCTTTCCGAACTCTCCACCGCGCTTCAGGGCTTCGCGGATTCTGCGCCTGGGCTCGAAGCGATTTCTCGAACGATGCTGCGGAATCTCGCGGAGGGACCGGCCATGCTGGCAGCGGGTCGGCGCCAGTAAGGTCGAGCCTGGGCCAAGGGTTGGCGCGAATCCATTCAAGAACGCGCTCACGACGAGCCTTCGCGTCCGCTACCTCTGAGGCAGACGGTGCGTTCAACCAGTCGCGGAACCAGGTGCGGAGGCTCATGTCAGGCGGCCTCCACGTCACCAGCCGGGCCGCCACACCTCGGGCCGAAAAGCACTTCAACCTCTGTGAGGCCCAGAATCTTTGCATATGCAGGGACAATCGCCAGATCAGGCCTCGCGCCACGTTCGTAGCGAGAGATCGCCGGCTGGTCCCGACCAATTGCCTTGGCGACCTCAGCCTGTGTGAGGCCCAAGGCTTCCCGTGCTTTCTTGAGGTGTGCGCCCATGGGGACGCAATATGCGCTCAGAACATAGCATGTGTCAACAACATGTTCTGGCACCGCTTCCGGCTGCCTTTATTCGCCCGGAACATGTGCCCATGAACAGGCAGAAAACGTTTGGGCAGGTCATCAGGCAGCTGCGAAAGCAGAAACGGCTCACTCAAGAGCAGCTGGCCGAGCAATCTGGAGTAGACCAAGGCGCGATCTCACGAGTTGAGAATGGACGCTACCTTACGCCCGAGTCGCTACTTGAGCCTCTGGCTGCTGGCCTGGGTGTGCGGCCGTCAGAAATACTCGCCGCAGTCGAGAACGCGGGAGAGTCCATTAGAGAGCAGCGAGCCGACTATGCAGTTGCGATGCCTTCTGGCTTGCAAGCGGTCCCCCTTATCGGCTGGGTGCAAGCTGGAAAGTGGAACCAGGTGGAGAATCCCTTTGATCCAGATGTTGCCGAGGGCATCGTCTACACGGTCAACAAGGTCGGCCGACGGTCATACGCACTGAAGGTGAAAGGCGACTCGATGACCAACCCTAGAGGCTGGCCCACCTTCCCGCCAGGCACGACCATCATTGTAGATCCTACGAAGGGCGCGACCTCCGGCGACCTGGTTGTGGCACAGATCGATGACGAGGCTGAGGCAACGTTCAAGAAGTTGGCAGAGGACGGGGGAAGAAAGCTACTGGTTCCCCTCAACCCTCAGTACCCCACCCTGCAGATTGACCAAGCAACCACGATATGTGGCGTAGTGGTCGCAATCGCAGAGCGAAGCGTAACCGACCGGAACTAAGCGGAGGCAAAGCCAATGGCCACTTGGTCCTCGCGGGAAGTGCTCCTTCTCATGGCGCTAATGATGTCATCCACCAGCATGAACTCGGATGCATCTGAACGAGTGAAGATCGACCAGAAGAAGGTCGAAAGGCAGGATGTCGATCTTGTATTCAATGGCGATAGATTTACGGGATTGCAGAGAATAAGTCCTAACAAAGCCAAGCCAATCGGCGGCACCGGGATGTTCACCACCGTAACTTGGAACACTGTCTTCGCTAGAGACGAGAAAGGTGCGACGAGCTACTACGTGCGAATCATTTATGAGGGTTACGGCTGGCTTTTCCTCACAGGGGAAGTGATTCTGCTGATCGACGGCACCGAGCGGGTGATCCTCCAAGGGCCGAGCTCGGAAGCGCAGCGCGAGGTATTGGCTTGCGGGAGTCCAGCGGGCTGTAAGGTCCAAGAGGGACTTCGCGTTCCAGTTGAAGAGCCCGTTGTATCTCGGCTCGCAAGAGCCCAGAGCGTGGAAGTTAGGCTCAACGGCCGCTCCCAGTACGTTCAAGGCCACCTTAAGCCATACCACCAGGCTGGCATTCGCACGCTACAGGCCCACATCGCCGAATCTGTGGCTCGCTAAATATGCTCTTGACACATATGCGATAGAGGCATAGTGTCTGCCCTGCCGCCCATCCCGGGCGGCAGGGCCTCCCCGGCGCTGTAACTCCCCTGCGGCGCCGGGGTCGCCCTCCACCACGGAGGCGCGACCATGTCGATCACCATCCTTGCCGCCCTGGCCATCGCGAGCCTGGCGCTGATCCTCAACCTGATCACCACGTACCGGCTGTGGCGCGATAGCCAGCTGCCGCTGGGCGCGGCCGGCACCCTGACCTGCCTGACGCAAGACCAGTTCTTCCACAAGATCTACCCGGCCAAGCAGCCGCCGGAGGCGGTCGTGATCATCGCGCCGGCGGGCGCGGGCAAGACCCGCAACCAGGCGGCCCTGAAGAAGATGTTCGGCTGCACGTCGATCGTGGACGAATGGGATGGCCGATCGCCGCTCCCGCCCGGCGCCCTGGCACTCACCAACGCGTCCATCCGGCAGCTGGCCCACAACATGGACAAGTCGGCTCCCGCCAGGAGCCGGGCATGACCACCCTCACCCTGGACCACCTGTCCGAGCCGCAGCGCCAGGCGCTGCAGGGCCCGCCGGCGCGGCCGGCCAACCACTTCGACCAGCTGGCCGGGCGCTTCGCCGCCCAGGCCGACAAGGCGCTGTCGCAGGGCCGCCCGCTGGTGGCGCGCACCCTCGAGGGCTACGCCCGCCTGGCCCGCGACCTGGCCACGCCCGACACCGACGCCCGCTGGAACGTGGCGGACCCGACGGCCGACGTACCCCCTGCCCTGCTGCTGCCCGACGGCCGCTACAGCTGCGACGGCTGCGAGGCCGCCACCGAGCGCGCCGACCTGGTCGAGCGCCCGGAGGGCTTCCTGTGCCCTGACTGCGTGCAGCCGGGGGTGCGGGCATGAAGCTCTGGCTCGGCTGGATCCTCGTGCACGGGGTGCTGGTGGCATCCCTCTGGACCGGCTTCGTCGACGACGTCGAGGGCGCCGCTCGAATCGGCCTGTTCGTGTGCTGGGTCCTGATCGTCCTTTCGTTCTTCGCGCATAGCGACCGCGTCCAGGCGAAGGCCGATCAGGACCCAGTGCCGACGTGGCTCAACGTGGTGGTCGACGTGCTCGTGCTGCTGTTCCTGGTCTGGCACGACGCCGTGGTGACGGCCGCGTTCTGGCTGCTGCACATCGGCCTCTGGCTCTCCGCCCGCGAGACCCGCAAGGCCAGCGAGAGGACCCCGCGGTGACCTCCCTGGACGGCACCTGCTTCTACCTCTTCCTCGCCGGCCTCGGCACGGGCATCGCCTTCATGACGGTGCTGCTGCTCCTGGCCGACAAGGCCGCTGCGCGTGAGGCGCGACGCCAGTTCCCTCTGACCTCCGACACGCCGCGCCGCCGGCGCTTCCGCGATGCCATCCCCGTGGAGACCACCGACATGATCCAACGCCAGCTGGTGCCGGGCCCCGGCACCTCCCCCTGCGGCTGCGGCCGCATGCCGCACCTGATCGAGACCCGCGGCAATCCGGACCCGAAGCGCCTGGCCGACAAGCCGACCACGGCCTACCACCTCGAGTGCCCGCCGTGCGGCATCACCACCGACCGCGACCCGCACCAGCTGGTGCCCCAGGCGCAGTGGAACGCCGGCATCACCCACCCGATCGATGTCACCCGCCTCTCGGCCTAGGAGGACGTCATGCAGCCGATCCAGCACCACCACGACACCAGCGGTGCCCTGCTCGCCCAGCGGCCATCAGCGCGCACCGACGAACGCGAAGTCACCGCTGCGGTGAAGCGCTACTGCGCCGGCCTGCACGCGAACGCCTCCGACACCGTCGCCGCCATCAACTGGGCGCTGCGCCAGGCCGGCGACACGTTCAGCGCGATTCGCGCCGGCCGCCAGCGCGCCGCCCAGCTTCACTGGCGCCGCACCCATTCCACCCCGACCCAGAAGGCCTGACCGATGAACACCGAACCCGCCGTCGACGGCCCCGACTACCTCGACACGTTCGCCGACCGCCTCGCCGGCGAGGGCGCCGATATCGAAGCCGCCCAGTTCCGTCGCCTCGCCCGCCAGTGGCGCGACGACCAGGCGGCCGCCCAGCGCGCCGCCGACGAAGCGACCTTCATCAACCACCAGCTCAACAACGCGCGCCGCGCTCTGCAGCCGGCGGACACCCACTGAGGATCCCACCATGTCCCGATTCACCCCGCTCAACGCCCAGCTGCAGCCTGTCCAGGACGGCGAAGAAGTCGTCGCCGAGCTCGACACGCAGCAGAACCTGATCATCGCGCTGCCGAACGTCGAGTTCGAGAAGCTCCAGACCTTCGACAAGGCGAAGCAGATGTGCGCCGACCTGCGCGTGGGCGGCCACGCCGACTGGCGCCTGCCGACCGTCGCCGAGGCCTTCGCGTGCGTGGACCACACGCGCTACAGCCCGGCCACGCAGAGCCAGGCCTTCGCCAGCACTGTGGGTGACTGGTGNCAGAGCCAGGCCTTCGCCAGCACTGTGGGTGACTGGTGCTGGACCAGCACGCCCTGCGCCTGGCGCGCGGGCGCGTCCTGGTGCGTCGACTTCGCCTACGGCTTCGTCAACGGCAGCGACCACGGCTACCGCTGCTTCGTGCGGGCGGTGCGCTCGGCGTCGCCGGCGCCCGGTCAGTAATTGACCTTCTGAGGAATCTCCCATGAGCACGATGGACGACATCCGGGCCTTCATGGCCCGGCAGGCGGGCCCGGTGACGCCGGCCCAGGTGGCCGAGGCGCTCGAGCTCGAAGGCAAGAAGGTGCGCGGCGCCATGTACCAGGCGGCCAACCAGGGCGCCGGCATAGAGCGGCTCGACGACGGCACGTACTCGCTGATCCCGGGCTGGAAACCGACCTGCAAGCCGGCCGAGGCGGAATCCGTGCCGACGCCCGCGGCGAAGCCCGCCAAGACGCCCCGCGTGGCCAAGGCCAGGAAGCCTGCCAAGGCCAAGAAGGCGGCGAAGCGCGCCAGCAAGCGCACCACCAAGGCCGCACCCGCGGCGGCACCAACGCTCAGCCTCGCGGCCACCGCGACGGTGACGCGAATCTGCCTCACCACGCTCGTCGCCGCCGTGCTCGACGGCGATGTCCCGATCACCGGCCGCCTGCGCTCCGCGCTGCGCGAGGCGTCGGCCGCCACCAGCCAGGGGTAACGCCATGCTCCCGCCGAACATCCTCACGCCGAAGAAGCGCGCCGCCCTCGCCGACTGTGCCAAAGCCGGCCTGGTCCGCTGCGCCGGCGGCTACCGTGCACCTGACGGCACCGAGGTGCACACCAAGCGCGTGGTCAACCAGCTCGCCAACGATGGCTTGGTGACCGTCAGCTACTTCGAGCGCGACGTCGCCATCACCGATCTCGGCCGCGAGGTCGCCGAGGTCACCTCGCCGCAGGCCGACGCCGCATGAGCGCCGCCGAGCAGACGTACGCCATCGAGGGCGAGCAGCTGACGCTCGAGCAGATCGTCGAGCGCGCCCGCCGCGCCGGCCTCGAGCGCCGGCACATCCGCAGCCGCCTTCGCTACGGCGATCGCACCTGGGAGCGGCTGCTGCGCAAGCCGAGCAACACGCCAGGACCGGGCAACCGCGTCTTCTTCGGTCGCAACCGCCAGGGGAGGAAATGACCATGCTCCGCTTCATCGCCCGCCTGCTGTTCAAGCACCTGGCGCGCCGCGTCGCCACCGCCCGAAAGCCCGACTTCACCATCGGCGAGGCGGACAATCCCTACCTGCTGCGCTGGTACCTCACGCCCTGGCGCGACAAGTACAAGGACGTCCCGGCGTCCCAGCGCACGCGCTGGCAGGAGTTCGTCTCGCGCCTGCCCAACGTCTACCTGCACTGCTTCATGCGCAGCGACGACGACCGCGCCCTTCACGACCACCCCTGGAACTGGTGCAGCTTCCTGCTGGCGGGCCAGTACACCGAAGTCACGCACGAGCAGGTCGACTTCGATCTCAGCCCCGGTGGCGCGGACTACATGGTGGTCGACCTCGAGGCCAACTACATGCAGGTCGCCCGGGTGTTCAGCGCCGGCGCCCTGCGCTGGCACCGCGCCGAGTTCGCGCACCGGCTGATGATCCCGGAGGGCTCGCAGACCTGGACGCTGTTCTTCTGCGGCTGGCGCCGCCGGCGCTGGGGCTTCCACTGCCCGCAGGGCTGGGTGCCCTGGGAGCAGTTCACGGATCCGGCGACCCAGGGCGCCACCGTCGGCCGGGGGTGCGAGTGATGGCCCCGTCCTGCGCCGGCTGCATCTTCTTCGACCGCGCCCACCAGCTGCAGCCGGTTACCTACCACGGCAACACGCGCTTCCCGGCCACCGCCCACTGCAAGCGCGCCGCGCCACCCTGGCCCGTCGTCACCGATGCCGACTGGTGCGGCCAGTTCGCCCCGCGCGCGCGGCCGGCCGCCCTGCACGAGGACAACGGCGCATGAGGCTCGCGATCTGCATGGGCGAGGCCCTGCGGCTGTGCGCCAGCTGCGCCCGCAACGTCGACCACCAACCGGCGCCGAGGAATGGCGTCGACACCCGCACCTGGATCCAGCCGGTGACCCGAGGCGAACGCTGCTTCGACTGGTACCCGCTGCCGCCCAAGCCCACCGCGCCCACCCCGGGCGCTTGAACCCCGGAGTTCCCATGTCCCCGATCATGCACGTCCCGCTTTCCAAGCTCAGGCTGTCGCCGCTCAACGCCCGCAAGACGGGCGGCAGCGACGTCTCCGACCTGGCCGCGAACATCGCGGCGTCCGGCCTCCTGCAGAACCTGATAGTCGCGCCCAGCCTGGCTGGTGCAGACGAGTTCGAGGTCATCGCCGGCGGCCGCCGCCTGACGGCCCTGCAGCTGCTCGAGCGCGAGGGCCGGTTGCCCGATGCGATCGCCACCGACGGCGTTCCCTGCCGCCGCATCGACGACGCTGCGGCCATCATCGAGGCCAGCACGGCCGAAAACACGATCCGGGCGCCGCTGCACCCGGCCGACCAGTTCGAGGCGTTCCGGGCGATGGTCGTCGCCGGCAAATCGGTCACCGAGATCGCGGCCCACTTCAGTATCGGCGAGGTCGTGGTGCGCCAGCGCCTGAAGCTGGCCAACGTGCATCCCCGGCTGGTGCAGGCGTACCGCGAAGACGAAGCCACGCTCGAGCAGCTGCAGGCGCTGGCCGTCACCGACGACCACACCGCCCAGCTCGACGTCTGGAACCAGGCGCGCGATCGCTGGGAGCGCGACCCGCGGGAGCTGCGCCGCAAGCTGACGGCCCGCGAGATCCCGAGCACGGACCCGCGCGTGCTGTTCGTCGGCCTGGCCGCGTACGAGGCCGCCGGCGGCGCCGTGCGCCGTGACCTGTTCTCCACGCGCGAAGACGCCTTCCTCGCTGACGGCAAGCTGCTCGACCGCTTGGTCGAGGAGCGCGCCGCGGAGCTGGTCGACGCCGTGCAGGCCGAGGGCTGGTCGTGGGTGGAGTTCAAGCAGCGCTGCGACTACGCGGAGATGGCCGAGTACGGCCAGCACCCGACCGAGCCGACGCACCAGAAGCCCACGGCGGCCGACAAGGCGCGTATCAAGGAGATCGACAAGCGGCTCGAGCAGCTCGACAAGCTGCTGGTGCAGATGGACGAAGACGGTCGCGACGACACCGATGAGTTTGACCAGCTGTGTGAGGAACAGGAGTCGCTCGAGGGCGAGTCGCAGCGCCTCACCGCCGGCACCGAGATCTGGCCGGAGGACGTGAAGGCCGTCGCCGGCGCGCTGCTGGTGCTCGACGTCCAGGGCGGCGTGCAGATCCACCGCGGCCGTCTGCAACCGGGCCAGTCCATCAAGGCCGGCAAGGTGGCCGGCCAACCCAAGCCCGCCGACAAGCCGAAGAAGCCCGAGATCAGCGACGCCCTGGTGCGCCGCCTCACCGCGCACCGCACGCTCGCGCTGCAGGCCGAGCTGGCGGCCAACCCCGATGTCGCGCTCAAGGCGGTCGTGCACACGCTGATCGAGGACGTGGAGCGCGGCTTGGGCTACGAGACGCCGAGCCCGCTCAAGCTCAGCCTGCGGCAGGCTGACCTGCCCGACTCGGCCGACCTGAAGCAGGCGCCGGCGAAGAAGGCGCTCCAGCTCGCGCTCAAGGGCTGGCGCGACAAGGGCCTGCCGACCACGGCCGCCGCCCGGCGCGCGTGGATCTTCCAGCAGCCGACCGACGTCCTGCTGGGCCTGCTGGCCCTGGCGGCGGCCTACTCGGTCGACGCCGTGCACGGCAAAGGCAGCTCGAAGCCGGCCGCCGATGCCCTGGCCGCCGACCTGAAGCTCGACATGGCCACCTGGTGGGCGCCCGACGCCGAGAACTACCTCGGCGCCGTACCCAAGGCCCTGGTGATCGAGGCCGTCGCCGAGGCCTGCGGCAAGGACGAGGCCGCCGCGCTCGTCAGCCTGAAGTCCGCCCCGGCCGTCGCCGAGGCCGCCAAGAAGCTCGCCGGCACCGGCTGGCTGCCGAAGGTCCTGCGCGGCCCGGGCTACGCCGTGGGCGTTAAGCCGAAGGCGCCGGCAAAGGCCAAGCCGGCGACGAAGCCCAAGAAGCACGCCAAGAAGGCGACACCCAAGAAGTCCACCACCGCTAAGAAGACGGTCAAGCCAGCCGCCAAGGCCACCACGAAGAAGGGAGCCAAGAAGTGATCACCATCATCGACAGCCCCGATGGCACGCGCACGATCGAGATCGATGCGTTGCAAGCCCCCACGCACGCCGAACTGAAAGCGCCAGGTTTCGGGCGGTGGCCCCATCGCTGCCGCGCCGGCGACTTTGCCAGCGGCGAAATCTTTCGAGGCGCGCCTGCAGAACCGAAGGCTCGCTTCATGAAGCTCGACGCCGCCGGCAACCCCCTGCCGGCCGACACCGCCACCTTCGCCGCGGTCCTGGACAACCAGACCGGCCTCCAGTGGTCCGGCACGCTCAGCGAGGGCCTGGTCGACTACGCCGCCGCCGAGAAGGCCTGCCAGGCCTTCGATCTGGCGGGCCACGGCGACTGGCGCCTGCCGACCCGCGCCGAGCTCGAGTCGATTCTCGACCTCAGCCGCCACAAGCCCGCCGCCGATCCCGTCTTCTTCGGCGACACGCGCACCGACGACTGGTACTGGACCAGCACGCCCTGCGCCTGGCGCGCGGGCGCGTCCTGGTGCGTCTTCTTCAACTTCGGCGTCGTCGACTACCACGACCACGGCAGCCGCTGCTTCGTGCGGGCGGTGCGCTCGGCGTCGCCGGCGCCCGGTCAGTAATTGACCCTTTGACCGCCCCCTGAGACCACGACCATGGGCCACTTCGCGCCGCCAATCGTCAAAGCCGCCGAGCGCCTTCTGCTCGACGTCGAGCTCGCCGTGCGCGGATGGCCCCGCTGCCACAAGTACGGGGCCGGCAAGGATCTGCGCGAGGTCGCGTTGCAGTTGGCCACCGTGGCCACGCTCGCGTGGCTGGAACCGAGCCGTCGCCTCGAGCACGTGCGCGCCCTCGTCGAGGGCGTGCAGCGCCTGAAGGTGCTGCTGCAGCTGGGCAAGCGCCTGCAGGCGTTCCGCAGCTTCGGGCAGTTCGACCAGCTGGCCCGCCAGGCCCATGGCCTCGGCGCCCAGGCGGGCGGCTGGTGGAAGGATCTGCAATCCCCCAAAGCCCAGAGTCCCGGCCGCCATCGCGGCCCGGGAGCGCGGCATGGAACTGAGTACCCGGGCCGCCCCTCGAGGGCCAAGCCATGACGAAGCCCCGCTACGCCAGCACGGGATGCGCGGCCAGGTCGCAAGTGTCCGGGGACACGGATTCGCCCTGCGCCTGGCGCGCGGGCGCGTCCTGGTGCGTCGACTTCAACAACGGCAACGTCAACAACAACGACCACGACAACCGCTGCTTCGTGCGGGCGGTGCGCTCGGCGTCGCCGGCGCCCGGTGAGTTCCAGGGGCCGGGAGGCAGGGAGGTCTCCCTTCGCTCACTCCACGCGGCGTGGCAGGAAGCCCGCCGCGGGAAACAGCCCAGCGTGAACCAGCTGCGCTTCGACGCGCAGTGGATCGACGGGCTGCTGCAGCTGCAGGCCGAGCTCAGCGCGGCTGCCTGGTCGCCGCGGCCGTCGACCTGTTTCATCGCGGCTCGGCCGAAGGCGCGCGAGATCCACGCGCCCGACTTCGCCGATCGCGTGGTGCACCACTGGCTGGTGCCCCAGCTCGAGGCCATCTACGAGCCCACCTTCATCCACGACAGCTTCGCCAACCGCCGCGGCAAGGGCACGCACGCGGCGGTGCGGCGCCTGCAGCAGTTCGTCCGCCAGGTCCACAGCGGCCAAGGCGGCGGCTGGTACCTGCAGCTCGACGTGCATAACTTCTTCAACTCGATCCACCGACCGACGCTCTGGCAGCTGCTCAAGCGCCGAATCGTGCGCAACGGCCTGCCGCCCGTGGTGCAGGCCACGACCCACGCGCTGCTGCGCCGATCGCCGCTGGCCGCCGGCGTCACGTATCGCGCCAGCACGGCCGAGCGCGCCGCCGTGCCACCGCACAAGCAGCTGGAGAATGCAGCACCCGGCTGCGGCCTGCCGATCGGCAACCTCAGCAGCCAATTCTTCGCGAACGTCTACCTCGACCAGCTCGACCAGTTCGTGAAGCACGTGCTCAAGGCGCCGCGCTACCTGCGCTACGTCGACGATTTCGTGCTGGTGCACCAGGACCGCGTGCAGCTGGCCGACTGGCAGGCACGGATCGAGCGCTTCCTCGCTGACCACCTGCAGCTGCGCCTCAAGGCCGACGTGCGGCTCAAGCCGCTCGAGGCCGGCATCGACTTCCTAGGCTACGTGGTCCGCCCTACGCACACCCTGGTGCGCCGGCGCGTGGTCTCCCATGCCCGTGCCGCCCTGGCCGCCTGGGAGCAACGTCACGTGCAGCCCGGCTGCGTCGTGGCCACGCCGGCCGAGCTGCGCCACGTGGGCGCCGTCTGGGCCAGCTACCGAGGCCACATGGCCCAGGCGAACAGCCGTCGCCTGCAGGCGCGCCTGCGCCGGCGGTTCCCGTGGCTGGCCACGGTGGCCGAACCGCCGCTCAATCCCGCGCTGGTCCTCGAGGGCCAGAAGCTCCACATCCTGACCCGAGAGATCAAGCATGAGCAGTGAACCGACAGGTCCTGTCGATCCGACGGAGAAAATTGCCGCGATGCTGCGCTACCCCTATCTTCGCGAATACGTCGGACGCATCGCCTACGACGAAGCCGCGGAGGCACTCGACGCTCTTGCCGTTCAGCATGCAGAACAAGGCGAAGCGGTGGCAAAGCTGGTGGCACAGCTACGGCTTCTGAGCAAGCTGTATTCCAAGTCCAACGCCGTCAACAAGGAGTTGGTGGCCGAAGTCGATGGGAACTTGCGGGAAGTCATCGCCTCCCTGTCCCGGCCAACGGCAGTGCCGGTGCGGTCGCTGACTGACCAGCAGAAGGCCGACCGTGACGCTCTGCTCTACGGCTGCAGCTTCATGCTGAAAGGCAAGCACATCCCGGCGCGAGATGTGACCGTCGTGCTGGCGCCCAAGGAGCCCGACGCGGTGGCGGCGTTGCCCGCGAAGTGGCGCAACGAAATCGAAGGCGCGTACTTGACCGGCGACCCTGTGATTGACGCCCGAACCGAAACTCAGATCTGGATGGCGAACAAGTGCGCCGACGAGCTTGGGGCCGCCCTTTCAATGCGTGGCGGTGCGTAATGGCGGAGATTAACCCCAGGCTCATGGACCTCATCCGGTCTCTCGCCGAACACGCGGCACGCGAGGATTATCTGGCGGCCCAGACCAGCGCCCGCGCGGCTCCCAGCGACCAGCACACGAAGCCCGTCCCGTTGCCCGCTACCGACCGGGCAGCGTAGGGTTCGCGCCATGCGTGTCGCCGCCTATGCGAGGTACAGCTCCGACCAGCAGCGCGAGGCCTCGCTCGAGGACCAGCTGCGGAACTGCCGCGCCTACTGCACGCGCATGGGGTGGCCTGCGCCGGTGGTTTTCCAGGACGCAGCCATCAGCGGTTCGCGCTCCGATCGGCCCGAGTACCAACGCCTGCTGGCCGCGGCCGCGGCGTTCGACGTGGTGCTGGTCGACGACCTTAGCCGCCTCGGTCGCGACAGCGAGGAAGTGCAGCGCGCAGTGAAGCGGCTTCGCTTCGCCGGCGTGCGCCTGGTCGGCATCAGCGACGGCGTCGACACCGACCAGAAGGGCCACAAGGTGAACGTGGGCCTGCGCGGGCTGATGTCCGAGATCTACCTCGACGACCTGGCCGAGAAGACCCACCGCGGACTGATGGGCCGCGCGCTCAACGGCGCCAGCGCCGGCGGCCTGCCCTACGGCTACCGCGTGGGCGCGAAGCCGGGCGAGCGGGTGATCAACCCCGAGCAGGCGGCGGTGGTGCGGCGGATCTTCGCCGAGTACCTGGCCGGCCAGCCGGCGCGTGCGATCGCGGCCGGGCTGAACCGGGACTGCGTGCCGAGCGCCCGCGCCGGCGGCACCTGGGCGGCCTCGGCCATCCACGGTGACCGCCGGCGCGGCATCGGGATCCTTGCCAACCCCATCTACGCCGGCCAGCAGATCTGGAACCGCTCGCACTGGGTCAAGCACCCGGAGACCGGGCGCCGCCTGCGCAAGGAACGGCCGCGCACCGAGTGGGTGATCCAGGAGCAACCAGAGCTGGCCATCGTCGACCGGGCCACCTGGGACGCAGTGCAGCGCAGGCTCGACCAGCAGGGCGCGTGCAAGGGCAAGCGCGGCGGGCCGGGCCGGCCACCGAAGTACCTGCTCTCCGGCCTGCTCCGCTGCGGCGAGTGCGGCGGCCCGCTGGCGATGATCGACGCGGTGGCCTACGGGTGCAGCGTAGCCAAGCAGCGCGGCACCTGCAGCAGCCGGCTGCGCCTGCCGCGGCGCGATGCCGAGGCGGCGCTCGTGGCCGGCGTGCAGGAACAGCTGCTCAGCGCCGAGGCCTTCGCGGCGTTCCGGCGCGCCTATGCGGCCGCCATGAAGCGCCAGCAGCCCGACACCCGGGGCCCGCAGCAGCGCCTGGCCGCGGCCGAGCGCGTGCGTGAGAACCTGCTGGCGGCCCTGCGCGCCGGGATCATCACGCCGAGCACGAAGGCCGAGCTCGAGCGCGCCGAGGCCGACGTCGCCGCGGCGCAGGCCGAGCTCGAGCGGGCGCGCGTGGCGGCGCCAGCACGGCTGCTGCCGCACCTGGAACAGCGGTGGAAGGGGATCGTCGCAGTGCTGGCGCAGCGAGTCCGGGACGTGCCGGCGGCTCGGGATGCACTGCGGGAGCTGATCGGCCAGGCAACCGTCAGAAACGAAAACGGCGCGATCCTGGCAGAGATCGCGCCGTGTCCGATTAACGTGGTAGCGGGGGCAGGATTTGAACCTGCGACCTTCGGGTTATGAGCCCGACGAGCTGCCAGACTGCTCCACCCCGCAGCAGTGAGCGCGCATTATAGGGGCCACGCCAGCAAAGGCGCAAGCCCGGCGTTGCATTGGCTTCAGGCCGGGAACGCCAGGGTGACCCAGTGCAGCAGGCTGCCGGCGAACAGGCCCAGACCCAGCAGGGCCACGGCGTTGATCGCGAACACCACGCGCAGGTGGCCGTCGCCGTGCACCTTCGGGCCCTCGCCTTCCGGCTCCTCGAAGAACATGGCCTTCATCACCCGCAGGTAGTAGAAGGCGCCGATGACGGCGCAGACCACGCCAACGATGGCCAGCCAGACCAGGCCCGCCTCGACCGCCGCCAGCAGCACTTCGAGCTTGGCCCAGAAGCCCAGGAACGGCGGCACGCCGGCCAGCGAGGCCATGATGAACATCACCAGCAGGGCCTGGAACGGATTGCGGGACCACAGGCCGCGGAAATCGGCGATCTCCTCCGCCTCGTGGCCCTTGCGCGAGAGCACGATGATGGCGCCGAAGGCGGCGGCCGACATCAGCGCGTAGGAGATGGCGTAGAACATCGCCGCGCTGTAGCCGAGCGAGCCACCGTGCGCCAGGCCCATGAACAGGAAGCCGACGTGCGAGATGGTCGAATACGCCAGCATGCGCTTGAGGTTGGTCTGCACCAGCGCGACCAGGTTGCCGATGATCAGCGACAAGGCGGCGAGCCAGGCCACCATGCCCTGCCACTGGTCGTCGAGCGGGCCGACGCCCGACTCGAGCAGGCGGTAGGCCATGCCGAAGGCGGCCAGCTTGGGCGCCGAGCCGATGAACAGCGTGATCGCCGTCGGGGCACCGTGGTAGACGTCCGGCAGCCACATGTGGAAGGGCGCGGCGCCGAACTTGAAGGCGATGCCGACCAGCATGAACACCACGCCGAACAGCAGCAGGGTGCGGTCGCCGGTGCTGGCCGCGGCGGCGTGGATCTCCGAGAGCTGCAGGCTGCCGGTGGCGCCGTAGACCATGGACATGCCGTAGAGCAGCAGGCCCGAGGCCAGCGAGCCGAGCACGAAGTACTTCATCGCGGCTTCGGAGCTGCGCTGGTTGTCGCGGTCCATGGCGACCAGGCCGTAGGAGCTCAGCGCCAGCAGCTCCAGGCCCAGGTACAGCACCAGCATGCTGCCGGCCGAGACCATCAGCATCATGCCCAGCACGGAGAACAGGCACAGCACGTAGAACTCGCCCTTGAACAGGCCGCGATCCTGCAGGTAGGGCTTGGCGTAGACGAAGGACGCGCCGGCGACCACGTAGATGGCCAGCTTGAGCACGTCGCTGGCGTTGTCGCGCACGAACAGGTTGGCGAAGCCCCAGGTCGTGTCCGAACCCAGTTCGCGGGCGGTCAGCACGCCGGCCGCGGCCAGGATGAACAGGGCCAGGAAGTGGGTCAGGCCGCGCCTGGCGTCCGACAGGAACAGGTCGACCATCAGCAGCGCGAAGGCCGCTCCGCAGACGAAGATCTCCGGACGCAGCGGCATCAGGTCGGCGAGGGTTGGCATCGGCAGGGCCATCGGGGCTTCCTTACAGCTTGGTGGCGGCGAGCTGGGTCAGCAGCTGCGCAATCGGTGCTTCCATGAGGTCGGTCAGCGGCTTGGGGTAGACGCCCAGCAGCAGGGTGCCGAGGGCGAACACGCCCAGCACCAGGACCTCGCGGCCATTGATGTCGGTCAGCTCGGCCACGTGGTGGTTGGCGACGTCGCCGAACACCACGCGCTTGACCATCCACAGCGTGTAGGCCGCGCCGAGGATCAGGGTCAGGGCGGCGCCGAAGGCGACCCAGGCGTTGTACTGGAACGAGGCCAGGACCACCATGAACTCGCCGACGAAACCCGAGGTGCCCGGCAGGCCGGCGTTGGCCATGGCGAAGAACACGAAGAAGGCGGCGAACCAGGGCATGGTGTTCACCACGCCGCCGTAGTCGCGGATCATGCGGCTGTGCATGCGGTCGTAGACCACGCCCACGCAGGAGAACATCGCGCCCGACACGAAGCCGTGCGAGATCATCTGCACCATCGCGCCCTGCAGGCCCAGCTGCGCGGCGTCGGTGTTGCCCAGCTCGCGCACCAGCGCGAAGGCGATGAAGGTGCCCAGGGTGACGAAGCCCATGTGCGCGATCGACGAGTACGCGATCAGCTTCTTCATGTCCTCCTGCACCAGCGCCACCAGGCCGATGTAGATCACCGCCGCCAGCGACAGCGCCACCACCAGCCAGGCCCACTCCTGCCCCGCGTCGGGGACGATGGGGAGGGTGAAGCGCAGGAAACCGTAGCCACCGATCTTGAGCATGATGGCCGCCAGCACAACCGAGCCGCCGGTGGGCGCCTCGACGTGCGCGTCCGGCAACCAGGTGTGCACCGGGAACATCGGCACCTTCACCGCGAAGGCGGCCAGGAAGCCGAAGAACAGCCACATCTGCTCGGTGGCGCTGAGCTTGAGCTGGTAGAGGTCGGCCAGCTGGAAGCTGGCGCCGCCCTCGAGGCGTTCGCCCGAGACGATGTACAGGTACACCAGGCCGACCAGCATGAACACCGAGCCGAGGAAGGTGTAGAGGAAGAACTTCAGCGACGCATACACGCGCCGCGGGCCGCCCCAAACGCCGATGATGATGAACATCGGGATCAGCATGGCCTCGAAGAACACGTAGAACAGGATAGCGTCGAGCGCGCAGAAGACGCCCACCATCATGCCCTCGAGGATCAGGAAGGCGGCGAAGTACTGGTGCGCGCGGCGATCCACCGAGCCCCAGGCACCGACCAGCACCAGCACGGTGGTGAGCGTGGTCAGCGCGACCAGTGCGATCGACAGGCCGTCCACGCCGAGGTGGTAGCGGATGTCGAAGCGCTCGATCCAGGCGCGGTCCTCGACGAAGCGCATGGCCGCCGAACCATAGTCGTGGCCGGCGAACAGCAGCAGGCTCGCGGCCAGGGTCGCAACCGCAACCAGCAGCGCGAACCACTTGGCCTGGGTCTGGCGGGAATCGCCGAAGGCGAGCGTTAGCAGGCCGCCGAGGATCGGCAACCAGATCAGTACGCTCAACAGGGGCCAGGTCGATTGCATCGGGGCTTCCTTGTCAGTCTCAGGCGCCGGTCATCTTGACCAGCACCGCCAGCAGGACGATGAGGCCGAGGATCATGGCGAAGGCATAGTTGTAGAGGCGACCGGTCTGGATGTGGCGCACCAGGCCGGCGACGCGGTCGACCAGGGCGGCCGAACCGTTGACCAGCAGGCCGTCGATCAGGCCGGCATCGCCCTTCTTCCAGGAGAAGCGGCCGAGCTTGATGCCCCCGCCGGCGAAGCCCTTGATCCACAGGTCGTCGAAGCCGTACTTGTTCTCCAGGATGCGCACGACTGGGGCGAACAGCTTCGCCAGGCGGTCGGCCAGGGCCGGGTTGAACAGGTAGATGTAGGTGGCCAGGGCGAAACCGGCGAAGGCCAGCCAGAACACGATGCTGGCGTAGAAGTGCATGCCGAAGCCGACCGCCGCGCTGAACCAGCCGTGGGCGTCGTGCCAGAGGATCTCGCCCGCCCGGGCAACCGTGTCGTGGGCCGGCATCACCTCGATGGCGCCGCGGAAGAAGTCGCCGAACAGCATCGGGCCGACGGTGAAGAAGCCGATGAAGATCGACGGGATCGCCAGCAGCACCAGCGGCACCGTCACCACCCACGGCGACTCGTGCGGCTCGACCGGGCCATGGTGGCCGTGGTCGTCGTCGCCGTGGTGGGCGTCGTGGGCCACCTCGCGGAAGCGCTCCTTGCCGTGGAAGGTCAGGTACAGCAGGCGGAAGCTGTAGAAGGCGGTGACGAACACGCCCAGCAGCACCGCGTAGTAGCCGTACTGCTGCACCCAGCCACCCTGCTCCGCCGCCTGCTGGGCCGCGATGATGATGGTGTCCTTGGAGAAGTAGCCCGACAGGAAGGGCGTGCCCACCAGGGCCAGCGTGCCGATCAGGCTGGTCCAGTAGGTGATGGGCATGTACTTCTTCAGGCCGCCCATGCGGCGCATGTCCTGCTCGTGGTGCATGCCGATGATCACCGAGCCGGCTGCAAGGAACAGCAGGGCCTTGAAGAAGGCGTGGGTCATCAGGTGGAACACCGCCGCCGAGTAGGCCGACACGCCCAGCGCCACGGTCATGTAGCCCAGCTGCGAGAGCGTGGAGTATGCGACGACGCGCTTGATGTCGTTCTGCACGATGCCGATCAGGCCGGTGAAGAAGGCCGTGGTGGCGCCGACGAACAGCACGAAGGCCAAGGCCGTCTCGCTCTGCTCGAACAGCGGCGACATGCGGGCAACCATGAAGATGCCGGCCGTGACCATGGTGGCGGCGTGGATCAGGGCCGAGATCGGGGTCGGGCCTTCCATCGAGTCCGGCAGCCACACGTGCAGCGGCACCTGGGCCGACTTGCCCATGGCACCGATGAACAGGCAGATGCAGATGAAGGTCATGATCTCGACCTGCACCGGGCCCGAGAGCACGTCGATGCTCCAGCCGCCGAAGCCGATCTTGCCCGACCACAGGGTGAAGGTGGACTGCAGCTCGCTGTTGTAGGCGTGCGCGAACACGGTGGCGTAGTCGAGCGTGCCCACCCAGGCCAGCACGCCGGCGATGCCGAGCAGGAAGCCGAAGTCGCCCACGCGGTTGACCAGGAAGGCCTTGAGGTTGGCGAAGATGGCGGTCGGGCGCTTGTACCAGAAGCCGATCAGCAGGTAGGACACCAGGCCCACCGCTTCCCAGCCGAAGAACAGCTGCAGGAAGTTGTTGCTCATCACCAGCATCAGCATGCTGAAGGTGAACAGCGAGATGTAGCTGAAGAAGCGCTGGTAGCCCGGGTCCTCGGCCATGTAGCCGATGGTGTAGACGTGCACCAGCAGCGACACGAAGGTGACGACCACCATCATCATGGCGGTCAGCGTGTCGACCATGAAGCCGACGTGGGCCGAATAGCCGCCGACCTGGAAGAAGGTGTAGACGTTCTCGTTGAACGGCGTGGCGCCGCCGGCGAGGAACTGCCAGAGCACGTGCACGCTCAGCGCGCAGCTGACCGCCACGCCCAGGATGGTGACCCAGTGCGCCCCGGCGCGGCCGACCTGCTTGCCGAACAGGCCGGCGATGGCCGAGCCCGCGAGGGGCGCGAGGGCGATGACCAGCAGGATGTTCATGGAAATCATCGCGCGATCAACCCTTCAGCGAATCGAGTTCGGCGACGTTGATGGTCCGCCGGGTGCGGAACAGCGTCACCAGGATGGCCAGGCCGATGGCGGCCTCGGCCGCGGCCACGGTCAGGATGAAGAAGACGAAGATCTGCCCGTCGACGTCGCCCAGGAAGCGCGAGAAGGCCACGAAGTTGATGTTCACCGAGAGCAGCATGAGCTCGATGCACATCAGCAGCACGATGACGTTCTTGCGATTGATGAAGATGCCGGCGACGGCGATGCAGAACAGCACCGCGGCGAGCGCGAGGTAATGGCCGAGCGTGATCACGGGTTGCCCTCCTGGCGGGGTTCGGCCGCCACCTTCACCAGGCGCACGCGGTCCTCGCGGCGCACGGCGACCTGGCGGGCCGGATCCTGGTGCTTGGTGCCCGGGCGGCGGCGCAGGGTCAGCATCACCGCAACCACCAGGGCCACGGTGAGGATCACCGCCGCCGTCTCGAACGGCAGGATGTACTTGCTGAACAGGGTCTCGCCGATCCACTGCAGGTTGGTCTTGCCGGCGGCGACGGCCGGGTCGGTGGCCGGCAGCGTGAGCTCGAAGCGCTTCATGCCGATCAGCATCACCATCTCGGCGGCCATCACCACCACCACCGCGCCGGTGAACGGCAGGTGGCGCACGAAGCCTTCGCGCAGCGGCGTGGTGTTGATGTCGAGCATCATCACCACGAACAGGAACAGCACCATCACCGCGCCGATGTAAACCAGCACCAGCACCACGCCGAGGAACTCGGCCTGCAGGAGCAGCCACAGGCAGGCGGCGGAGAAGAAGGTGAGCACCAGGCTGAGCACGGCGTGCACCGGGTTCCGGGCCAGGATGACGCCCAGCGCGGCCAGCACCGTGACGGCGGCGAAGGCGTAGAAGGCGATCAGTTCATAGGTCATGTGTGTCCCCCGGCCTCAGCGGTACGGCGCGTCGGCGGCGCGACGTTCGGCGATCTCGTCCTCGAGGCGGTCGCCCAGGGCCAGCAGCTGGGCCTTGGTGACGATGTTCTCGCCGCGCTTCTCGAAGTGGTACTCGTGGATGTGGGTCTCGACGATCGAGTCCACCGGGCAGCTTTCCTCGCAGAAGCCGCAGTAGATGCACTTGAACAGGTCGATGTCGTAGCGCGTGGTGCGGCGCGAGCCGTCGGCGCGCGGTTCCGAGTCGATCGTGATCGCCAGCGCCGGGCACACCGCCTCGCACAGCTTGCAGGCGATGCAGCGCTCCTCGCCGTTCGGGTAGCGGCGCAGCGCATGCAGGCCGCGGAAGCGCGGCGACTGCGGCGTCTTCTCGAACGGATAGTTGAGCGTGTACTTGGGCTTGAACATGTAGCCCAGCGTGAGCTTCATGCCGGCCAGAAGCTCCAGCAGCATGAGGCTCTTGAGGTAGTTCGCGATGCGGTTCATGTCGTCCTCAGGCCCCCAGGGTGAACCATTCGTTGTAGGCGGCGACGGCCGTCACGAAGATCCAGACGATGGTGATGGGGATGAACACCTTCCAGCCCAGGCGCATGATCTGGTCGTAGCGGTAGCGCGGGAAGGTGGCGCGGAACCACAGGAAGGAGAAGGCGAAGAACAGGAACTTGGCCGCCAGCCACCACCAGCCCGGCTCGCCCAGCACGCCCCAGGAGGGCGGGAACGGCGACAGCCAGCCACCCAGGAACAGCACCGAGGTGAGGAAGGCCACCAGCATCATGTTGGCGTATTCGGCCAGGAAGAAGATGGCGAAGGCCGAACCGGAGTACTCGACGTGGAAGCCGGCGACGATCTCCGACTCGCCTTCGGCGACGTCGAAGGGCGCGCGGTTGGTCTCGGCCACGCCGGAGATGAAGTAGATGACGAACAGCGGGAACAGCGGGATGAAGAACCATTCGCCGATGCCGAGGTTGCCGGCCTGGGCGAGGACGATCTCGCTGAGGTTCATCGTGCCCGCGGCCACCAGCACGCCCACCAGGGCGAAACCCATGGCGATTTCGTAGCTGATCACCTGCGCCGCCGAACGCAGCGCGCCGAGCACGGCGTACTTGGAGTTCGAGGCCCAGCCGCCGACGATGATGCCGTAGACGCCCATGGAGGTCAGCGCCAGCAGCACCAGCAGGCCGGCGTTGACGTCGGCCAGCACCACGCCGTCGTCGAAGGGGATGACCGCCCAGGCCGCCAGCGCCGGCGCCAGCGCCAGCAGCGGCGCCAGCCGGTACAGCAGGCCGCTGGCCTGGGTCGGCACCACCAGCTCCTTGAAGAGCATCTTGAACACGTCGGCGAAGGCCTGGATGAAGCCGATGCCCATGAAGCCGCCGATGAACTGGGGCCCGTGGCGCACGTGCATCCAGCCGATCACTTTGCGCTCGGCCAGGGTGTAGAAGGCCACGCCCACCACCACCGGCAGCGTGATGGCCAGGATCTTGACCAGCGTCCAGAGCACCAGGCCCAGGTCGCCGAAGGAAAGGAAGAACTCGCGCATTGCCTCGATCATGCTCAGGCCCCCACCACCGCGAGCCGGGCAACCGGCGAGATCGGCGCGGTGGCCACGTAGTCACTTTCGACCCAGGCGGCACCCTTCGCCACGCGGGCATCCACGGCCACCGGCAGCACGGCGTTGCCGTGGCCGTCGCCGAGCTTGGCCATCGCGCCCTCGGCCAGGCCGCGCGCCTGCGCGTCCTCCGGGTTGAGCACGATGCGCTCGCCGCGGGTCAGCGGATGCGCATTGAGCGCGGCCGCGCGGCGCAGCACCGCGTCGCCGCGGTAGATTGGCGTGGTGGTGATGCGCTCGAGGCCGGCGTCGGCCGCCGGGGCCGGGGCCAGGCCCTCGCCCGCCGCCGGCGCCGCCGGGCGCAGGCCCGCGCGCAGGCCGGCCAGGTCGGTGAAGCCGAAGCCGTCCAGGCCCAGCTGGCCGCCGAGGGCGCGCAGCACGCGCCAGCCGGCGCGGGCTTCGCCCGGCAGCTTGCCGCCGGCCTGGGTGGACTGGTCGGTGCCGTCGAGGTTGGTCAGCGTGGCCTCGACCTCCGGCAGCGCGCCGATCGGCAGGATCACGCGCGCCAGGGCCTTGAGCTCTTCGCTGGCGAAGGCGGCGAAGGCGACGACCTTCGCGCCCGACAGCGCCTTGAGCGCCTTGGCGGTGTGCGCGAAGTCGAAGGCCGGCTCGATGCCGTAAAGCAGGTAGGCCGGCAGCGGATTGGCCAGCATGGCGCCGGCGTCGCGACCGCCCTGCCCCGGGCGCAGCCCGTGGCGGGCCAGGCCGACGGCGTTGGCGCCCTGCGGGATGCGGTTCAGGCGCGCGCCGGTCTTGGCGGCCAGCGCACGCGCGGTGGCGCGCAGCCAGGAGGCCTGGCCGTGGTTCTCGGCCATCTCGCCGAGCATCACGACGGCCTGGCGGGCGCCGGCCAGGGCCGCGGCGATGGCCTCGGCCTGGGCGTTGGCACCGGCGGCGACGCCGGCCGGCAGCGTGGCGCCGGCGGCCTGGGCCACCGCGGCCAGCGCGCCCGGCAGCTGCGACGGCGCGACGATGGCCTTGCCGGCCACCGGGAAGGTGAATTCAAAGTCCACCGGGCTGATGGCGAACACCTTCGCCCCGCGCTTGCCGGCCTTGTGCAGGCGCTGGTGCAGCAGCGGCAGTTCGTGGCGCAGGTTGCAGCCCACCAGCAGCACGACGTCGGCGTTCTCCAGCTCCGCCGCCGGGAGCTGGAAGGGTTCGGCGAAGGCGGCGTCGGCGAAGTCGACGGCCTTCAGGCGGTGGTCGGCGTGGGCGGTGCCCAGGCCCCTGGCGAGCGAGGCCAGCAGCGCCCCCTCTTCGTTCGAGGTGGCCGGATGGGCCAGCACGCCGAGGTCGGCGCCGGCCTCGCGCAGCAGCTTGCCGGCGGCGGCCAGGGCCTCCTCCCAGGAAGCCTCGCGCCAGGCGTCACCCTCGCGCACCAGCGGACGGGTGGCGCGGTCGGCGGCCTGCAGGCCCTGGTGCGAATAGCGGTCGCGGTCCGACAGCCAGCACTCGTTCACCGCCTCGTTGTCGCGCGGCACGGTGCGCAGCACCTCGCCCCGGCGCACGTGCAGGAACAGGTTCGAACCCAGGGCATCGTGGTAACCCAGCGACTCGCGGGCCACCAGCTCCCAGGCGCGGGCGCGGAAGCGGAACACCTTGTTGGTCAGCGCGCCGACGGGGCAGACGTCGATGACGTTGCCCGACAGCTCGGTCATCAGCGGCTTGCCGTCGTAGGTGCCGATCTGCAGGCGCTCGCCGCGGTACATGCCGCCGAGCTCGAAGGTGCCGGCGACGTCGGCGGTGAAGCGGATGCAGCGCGTGCACTGGATGCAGCGCGTCATGTCGGTGGACACCAGCGGGCCGATGTCCTCGTCGGGCACCACGCGCTTGCGCTCGACGAAACGCGACACCGAGCGGCCGTAGCCCATCGACAGGTCCTGCAGCTCGCACTCGCCGCCCTGGTCGCAGACCGGGCAGTCGAGCGGATGGTTGATCAGCAGGAACTCCATGACGTTGCGCTGCGCATCGAGCGCGCGCTTGGTCTGGGTGGTGACCTTCATGCCTTCCATCACCGGCGTGGCGCAGGCCGGCGCCGGCTTGGGCATCTTCTCGACGTCCACCAGGCACATGCGGCAGTTGGCGGCGATCGGCAGCTTCTCGTGGTAGCAGAAGCGCGGCACCGGGATGCCGGCCTTGTCGGCGGCCTGGATGATCATCGAGCCCTTCGGCGCCTGCAGCGGCTTTCCGTCGATCTCGATGTTCACCATGTCCGGTGCGGTGTTGTTGGTCGGCTGGGCGCTCATGCGGCCTGCTCCGTGGAGGCAAGCTGGCCCTTGGCCAGGTCGTCGACGTAGAAACGCTTGTGCACGATGGCGTACTCGAACTCGTGCCAGAAGTGGCGCAGGAAGCCCTGCACCGGCCAGGCGGCGGCCTCGCCGAAGGCACAGATGGTGTGGCCCTCGATCTGGCCGGCGGCGGCCTTGAGCATCTGCAGGTCGGACAGTTCGGCCTTGCCCTCGGCGATGCGGGTGAGCATGCGGTACATCCAGCCGGTGCCCTCGCGGCACGGGGTGCACTGGCCGCAGGACTCGGCGAAGTAGAAGCGCGCGATGCGCTGGCAGGCGCGGACCATGCAGGTGGTCTCGTCCATCACGATCACCGCGCCCGAACCCAGGCCCGAACCGGCCTTCTGGATCGAGTCGTAGTCCATCGTGACGCCCATCATGATCTCGGCCGGCAGCACCGGCATCGAGCTGCCGCCGGGGATCACGGCCTTGAGCTTGCGGCCACCCTTCACGCCGCCGGCCATCGCCAGCAGCTCGCTGAACGGGGTGCCGAGGCGGATCTCGAAGTTGCCCGGGTTGTTGACGTGGCCGGACACCGAGAACACCTTCGGGCCGCCGTTGTTCGGCTTGCCCAGGCCCATGAACCACTCGGGGCCGTTGCGCATGATCGCCGGCACCGAGGCGTAGGTCTCGGTGTTGTTGATGGTGGTGGGCTTGCCGAACAGGCCGTAGTTGGCCGGGAACGGCGGCTTGAAGCGCGGCTGGCCCTTCTTGCCCTCCAGCGACTCCATCATCGCGGTCTCTTCGCCGCAGATGTAGGCGCCGGCGCCCAGCGCGGCGTGGATGTCCACGTCGATGCCCGAACCCTGGATGTCCTTGCCCAGCCAGCCGTTGGCGTAGGCTTCCTTCAGGGCCGCTTCGAAGTGCTCGAAGGGCTCGTGGTGGAACTCGCCGCGCAGGTAGTTGTAGCCCACGGTGCAGCCGGTGGCGTAGCAGGCGATGGCCATGCCTTCGATCACCGCGTGCGGGTTGTAGCGCAGGATGTCGCGGTCCTTGCAGGTGCCCGGCTCGGATTCGTCGGAATTGCACAGGATGTACTTCTGGCCCGGCGCCGAGCGCGGCATGAAGCTCCACTTCAGGCCGGTCGGGAAGCCGGCGCCGCCGCGGCCGCGCAGGCCCGACTGCTTGACCATCTCCACGACCTGGGCCGGATCGGGCTTCTCGGCCAGGATCTTGCGCCAGGCGGCGTAACCACCGGTCTTGAGGTAGTTCTCGTACGACCAGGGCTTGTCGAAATGCAGGGTTGTGTAGACGACGTTGTGCTCCTGCGGGGCCGGGCCCACCGGGCCGTAGCCCTCGGAGTAGCGGGAATCGTGCGCCATGGCTTGAATCACTCCAGTCCGTCGATCAGCTTGTCCACCTGCTCGGCGGTCAGCTTCTCGTGGTAGTGCCCGTCGATCAGCATCACCGGCGCGGCGGAGCAGGCGGCCACGCACTCTTCCTCGATCTTCAGGAAGATGCGGCCGTCGGGCGTGCTTTCGCCGTGCTTGATGCCCAGCTTGCCTTCGCAGTGGCGCACGATGTCCTCGGCGCCGTTGAGCCAGCAGCTGATGTTGGTGCAGATCGAGATCTTGTGCCGCCCGACCGGCTGCAGGTCGAACATCGAGTAGAAGGTGGCGACCTCGTAGGCCCACACCGGCGGGATGCCGAGGTACTTGGCCGTGGCGGCGATGATCTCGTCGCTGAGCCAGCCGCCGTTCTGCTCCTGGGCCGCCATCAGGCCCTGGATGACCGCCGAACGCTTGCGGTCCGGCGGGAACTTGGCGACCCAGTGGTCGATGTGGGCACGGGTGGCGTCGCTCAGCGCGACCATCGGGTCGACGTGCTGGCAGGCGGCGAAGTTTCCGGTGGCTTTCATGGCCTGGGCAATCCTTAGCGGTCGATCTCGCCGAAGACGATGTCGTAGGTACCGATCATCGCCACGACGTCGGGCAGCATGTGGCCGCGCACGATCGCGTCCATCGACGAGAGGTGGGCGAAGCCCGGCGCGCGAAGCTTGAGGCGGAAGGGCTTGTTGGCGCCGTCGGAGACGATGTAGGCGCCGAACTCGCCCTTGGGCGCCTCGACGGCCGCATAGGCCTCGCCGGCGGGCACCGAGTAGCCCTCGGTGAAGAGCTTGAAGTGGTGGATCAGCGCTTCCATGTCGTCCTTCATCTCGGCACGGCGCGGCGGCGCGACCTTGAAGTTGCGCACCATCACCGGACCCGGGTTGGCACGCAGCCACTGCACGCACTGCTTGATGATGCGGTTGGACTGGCGCATCTCCTCGATGCGGACCAGGTAGCGGTCGTAGCAGTCGCCCTGCACGCCCACCGGGATGTCGAAGTCGACCTTGTCGTAGGCAGCGTAGGGCTGCTTCTTGCGCAGGTCCCAGGCCAGGCCGGAGCCACGCAGCATCGGGCCGGTCATGCCCCAGGCCAGCGCCTTCTCCACCGGCACCACGCCGATGCCGACGGTGCGCTGCTTCCAGATGCGGTTGTCGGTGAGCAGGGTCTCGTACTCGTCGACGCGGCGCGGGAAGTCGTCGCAGAAGGCGTCGAGGAAGTCGAGCATCGAGCCCTCGCGCCATTCATTGACGCGCTTGAGCTCGCCGCCCTTGCGCCAGGGCGACTCGCGGTACTTGGGCATGGCGTCGGGCAGGTCGCGCGCCACGCCGCCGGGGCGGTAGTAGGTGGCGTGCATGCGTGCGCCGGAGACCGCCTCGTAGCAGTCCATCAGCTCCTCGCGCTCGCGGAAGGCGTACAGGAACACCGCCATCGCGCCCAGGTCGAGGCCGTTCGAACCGATCCACATCAGGTGGTTCAGGATGCGGGTGATCTCGTCGAACATCGTGCGGATGTACTCGGCGCGCATCGGCACCTCGATCCGCATCAGCTTCTCGATGGCGCGCACGTAGGCGTGTTCGTTGCACATCATCGAGACGTAGTCGAGCCGGTCCATGTAGCCGATCGACTGGTTGAAGGGCTTGGACTCGGCCAGCTTCTCGGTGCCGCGGTGCAGCAGGCCCACGTGCGGGTCGGCGCGCTGCACGACCTCGCCGTCCATCTCGAGCACGAGGCGCAGCACGCCGTGCGCCGCCGGATGCTGCGGGCCGAAGTTGAGGGTGTAGTTGCGGATTTCCTGGGTCATGGCCGGTCAGTCCTTGCTCGGCTGCTCGGAGGCGGCCTGCTGCCACCGGGAGTCTTCGCGCACGACGCGCGGCACGCCGACGCGCGGCTCGATCGAGACCGGCTCGTAGACCACGCGCTTGCGCTCGGCGTCGTAACGGACTTCGACGTTGCCCACCAGCGGGAAGTCCTTGCGGAACGGATGGCCGACGAAACCGTAGTCGGTGAGGATGCGGCGAAGGTCCGGATGGCCCTCGAAGACGATGCCGAACAGGTCGAAGCACTCGCGCTCGAACCAGTTGGCCACCGGGTAGACGTCGACCAGCGAGGGCACCACCGGCAGGCTGTTGTCGGCAGCGAAGCAGCGGATTCGCAGGCGGCGGTTGTGGCGCACCGACTGCAGGTGCACGACCACCGCGAAGCGGCGCTCGGGGCCGTTGCCGCGCGGGCGGCTTTCCCAGTCGAAGCGGCCCGGGCCGGCGCCTTCGACGCCGCGCGAGAAGCCCTCGGAGGTGACGTCGGTGGTTTCCCACTCGTCCTCGCCGTAGCCGAGGTAGTCGACGCCGCACAGGTCGATCAGCTGTTCGAAGCCCAGGTCCGGGTCGTCGCGCAGGATGCGCGCGGCCTCGTCCCATTCGCCCGGGGCGATCTCGACCGTGGTTTCGCCCAGGGCCTCGTGCAGGGAAAGCAGCTTGTCCTGCAGGCGTGCCTTCAGGCGCTCGTGGAAGCTCGTGGGGGTATCGACCATGGCGTCGGCTGGGTCCTTAGCGGGCGATGGTGTTGGTGCGGCGGATCTTCTTCTGCAGCTGCAGGATGCCGTACACGAGCGCCTCGGCCGTGGGCGGGCAACCCGGGACGTAGACGTCCACCGGCACCACGCGGTCGCAGCCGCGCACCACCGAATACGAGTAGTGGTAGTAGCCGCCACCGTTGGCGCAGCTGCCCATCGAGATCACCCACTTGGGCTCGGGCATCTGGTCGTAGACCTTGCGCAGCGCCGGGGCCATCTTGTTGACCAGGGTGCCGGCGACGATCATCACGTCGGCCTGGCGCGGCGACGGACGGAAGATGACGCCGTAGCGGTCGAGGTCGAGGCGCGAGGCGCCCGCATGCATCATCTCGACGGCGCAGCAGGCCAGGCCGAAGGTGACCGGCCACATCGAACCGGTGCGCGCCCAGTTGACCAGCGCATCCACCGAGGTGGTGACGAAGCCGCGCTCGAGCAGCGGGTTCTCGCCTTCCGGACGCAGGATGTCGTCAACCCGCCCTTCCGGGATCGGGTTGTGCATCAGGTTCGAAACGGACTGGATCACTCCCATTCGAGCGCTCCCTTCTTCCAGACGTAGATGAAGCCAAGCACGAGCAGGCCGATGAAGATGCCCATCTCGGTGAGGCCGACGATGCCGAGGTTGCGGAAGTTGACCGCCCACGGGAAGACGAAGGCGATTTCCAGGTCGAAGATGATGAACTGGATGGCCACGAGGTAATAGCGCACGTCGAACTGCATGCGCGCGTCTTCGAAGGCCTCGAAGCCGCATTCGTACGGGGAGAGTTTTTCGGCGTCGGGCCGCTTGGGACCGAGGAACCAGCCGGCGATCAGGAGCACGATGCCCAGGCCGGTGGAGACGAAAAGGAACAACAGGATCGGCAGATATTCGCCAAGCACGCGCGCATCCTCACCTTGCGCCCGTGGGCGCGTCCGTGCCGCCGCTCCAGCGTTTTGCCGGGCGGCAGCCCGTTGGTCGATTGGTGCCCAAGGGGGGACTCGAACCCCCACGACTTTCGTCGCTACCACCTCAAGGTAGTGCGTCTACCAATTCCGCCACCTGGGCAGGTGTGCCTTCGCTCCGGTGCATGGATCGAAGGCGGAAGATTGTATCAGTTGATCAGCCGCCGCGGGTGTTTTCCGCGTCGGTTTCCGCACCATTTTCCGTCGCATCCGCCGGGGTCGCGGGAACCTCGGCTTCCGCCGCGGGGACGTCGCCCCCGGCGGCCGGCACATCGGCGGCCGGAGCCCCCGGAACTTCGGCGGCCGGGACTTCACCCGCCGGGGCGGACGCGGCCGGGACCTCGGACATCGCGCCGATATCCTCCAGCGCTGCCGCCGGATCCGGGCGACCGCCGTGGGTGGCGTACCAGGCCATGGCCAGGCTCATGCCCATGAACACCACGGCCAGCCACTTGGTGGTCGTGGAGAGGAAGTTGGCCGAGCCGCGCGCACCGAACACGGTCGCGGACGCGCCCGCGCCGAAGCCCGAGCCGGCGGCGGCGCCGCTGCCGCGCTGCATGAGGATGAGCACGATCATCGCGATCGCGACCAGCACGTAAATGACGCTGACGATGGTGAGAAGCATGTTGGTCCGTTACCTCGCCGCCGCGGCGGCGATTGCCAGGAAATCCTGGGCCACGAGGGACGCGCCCCCGATCAGGCCGCCATCGACGTCGGGCTGCGCGAACAGCTCGGCCGCGTTGGCGGGCTTCACGCTGCCCCCGTAGAGGATGGGCAGCGAGCCGGCGATTCTAGCATCGTGGGCGGCCAGTTCGCCACGGATGAAGGCGTGGACCTCCTGGACCTGCTCCTTGCTGGCGGTGCGGCCGGTGCCGATCGCCCAGACCGGCTCGTAGGCCACCACGGCGCCGTCGAAACCGGCGATGCCGGCCGCCTCGACCACCGGCGCCAGCTGCTTTTCCAGCGCCCATTCGGTCTGGCCGGCCTCGCGCTGGTGCAGGGTTTCACCGATGCACAGCACCGGGACCAGGCCGGCCTTGCGGGCGGCGACGAACTTGGCGGCCACGTCCTGCGGGCTCTCGCCGTGGTACTGGCGGCGCTCGGAATGGCCGACCAGCACGTAGCGGGCGCCGACGTCACGCAGCATCGCGCCGGACACCTCGCCGGTGTAGGCGCCCTGCTCGTTCACACCCAGGTCCTGGGCGCCGAAGACCAGGCCGCTGTCGCCGTAACGCTCGGCCAGGCTGGCCAGGTAGGGCACGGGCGGCAGCACCACCAGCTCGACCCCGGCGGCGGCCGGCGCGGCCACCACGGCGTCGAGCAGCTCGCGGGCGAAGGCGCGGCTGCCATTGAGCTTCCAGTTGCCGGCGACGATCCTCTGGCGCATTTGGGCATTCCCAGTCGTTCGGACCCGCGATTCTAGCCCTTCGCGACGGGGCGCTCCATCCTCCGGCCGGCAGCGACCATAATGCGGCCATTCCCCAATCGATCCGGAGCCACGCATGCCTGTCCCCTCCCCCGCCCACGCCCTGGTCACCGGGGCCTCGAGCGGCATCGGTGCCGACATCGCCCGCGAATACGCCCGGCGCGGCAAGCCGCTGGTGCTCACCGCGCGCCGGGTCGAGCGGCTCGAGGCGCTGGCGGCAGAACTGTCGGCGCTGGTGCCCTGCGTGGTGCTGGCGGCCGACCTGGCCGACCCGGACGCGCCTGCGGAACTGTTCGCCCAGACCCAGGCCCGCGGGATCTTCGTCGACACCCTGGTCAATAACGCCGGCTACGGCGTTCCGGGCCGCTACCTGAGCGCCGACTGGAAGACCCATGCCGACTCGATCCAGGTGCTGCTGACCTCGGTGGCCCACCTGACGCACCTTTACCTGCCGGCGATGGAAGCAGCCGGCCGCGGCCGCATCCTCAACGTGGCTTCGCTGGCCGGGCTGGTGCCGGCCACGGCCGGCCACACGCTCTACGGGGCCACCAAGGCCTGGCTGATCCGCTTCTCGGAGACCCTGGACCAGGAGATGCGGTCCCGGGGCGTGTTCGTGACGGCGCTCTGCCCGGGCATGACCTACACGGAGTTCCACGACGTCAACGGCATGCGGGAAAAGGTGAGCAAGCTGCCCAAGGGCATCTGGCTGACCAGCGCCGAGGTCGCCCGGCTGGGCGTGGACGCGGTCGAGGCCGGCGTACCGCGCCTGGTCACCGGCCGCAGCAACCGGCTCATCGCCGCCCTGTCCAAGTACCTGCCCGACCGCCTGGCCCGCGCCCTGCTGGCCTCGAAATCCAAGGACTTCCGCGACGCCGACTGACCCCCTCGGCCGACCGACCCTCACGACCGCCCCCCGTCGACCGACCGCACCCCTGTAGGAGCGACGGCACGGGCGACAGCGCGGGACGAGCTCAGACGAGCTTGATTTCGCGCAGGCGCTCGAGCAGGTAGTCGTGGGCGGTGATCGGGTTCGGGTAGCGGTTCGGGTTGTCGGCCGAAATGCAGCCCGGCAGGGTCTCGATCAGGAAGTCCGGGTTCGGGTGCAGGAAGAACGGCGTCGAATAGCGCGGCTTGCGGGCCTCGTCGCCCGGCGGGTTCACCACGCGGTGGGTGGTCGACGGGTACACGTGGTTGGTCAGACGCTGGAGCATGTCGCCGATGTTGACCACGATGGTGTCGGCGTCCGCCGTGAACGGCACCCACTCGCCCTTGCGCGAGAGCACCTCGAGGCCGGCGGCCGAGGCGCCCACCAGCAGCGTGATCAGGTTGATGTCCTCGTGGGCGCCGGCGCGCACGTTCGGGATGTCGTCGGCGGTGATCGGCGGGTAGTGGATCGGCCGCAGGATCGAGTTGCCGAAATTGGTCTTGTCGGCGAAGTAGTCGCCCGGCAGGCCGATGTGCAGGGCCAGCGCCGAGAGCACGCGCGAGCCTAGCTGGTCGAGCGCGGTGTACAGGCCATAGGCCACTTCCCTGAACTCAGGCACTTCGACCGGCCACTGGTTGGGCGCCATCACGTCGGCATACTGCGAGTCGCGCGGGATCTCGCGGCCCACGTGCCAGAATTCCTTGAGGTCGAAATGCTTGGCGCCCTTGGCCGTCTCGATGCCGAAGGGCGTGTAGCCGCGCGCACCGCCGCCGCCGGGCACGTGGTACTTCTTCTTGACCTCCTCCGGCAGCGCGAAGAAGCGCTGGAAGACGTCGTAGGCGCGGTCGATCTGCGCCTGCGGGATGCCGTGGTTGCGGATGCCGGCGAAACCCCATTCGCGGTAGGCCGCGCCGAGTTCGGCGACGAAGGCCTCGCGGTCGGTTTCGAAGCGCCGGATGTCGAGGGTCGGGATGCGGGCGGTCACGTGGCGGTTCCGTTCTATTGCGTTGCGGGGATTGTAGCGGGGTCGCCGTGAACAGCCTTGACGGGGCTCAAGCCGCGGCGTGCACGGCCTCGGCCAGCCGGTCGAGCACCTGGCGCATCAGCCCGGCGTCGTCGGCCTCCACGGTCACGCGCACCACCGGCTCGGTGCCCGATGGGCGCAGCACCAACCGGCCGCGGCCGGACAGCGCCGCCTCGGCCTCGGCCCGGGCGGCCTGCACGGCGGCCTGCTCGAGCGGGCGCGAGCCCGGGGCAATGCGCACGTTCACGGTTTGCTGCGGCAGCGGCTCGTAGCCGGCCAGGGCCTCGCGCAGGGACTGGCCGCGGCGGCGCAGCGCCTCGAGCACCTGCAGGGCGCTGACGATGGCGTCGCCGGTGCTGGCGCGGTCCAGGCACAGCAGGTGGCCCGAAGCCTCGCCGCCGAGCACGCCACCGTGCTCGACCAGGGCCTGGTGCACGTAGCGGTCGCCGACCCTGGCGCGCAGGAAGCCGATGCCCTGCCCGGCCAGGCCACGCTCCATGGCGTAGTTGGTCATCAGGGTGCCGACCACCGGGCCGCGCAGGCGGCCGCTGGCCTGCCAGTCGCGCGCCAGCACCCAGATCAGGCCGTCGCCGTCGACCAGCTCGCCGACGCCGTCGACCATCAGCACGCGGTCGCCGTCGCCGTCGAAGGCTATGCCCAGGTCGGCGCCGGTTTCGCGCACCCGCGCGATCAACGCCTCGGGGTGGGTGGAGCCGACGCCGTTGTTGATGTTCAGGCCGTCGGGCTCGTTGCCGATCACGTCCACGCTGGCGCCAAGTTCGGCGAACACGCGCGGGCCGACCTGGTAGGTGGCACCGTGGGCGCAGTCGAGCACCACGCGCAGGCCTTCGAGCGAGAAATCCTCGGGCACCGTCGACTTGCAGAACTCGGCGTAGCGCGCCAGCGCGTCGGTGACACGGCTGGCCTTGCCCAGGCGCTCGGACGGCACCGTCTGGAACGGCCGGTCGAGCTCGGCCTCGATCGCCGCCTCGACCGCGTCGCCGAGCTTCTCGCCATGGGCGGAGAAGAACTTGATGCCGTTGTCGTGGTGCGGGTTGTGCGAGGCGCTGATGACGATGCCGGCGTCGGCGCGCAGCGAGCGCGTCAGGTAGGCCACGGCCGGGGTCGGCATCGGGCCGAGCATCCGCACGTCGGCGCCGGCGGCCACCAGGCCGGCCTCGAGCGCGGCCTCGAACATGTAGCCCGAGATGCGCGTGTCCTTGCCGATGACGACGGTGGCGTGCTGCTTGCCCTCGCCGGCCAGGACGCGGCCCGCGGCGGCGCCCAGGCGCAGCACGAAGTCGGCCGAAACCGGGTACTCGCCGACCCGGCCGCGGATGCCGTCAGTGCCGAAATACTTGCGCTTGTCCATGCGGCTCAGGCGGCTTCGGTGGTCGCGTCGGCGGCCGGCCGGGGCTGGCGCATCATCAGGGCCAGCAGGGACGAGAGCTTGTCGCGCATCTGCCGGCGGTCGACGATCAGGTCGACGGCGCCATGCTCGACCAGGAACTCCGAGCGCTGGAAACCCTCGGGCAGGGTCTCGCGCACGGTCTGCTCGATCACGCGCGGGCCGGCGAAGCCGATCAGGGCCTGCGGTTCGGCGACGTTGATGTCGCCCAGCATGCCCAGCGAGGCCGAAACGCCGCCGGTGGTCGGGTGCGTGAGCACCGAGATGAAAGGCAGGCCGGCTGCGCGCAGGCGACCGAGCGCGGCCGAGGTCTTGGCCATCTGCATCAGCGAGAACAGGCCTTCCTGCATGCGGGCGCCGCCGGTGGCGGAGAAACACACCAGCGGGCAGCCGAGCTCGAGCGCACGCTCGGCGGCCAGGGCGAAGCGCTCGCCGACCACCGAGCCCATCGAGCCGCCCATGAAGCGGAACTCGAAGGCGGCCACGCACACCGGCCGGCCCTTGAGCTGCCCCTGCACGGCCACCAGCGCATCGCGCTCGCCGACCGACTTCTGGGCCGCCTTGATGCGGTCGGCGTACTTCTTCTGGTCCTTGAAGTGCAGCGCGTCGACCGGGCCCAGCTCGGCGCCGATCTCCTCGCCGCTGTCGTCGTCGAGGAAGGCGACCAGGCGCTCGCGGGCGCCGATGGCCATGTGGTGCGAGCACTTGGGGCAGACCCGCAGGTTCTTCTCGAGTTCGGGGCCGTACAGCGCCGCGCCGCACTTGTCGCACTTCTCCCACAGGCCCTCGGGCACGCCACGCTTGCCGTTGCCCTGGGTGCGGATGCGCGAGGGCATCAGTTTGGTCAGCCAGCTCATTGAGGTTCCGGTCTGGTCTTGTCTCGGGCCGGGCAGTTTATCCCGAACCGGGCGGCCGGGCGATTCAGCCGGCGGCCGTGTCCAGCGCCGCCCGCAGCGGCGCGAGGAAGGCGCCGGCGCGTTCGGCGGCCTGTCCGGGGCCTTCGGCGCCCGCCATCACCTCCACCAGCGCACTGCCGACCACCACGCCGTCGGCGGCCGGGGCCAGCGCGGCGGCCGAGGCCGCGTCGCGGATGCCGAAGCCCACCAGCACCGGCACGCTGGCCATGGCGCGCAGCTCGCCGGCCCGCCGGCGCACGTCGTCCACGTCGAGCTGGCTGCCGCCGGTGACGCCGGCGAAGGAGACGTAATACAGATAGCCCTGCGACTCGCTCGCCAGGCGCCGCAGGCGGGCCGGCGCGGTGGTCGGCGCCGCCAGCGAGATCAGCTCGATGCCGGCGGCATTGAAGGCCTCGCGGGTGGGGCCGGCCTCTTCCGGCGGCAGGTCGACCAGCAGCACGCCGTCGACGCCGGCGGCCGCGGCGTCGCGGGCGAAGGCCGCGGCGCCGAGGATCTCGATCGGGTTGAGGTAGCCCATCAGCACGACCGGCGTTTCGTCGTCGGCCTCGCGGAACTGCGCCACGCAGCGCAGCACGTAGCGCAGGCCGGCGCCGCGCGCGATCGCGCGCTCGGAGCTGCGCTGGATCGAGGGGCCGTCGGCCATCGGGTCGGAAAACGGCACGCCCAGCTCGAGCACGTCGGCACCGGCCGCCACCAGCGCCCGCATCACCGGCACCGTCGCCTCCAGCCCCGGGTCACCGGCGGTGATGAACGGCACCAGCGCCTTGCGGCCGGACTTCGCGAGCTGTTCGAACTTCTGCTTGATCCGGGACATCAGAGTTCGATCCCCTCGCGGCGGGCGATGGTGAAGATGTCCTTGTCGCCGCGGCCCGAGAGGTTGCACAGCACCAAGGCGTGCTTCGGAAGTTCGCGCGCCAGCTTCATGGCCTGGGCCACGGCGTGGCTGGACTCGAGCGCGGCCAGGATGCCCTCGGTGCGCGCCAGCAGGTGGAAGGCCTGCATCGCCTCGTCGTCGGTGACGCCCACGTACTCGGCGCGGCCGCTGTCCTTGAGGAAGGCGTGCTCCGGGCCGACGCCCGGGTAGTCGAGGCCGGCCGAGATCGAGTGCGTTTCGGTGATCTGGCCGTCGTCGTCGCAGATCACGTAGGTGCGGTTGCCATGCAGCACGCCCGGTCGGCCCGCCACCAGCGAGGCCGCGTGGTGCCCGGTCTCGACGCCCTCGCCCGCCGCCTCGGCGCCCACCAGGCGCACGCTGCGGTCGTTGAGGAAGGCGTGGAAGATGCCGATGGCGTTGCTGCCGCCGCCGACGCAGGCGGTGACGGCATCGGGCAGGCGGCCGTACTCGGCCAGCATCTGCGCCCTCGCCTCCTTGCCCACCACCGCGTTGAAGTCGCGCACCAGCTTCGGATACGGATGCGGGCCGGCCACGGTACCGATGATGTAGAAGGTGTCGCGTACGTTGGTCACCCAGTCGCGCATGGCTTCGTTTAGCGCGTCCTTGAGCGTCTTGCTGCCCGACTGCACCGGCACCACCGTCGCGCCCAGCAGCTTCATGCGGAACACGTTCGGCGCCTGGCGCTCGACGTCGGTGGCGCCCATGTAGACCACGCACTCCAGGCCCAGGCGCGCGGCCACCGTGGCGCTGGCCACGCCGTGCTGGCCGGCGCCGGTCTCGGCGATGATGCGGGTCTTGCCCATGCGCCGGGCCAGCATGGCCTGGCCGATGGTGTTGTTGATCTTGTGCGCGCCGGTGTGGTTGAGGTCCTCGCGCTTGAGCAGGATGCGCGCGCCGCCCACCTTCTCCGACAGTCGACGCGCTTCGTACACCGGGCTGGGCCGGCCCACGTAGTGCTTGTACTCGTACTCGAGCTCGGCCTGGAAGGCCGGGTCCGCGCAGGCGGCGGCATAGGCCGCCTCGAGCTCGCGCAGCGGCTCGACCAGTGTTTCGGAAACGAAAACGCCGCCGTAGCGGCCGAAATGGCCGCTGGCGTCCGGGTAGGCCCCGAAATCGGCGATGTCCGACGCCGACGGGACTTCAGCCGGCGAAATTGCTGTCTGCACGTCTCACCTCTTCAATGAACCGCTGCATGCGCCCGCCGTCCTTGACGCCGGGCGCGCTCTCGATGCCACTGGACACATCCACCGCGAACGGCCGCACCTGCCGGACCGCCTCGCCGACGTTGTCGGCCGACAGGCCGCCGGCAAGCAGCACCGGCCTGCCGAGCCCGGGCACCAGGGACCAGTCGAAGCGCTCGCCGCGGCCGCCGGGCTCACCCGGGGCATGGCCGTCGAGCACGAAGGCACTGGCCGAAGGGTAGCGTTTCCTCGCGTTCACCGCATCGCCGGGGCCGCGCCCCATGGCCAGCGCCTTGGCGAATGGCAGCCCGAATCCGCGACAGAAGGCATCGTCTTCGCCGCCGTGGAACTGCAGCAGGTCCGGGCGCAGGCGCCGCACCACCGCTTCGACCTCGCTGCCGGGGTTGTCCATGAACAGCGCCACCGCCGTGACCATCGGCGGGATCGCCTCGCGCAGCGCGCCAGCGTGGTCCAGGGCCAGGCAGCGCGGACCGCCCGCCGCGAACACCAGACCGATGGCGTCGACGCCCAGCTCGACGGCCAGTCGCACGTCCCCCGGGCGGGTGAGCCCACAGAATTTGATACGGGTTCGCATGCCGGCATTGTAGGCACGGCGCGTGTGGATGCCGTGCAGGGCGCCTCAGGCCGGCAGGCTGACGTCGTCGGGCAGGCCCCACTCGCGCGGATAGCGGGGCCCCAGGAACACCAGCCCGTTCGACGGCGCTGTCGGCCCGGCGACGGCGCGGTCGCGTCCCGCCAGCACCTCGGCCACCCAGGCGGCGGGCTTTTCCCCGCGCCCCACCAGCAGCAGGCTGCCGACGAAATTGCGCACCATGTGGTGCAGGAAGGCATTGGCCTGCACTTCGACGACCACGTGCTCGCCCTCACGCCAGCAGCGGATCTCGTGCACCTGGCGACGCGCATGCTTGGCCTGGCAGTGCACCGTGCGGAAGGCGCTGAAGTCGTGCTCGCCCACCAGCGCCTGGGCGGCGTGGTGCATCGCCCCGGCGTCGAGCGGCACGCGCTCCCAGGTCAGGAAGTCACGCTGCAGCGCCGGGCGCACCGGCCGGTTGAGGATGGTGTAGCGGTAGCGGCGCGCCCGTGCCGCGTAGCGGGCATGGAAGGCCACGTCCACCGGCTGCACCCACAGCAGCACCACGCCGCGCGGCAGCCGGCTGTTTCCACCCTGGCGCAGCGCATAGGGCGTGCGCACGGCCTCGGTATCGAAGTGCACCACCTGGCAGCGCGCGTGCACGCCGGCATCGGTGCGGCCGGCGCACACGACCTCGAGCGGATGGTTGACGACATACGACAGCGCCTGCTCGACCGCGCCCTGCACGGTCGGGCCCTCGGCCAGCCGCTGCCAGCCGAGGAAGGCGGCGCCGTCGTATTCGATGCCAGCGGCGTAACGCACCTGCCTCAGCCGATCTCCCGCAGCAGCCGCTCGGCCTCGGCGCGATGCACCGGGCTGCCCTCGGCCACCACTTCCTCGAGCATGCCGCGGGCGCCGTCGACGTCACCGATCTCGAGGTAGGCCTGGGCCAGTTCGATCTTGGTGGCGCTGGCGTCGTCGTCGGCGCTGCTGGCCGGCACCGCCTCGGCGGGTTCGGGCTCGAAGGCCAGCACCGGCTCCGGCTCGGGCTCGAGTTCGAACCCGATCGGCGCCCCGGCGGGAGCCTCGGGCTCCGGGGTCGCTTCAGCGACCTCGGGCTCGGCGACCAGGGCGATGCGGTCCCAATCCTCGTCCGCGTCGGCCACCGGCGCCGAGCTGGCCGCGGCCAGTTCGTTGAGCGCGTCGAGGTCGGACAGGTCGTCGGCCACCGGCGCGGGCTCGGGCGCGGCTTCCGGCTCGGGCTCCGACGCGGGTTCGGGGGCGGCCTTGGCGGTGGACGGAATCACGCCGGTGTCGCCGAAACGCGGCTGGTTCCAGCCGGCCTGGCTGAACAGCGGGTTGCCCGGGGCCAGCGCCACGCCCATCACCACCGCCTCGCGCCAGCGCGGGTCGAGCGTGCTGTGAACCTTCAGGCGCATGGCCTGGGCACCGATCTCGAACGCCGTGCGGTCGCCCTCCTTGTGCAGGTGGCGCAGCAGGCTGATGTGCGCCTCGAGGTCCTCGGGATGGGCGTCCACCGCGGCCTGCAGCCGGGCACGCTCGTCCTCGACCGGCGCGGCGGCCGGCACTTCGGCAGCACCCTCGCCGGCTGCGGCGGCCGCCGCGGCCAGGCCGCCACCGGGCAGGCTGGCCTTGAGGGCCTCGTCGTCGGAGATGCGGCGCGACGGCACCGGCGCCGGCTTGGGCGCACGCTTGCCGCGCAGCGCCAGCACCAGCCCGCCGAGCAGCACCAAGGCGCCACCGGCAAGCACGAGCGGATTCATGTACCAGGGGTCGGCTGCGGCCACCGGGGCCGGCGCGGCCGCGGCGGGCGCCGGCTCGCCAGCGGCAGGCGCGGTCTCGGCGACGGCGGGCGCGGCGGCCGGGGCCGGCTCCCCCTGCGCGGCGGCCAGGCGCTCCTGCAGGGCCTTGAGCTGGCTCGACTGCATCTCGATCAGGCGCTGGCTGTCGGCCTGCTGGGCCTCGAGTTCGGTGATGTGCGAGCGCAGCTCCTGCACCTCGGCTTCGCGCGCCGCAAGGTCCTCGCGGGTCTCGGTGAGTTCGGCCCGCAGTTCGGTGCCGCTGTCCGTACCGGCGGCGCCGGACTGGACGCCGCGGGCCGCCTGGGCATCGCCCGCCGGCGGCACGATCTCGAGCCGGCCCTCGGGCGCCGGCTGGCGCGGCGTGGCGGGTACCGGGCGCGGCGCATCGGCCACGGCCTCGGCCGGCTGCGGCACCGGACGGCGCCGGGCCTGCCAGGCCTCGGCCTGGGCGCGCACCAGCTGGGCCGCCTCGGCCTGGCCGATCTGCAGGGCTTCCTCGCCGGCCGGGATGCGTAGCACCGCACCCCGCTTGAGCTGGTTGATGTTGTCGTCGATGAAGGCCTCGGGATTGGCCCGCTGGATGGCCAGCATCATCTGGTTGACGGTGACGGCCGGATCCGGCCGGTTCGCATTGGCGATCGACCACAGGGTCTGGCCGTCGGCCACCGGCCCGTAGCTGCCGGGCGCCGGTGCCGGCGGCGGCACCGGTGCGGGTGCGGGTGCGGGCGGCGGCGGGGCCGGCTCAGGCTCAGGCACGGGTTCGGGCGCCGGCTCCGCCTGGGCCACGGGCTCCGGTTCGGGCTCGGGCTCCGGCAGGGGCTCGGGCGCGACGGCCACGGCCTCGGCCGCCGGGGACTCGGGCGCGGCGACCGGTTCCGGCGCCGGTGCCGGCATCGGCTCGGCCGGGATCTCGGCGACCTCGGTCACCGGCTCGGGCTCGGGCACGGCCACCGGTTCGGCCACCGCCGGCGGCGGCAGCGGCTCGGGCAGCGCCGGCGCGGTGGCGACCTGCGGGGTTTCCAGCGGGCGGATCACCGCCGGGGCGATGTGGGGCGGATCAACCAGGGCGCTGTACTCGCGCACCACGCTGCCGCGGCCCCAGTTGGCCTCGATCAGGAAGGTCAGGAAGGGCTCGTTGAAGCGGCCCGGGGTGGTGACGCGGATGACGGGCTGGCCGGCGGCATTGCGGCCGACCTCCATCTGCAGGTTGGCGGTGAGGCCGACCGGGCGCTCGAGCCCGACCCGGGCGAATGCCTCGGGCGAGGCCAGGCGCACCTCGAGCTCTTCAAGCTCGCCGGGGCCGGCGGACAGGATGGGGATTTCCGCCACCAGGGGCTGGTTCAGGCCGGACTTGACCTCGATGGCGCCCAGGCCGAGCGCGTATGCGCTGTTGGCGCCGAGGGCCAGGGCCAGGGCCAACGGAAGCTGCAGACGACTGCTTTTCACGCGTGTTTTCTCCCCACGTTCCGGATGCCGCGTTTCGGCCGCAGCGACCACTCCCCTGCAGCGGTCACCACGGTGTTGCCGCGAATATACCGGTCAGGAACGGGCTTTGACCACGAGTTCAGCCACCTGCACGGCATTCAGGGCCGCGCCCTTGCGGATGTTGTCGGCCACGATCCACAGGTCCAGGCCACGCGGATGCGACAGGTCCTCGCGGATGCGGCCGACGTAGACCGGGTCGGCGCCGGCCGCATGGGTCACCGGCGTCGGGTAGCCCCCGGGCTCGCGCTCGTCCACGACCTCCACGCCCGGGGCGGCCTCGAGCAGCTCGCGGGCCTCGCCGGCGGTCAGCTTGCGCCGCGTCTCGAGGTGCACGGCCTCGGAATGGCCGAAGAACACCGGCACGCGCACCGCGGTGGGGTTCACCTGGATGGCGTCGTCGCCGAGGATCTTGCGGGTCTCCCACACCAGTTTCATTTCTTCCCTGGTGTAGCCGTTGTCCATGAACTCGTCGATCTGCGGGATCAGGTTGAAGGCGATCTGCACGGGGAACTTCGCCGGCTCGTGCGGCTGGAAGTTGAGCATGGCGGCCGTCTGGCGGCCGAGTTCTTCCATGGCCGTGCGGCCGGCCCCCGACACCGACTGGTAGGTGGCCACGTTGATGCGCTCGATGCCGGCGGCGCGATGGATCGGCGCCAGCGCCACCAGCATCTGCATGGTCGAGCAGTTGGGGTTGGCGATGATGCCGCGCGGGCGGTTGGCCACCTGCTCCGGGTTCACCTCGGCCACCACCAGCGGCACGTCGTCGTCGTAGCGGAAGGCCGAGCTGTTGTCGATGACGACGGCGCCGGCCGCGGCGAACCTGGGCGCGTATTCCTTCGACACCGAGCCGCCGGCCGAGAACAGCGCGATGTCCACGCCGGCCGGGTCGAACGTGGCGAGGTCCTGCACCACCAGTTTCTGGCTGCCGAAGGCGACCTTCTCGCCCGCCGAGCGTTCGCTGGCCAGCGCGTGCAGCGTGCCGACCGGGAACTTGCGCTCGGCCAGGATCGACAGCATCGCCTCGCCCACCGCACCGGTGGCCCCGACTACCGCAACTGTGTACGTCTTGCTGCTCATGCTTTTCCTGGGAACTTTTTTCGAACTTTGAACGCGGATCAGAGCGGATGAAAACCGACCTCACGGCACCCGCGGATGCACGGGGCCGACGTCGCCGCACTGGGCGCGGTGGCGCAGCGCGTGATCCATCAGCACGAGCGCCAGCATGGCCTCGCAGATCGGCGGCGCACGCAGGCCCACGCAGGGATCGTGGCGGCCGGTGGTCACCACCTCCACCGCCGCGCCCGTAGTGTCGAGCGTGGCGCCCGGCAGGCGCAGGCTGGAGGTGGGTTTGAAGGCCACCGACACCTCGATGGCCTGGCCGCTGGAAATGCCGCCCAGGATGCCGCCGGCGTGGTTGCTGGCGAAGCCTTCCGGCGCCATCAGGTCGCGGTGCTCGCTGCCCTTCTGGGCAACGGACGCAAAGCCCGCGCCGATCTCCACGCCCTTGACCGCATTGATCGACATCATCGCCGCCGCGATCTCGGCGTCGAGCTTGCCGTAAACCGGCTCGCCCCAGCCCGGCGGCACGCCTAGCGCCTGCACGTGCACGCGCGCGCCGGCGGAATCACCGGACTTGCGCAGCGCGTCCATGAAAGCCTCGAGCTCGGGCACCTGGGCCGCGTCGGGCCAGAAGAACGGGTTGTCCTCCACCGCCGACCAGTCGAAGCCGCGCGGCCGCACGTCGGCCACCTGCGAGACGCAGGCGCGCACGCTGACGCCACGCTGGGCCAGCCACTTCTTGGCGATCACGCCGGCGGCCACGCGCATGGTCGTCTCGCGCGCCGAACTGCGGCCGCCGCCACGCGGGTCGCGGATGCCGTACTTGTGCCAGTAGGTGTAGTCGGCATGGCCCGGGCGGAACTGTGCGGCGATGTTGGCGTAGTCCTTGCTGCGCGCGTCGGTGTTGCGCACCAGCAGGGCCACGGGGGCGCCGGTGCTCACGCCTTCGTACACGCCGCTGAGGATCTCGACCTCGTCGGCCTCGCGCCGCTGCGAGGTGTGGCGCGTCTTGCCGGTGGCGCGACGCGCCAGGTCGTGGGCGAAGTCCTCCGGCGCGATGGCGATGCCCGGCGGCAGGCCGTCGATGACGCAGCCGATGGCCGGCCCGTGACTCTCGCCGAAGGTGGTGACCCGCAGCAGGCGGCCGAAGCTGTTGTCGCTCATGGCCGCTCAGGCCCGGCGGGCATCGGCCAGCGCCTTGATGGCGGCGTGGTGTTCAAGGATGTCTTCGCGGGTGATGGCGAAGATGCCCATCTGCCCGACCTTGAACTCGACCCAGGCGAAGGGCACCTCGGGCAGCAGCCGCGCGAGCGCGCGCTCGCTCTCGCCCACTTCGCAGATCAGCAGGCCACCCTCGGAAAGATGCTTCGGCGCGTCGCGCAGGATCTCCAGCGCCAGGTCCAGGCCGTCGTCGCCGGCGCGCAGGCCCAGCTCGGGCTCGTGCCTGTACTCGGCCGGCAGCGCGTCGGTCTCGGCGTGGGTGACGTAGGGCGGATTGGTGACGATCAGGTCGTAGACCTCGCCCCCGATGTCGCGGAACAGGTCGGACTTGAGCAGGCGCACGTTGTCGGCATGCAGGCGCGCGACGTTCTCGCGGGCCAGCGACAGGGCCTCGTCGCTGATGTCCACGCAATCCACCTGCCAGTGCGGGTGGTAGTGCGCGGTGGCGATGCCGATGCAGCCCGAGCCGGTGCACATGTCGAGCGCGCGACCCACCTCGCGACCGCCCAGCCAGGGCTCGAAGCCGGCCAGGATCAGCTCGGCGATGGGCGAACGCGGCACCAGCGCGCGCGGGTCGGACTTGAAGCTCAGGCCCGCGAACCAGGCCTCGCCGGTGAGGTAGCAGGCCGGGATGCGCTCGTTGATGCGGCGGGTGAACAGCGACATCACCTCCTGCTTTTCCTCGGCGGTGAGCCGGGCCTGGCCGTAGGCCGGGCCCAGGTCGTGCGGCAGGTGCAGGGCGTGCAGCACCAGCTGGGTGGCCTCGTCGAGCGCGTTGTCCATGCTGTGGCCGAAGCTCAGGCCGGCGGCATTGAAACGGCTGGCACCGTAGCGGATGAAGTCGATGATGGTGGCAAGTTCCGCCGGCATGGTGTTGATATCCAAGGCAATGTCGGGAGTATAGCAGCGGCTCGCCTATAATTGCCGGTCACCTGACGTCCCGGGACCCGCCGTGTTCAACCGCAACACCCTGCTCATCCTGCTGGCCGCGCTGGCCGCCGGCCTCGGCCTCTGGGCCGCCCAGGGCGCCTTCGCGCCGGGCGGCGCGCCTGCTCCGGCGGCCATGCCGGCCGTGGACCCGGCCCGGCTCAAGGCCGTGCGCCTGTTCCCGGCGCCGAGGGCGATCGCGCCCTTCGCGCTGCAGCAGTCCGACGGCTCGCCGCTGGAACCGGCCGAGCTAGCGGGGCGCTGGACGGTGGTGTTCCTGGGCTTCACGCACTGCCCGGACGTCTGCCCGACCACGCTCACCGACCTCTCCCGCGCCCAGAAGGCCTGGGACAACCTGCCCGAGGCGCGCCGCCCGCAGGTGCTGTTCGTGTCCGTGGACCCGGAGCGCGACAGCCCGGAGAAGACCGGCGAATACGCCGCCTACTTCCACCCGGCCACCCTGGCCGCCACCGCGCCGGAGCCGGCGCTCGGCCAGTTCGCCACCTCGCTGGGCATGGTCTACATGAAGGTGCCGCTCGAAGGCGGCGACTACACCATGGACCATTCCAACGCCCTGGTGGTGCTCGACCCGCAGGGCCGCCAGGTCGGGCTGATCCGGCCGCCGCTGGTGCCCGACGACATCGCCGCCGACCTGGCCATGCTGGCCGAGGTGGCGCCGTGAGCCCGAAGGTCGCGCTGCAGTACCTGCTGCCGCACCGGCTGCTGTCGCGGCTGGCCTACGGCGTCGCGCGCTCGCGCGTCGGCTGGTTCAAGGACTGGCTGATCGCGCTGGTGGTCCGCAAGTTCAAGGTGGACATGGCCGAGGCGGCGGACCCGGAGCCGCGCAACTACCCGCATTTCAACGCCTTCTTCACCCGCGCGCTGCGCGACGGCGCGCGCACGGCCGACGCCAACCCGGACTCGCTGCTAATGCCGGCCGACGGCAAGGTCAGCCAGGTCGGCCGCATCAGCGAGGGCCGCATCTTCCAGGCCAAGGGCCAGTCCTTCACCGCCGCCGAGCTGCTGGGCGACGAGGCGATGGCGGCGCCCTACGCCGACGGCTGGTTCGCCAACATCTACCTCTCGCCGCGCGACTACCACCGCGTGCACATGCCCTGGGCCGGCACCCTGGTCGAAACCCTGCACGTGCCGGGCCGGCTGTTCACGGTGGCGCCCTGGGGCGTGAAGGCGATCCCGCGGCTGTTCGCGCGCAACGAGCGCCTGGTCTGCCACTTCGAGACCGGGTTCGGCCCGATGTGCTCGGTGATGGTCGGCGCGCTGCTGGTGTCGGGCGTGGAGTCGGTGTGGAACGGCGAGGAAATCCCGCCCTATGCCCACAAGCCGGTGCGCCGCGACTGGCGCGGCCAGGGCATCACGCTGGGCCGCATGGCCGAGATGGCGCGCTTCAACTACGGCTCGACGGTGATCCTGCTCTTCCCCCGCGACGCCGTGTTCCTCGACGGCTTCGACACCGAAACCCCCACCCGCGTCGGCCAGCGCCTGGGCGAGGTGACCTGAGCCCGGTTTGGTTTGCGGTAGAGTCGGGGCATGGGTGGAAACAGCCAGCATTCGATCCGGTTGTTCCAGAGCCTGGAGCACGCCTGCGGCTACTGGCCCGAGCGCCTGGCGCGCGACCTGATCATCGACCCGACCGACCCGCAGCTGCCCGCCGTCTACGGCCAGGCGCTGGCGATGGGCTTCCGTCGCAGCGGCGGCCACGTCTACCGCCCCTACTGCGCCGGCTGCCGGGCCTGCATCTCGGTGCGCATCCCGGCCGACCGCTTCGTGCCCAACCGCAGCCAGAAGCGCTGCCTGGCCCGCAATGCCGACCTGGAAATGCGCATCGCCCCGGCCCGGCGCACCGACGAGAACTTCGCGCTCTACCGCCGCTACCTCGACACCCGCCACGCCGGCGGCGGCATGGACGACCCGGAGCCGGAGAATTTCGACGCCTTCCTGGCCTGCCGCTGGAGCCCGACCGAGTTCATGGAATTCCGGCTTGGCGGGGAGCTCGCCGCGCTGGCGGTCACCGACGTGGTGCCGCAGGGGCTGTCGGCGGTCTACACCTTCTTCGAGCCCGCGCTGGCCGAGCGCAGCCTGGGCACCTACGCCATCCTGCAGCAGGTGGAGCGGGCCCGGCGCGAGCAGCGCGGCTACGTCTACCTGGGCTTCTGGCTGGCCGGGCACCCGAAGATGGAATACAAGCGCCGCTACCGCCCGCTAGAGTACCTCGACGGCGCGCAGTGGCGGCCGGTGCCCGAAGTGCAGGCGTGACGGCAACCGTCATGGGCTTGGGGCACAATCGCTGCCCATGCGAACCTTCCGCCTGCCGGGCCTGCCGGCACTCGTCCTCCTGCTGGCCGCCTGCCAGTCCGCCCCGCCCGTGCCGACGGAGGCCCCGCCGGTGAGACTGCGCGTCGCCACCTTCAACACCTCGCTCTATTCGGCCGAAGCCGGCGGCCTCGTGGCCCGCCTGCAGGCAGGCGACGAGGACGCGCGCAGGATCGCCGCGGTCATCCAGCACCAGCGCCCGGACGTGCTGCTGATCAACGAGTTCGACTACGACCCGCAGGGGCTCGCCGCCGACCTGTTCATGCGCGACTACCTCGGCGTCGGGCAACACGGCCAGGCGCCGATCGTCTATCCGCACCGCTACCTGGCCGCCGTGAACACCGGCGTGCCCAGCGGCCTGGACCTCGACCGCAACGGCGTGGTGGCCACCGAGGGCCGGCAGCGCGGCAACGACGCCTGGGGCTACGGCCTGCACCCGGGGCAGTACGGCATGCTGGTGCTGTCGATGCATCCGATCGACGCCGACGCGGCGCGCACCTTCCAGTTCCTGCGCTGGAGCGCGATGCCCGGCGCGCTGGCGCCGGTGGACCCGGCCACGGGCCAGGCCTGGTACCCGCCCGAGGTCTGGTCGCAGCTGCGCCTGAGCTCGAAGTCACACTGGGACCTGCCGGTGCGCACGCCGCTGGGCACGATCCACCTGTTGGCCGCACACCCCACACCGCCGGTGTTCGACGGCCCGGAGCGGCGCAACGCGGCGCGCAACCACGACGAGATCCGGCTGTGGGCCGAGTACCTCACGCCGGGCGACGAACCCTGGCTGTGCGACGACCAGGGCCGCTGCGGCGGCCTGCCCGAGGGCGAGCGCTTCGTGGTCGTGGGTGACTACAACGCCGACCCGGCCGACGGCGGCAGCCTGCCCGGCAGCATCCAGCAGCTGCTCGAGCACCCGCGCGTGCTGCGCCACGCCACGCCGCGCAGCGAGGGCGCGCTGGCCGCCGCCGGCAACCCGGGCAACGACGGCCAGCACGCTTCGCCCGCGCACGACACCGCCCAGTTCGGCCGCAACGGCAACTACCGGGTGGACTACGTGCTGCCCTCGGTCGGCTTCACGGTGCGCGACGCCGGCGTGTTCTGGCCGGCCCCCGGCCAGCCCGGCGCAGAGTGGCTCGACGCCACCGACCACCGCATGGTGTGGCTCGACCTGGCCGACTAGCCCATGTAGGAGCGCCTTTAGGCGCGAATCCCTTCTTTGCCGAAGGCAAAGGCAAAGGCAAAAGATTCGCGCCTGAAGGCGCTCCTACAAAGACGCTAGATCAGTTTGACCTGGAGCGCGGCGGCGGCGCGGCGCGCCTTGGCGCGGGCGGCGTCGATGTCGGTGTCGCGCGCGAGGGTGACGGCGACGCGGCGCTGGCCTTCGACGCGGGGTTTGCCGAACAGGCGCAGCTGGGTGTCGGGCTCGGCGAGCGCGGCGTCCACGCCGCTGAACTCCGGCACGCCGTGGCCGGTGGCCAGCACGGCGCAGGAGGCCGACGGCCCGAGCGAACGGATGTTCGGGACCGGCAGGCCGAGGATGGCGCGCGCGTGCAGCGCGAACTCGCTCAGCTCCTGCGAAACGAGCGTCACCAGGCCGGTGTCGTGCGGCCGCGGCGAGACCTCGCTGAACCACACCTGGTCGCCCTTCACGAACAGCTCCACGCCGAACAGGCCCCAGCCGCCAAGGTCGTCGGTGACCACCTTCGCGATGCGCTGCGATTCGCGCAGCGCGGCCTCGGACATCGGCTGCGGCATCCAGCTTTCGCGGTAGTCACCGGCCTCCTGCAGGTGGCCGATCGGGTCGCAGAACGAGGTGCCGTCGCGGTGGCGCACCGTCAGCAGGGTGATCTCGTAGTCGAAATCCACGAAGCCCTCGACGATGCAGCGCCCCTGCCCGGCCCGGCCGCCGAACTGCGCGTACTCCCAGGCCGCCTCGACGTCGGCCTCGCTGCGCACCGTGCTCTGGCCCTTGCCCGAGGACGACATCACCGGCTTGACCACGCAGGGCAGGCCGATCGCCGCCACCGCCTCGCGGTACTCGTCGAAGGTGTCGACGAACCGGTACGGCGAGGTCGGCACGCCCAGCGTCTCGGCCGCCAGCCGGCGGATGCCCTCGCGGTCCATGGTCAGGCGCGCCGCGCGCGCGGTCGGCACCACGCGCTGGCCGCGCGAGGCCTCGAGCTCGACCAGGGTCTGGGTGTGGATGGCCTCGATCTCGGGCACCACCAGGTCCGGCTTCTCGTGCGCCACCAGGTCGCGCAGCGCGGCCGGGTCGAGCATGTTGAGCGTGTGCGCGCGGTGCGCCACCTGCATCGCCGGCGCGTTGTCGTAGCGGTCGGCCGCGACCACCTCCACGCCCAGTCGCTGCAGCTCGATGGCGACTTCCTTGCCCAGCTCGCCCGAGCCGAGCAGCAGCACCCGGCGTGCCGACGGGGACAGCGGGGTTCCGAGGGTGACGGTGTCTGGCATGTCGGCGCGGCCTGCGTGGAAAGGCCCGGATTGTAACGGCTGGCCACCCGCGCCGCGCGGCCGGGCGGCTGCCGGCGCACGATCCTTTCTGTCATGCTCGGCCGGCACACTCCGACGCCAGCCATGACCCGATTGCTCCTGCCTGCCCTGCTGCTGCTCCTGCCCGGGCCCGTGCTCGCGGCGCGCTGGAGCGAACCCGAGATCACCGGCGTCGTCACCGACCGCGCCATCGCCGAAATCAGCGGCCTGGCCGCCGCCCGCAACTTCCCCGGCCACTATTGGGCCATCAACGACAGCGGCGACGACGCCGTACTCCACCTCGTCGACGGCCGCGGCCGCCACGTGGGCAGCGTCCCCGTGCGTGGCGCGCGCAACCGCGACTGGGAGGACCTGGCCAGCTTCGAGCGGGACGGCAGGCGCTGGCTGCTGATCGCCGACGTCGGCGACAACGGCGGGCTGCGCAAGGAACTGCAGCTGATCGTGATGGAGGAGCCGACGACGCTGGGCGAACCGGCCGACCCGGCCTGGATCCAGGCCTTCCGCTGGCCGGACGGCCCGCGCGACTGCGAGGCCGTCGCCGTCGACGCGGTCGCCGGCGAGGTGCTGCTGGTGTCGAAAAAGCGCGTGCCGGCCGAACTTTTCCGCCTGCCGCTCGGCGCCCACCCCGGGGGCCAGTCCGCCGTGGCCGAACTCGTCGGCACCCTGCCCGGCATCGAACAGCCCGATGCCCGGGACCTCGAGCTCAACCCGGTCTACGGCCGCTACCGGGCCCAGGTGACCGCCGCGGACCTGAGCCCCAATGGCCGCGTGCTGGCCGTGCTCAATTACCGCTCGGTGCACTTCTACATCCGCGAACGCGGCGGCGACTGGGCCCCGGCGCTGGCGCCCGACGCCCGCCACCAGCACCTGCTGCTGCCCTGGCTGCCCCAGGCCGAGGGCCTGGCCTTCGGCGCCGACGGCCGGGAGATCGTCATCGGCAGCGAGCAACTGCCCTCGCCCTTCCTGCGCTACCGGCTGGTGCCTGGGTCCTGACTCCCCGGCCTTCCCGGGCCCGGGTGGGCCAGCCGGCCGGCCGGTTCCAGATTGATATCTTTGTGATATCATCCATCCACACCCAGGGAGAGCCACCATGAAAGAGATCAGCAAGTCGTCCCTGCCGGGCATCCCGGTCATCCTGCTCCAGCTGGCGCTCGGCGCCGCCCTGGCCTGGGGCCTCGTCCACGGCATCAACAACGGCCAGGCCGGCCTGGTGATCGGCGTGCTCGTGGTGGCCACCGCCTGGTTCGTGTCGCTGGGCGGCTACTACATGGTCGAGCCCAACCAGGCCGCCGTGCTCAGCCTGTTCGGCAAGTACGTCGGCACCGTCAAGGACCAGGGCCTGCGCTGGAACAACCCCTTCTTCGCGGCCAAGAAGGTCAGCCTGCGCGTGCGCAACTTCGAGTCGGGCAAGCTCAAGGTCAACGAGCTCGACGGCAGCCCGATCGAGATCGCCTCGGTGATCGTCTGGCAGGTGGTGGACTCGGCCGAGGCCGTCTACAACGTAGACGACTACGAAAGCTTCGTGCACATCCAGTCCGAGGCCGCGCTGCGCGCCATGGCCAGCGCCTACCCCTACGACCAGCACGACGACGGCGGCATCGCCCTGCGCAGCCACGCCGCCGAGATCTCCCGGCACCTGACCGGGGAAATCCAGGAGCGCCTGGCCCAGGCCGGCGTCAACGTGATCGAGGCGCGCATCAGCCACCTGGCCTACGCGCCGGAAATCGCCCAGGCCATGCTGCAGCGCCAGCAGGCCAGCGCGATCATCGCCGCCCGCACCCGCATCGTCGAAGGCGCGGTGAGCATGGTCGAGATGGCGCTCGAGCAGCTCTCGGCGCGCCAGGTGGTCGAGCTCGACCCCGAGCGCCGCGCCCAGATGGTCTCGAACCTGCTGGTGGTGCTGTGCGGCGAGCGCGGCACCCAGGCGGTGGTCAACGCCGGCAGCGTGTACTGAGGTGGCCGGCATGGACGAAATGGTGCTCGCCGGAATCCTCGTCATCGCCAGCGCCCTGCCGGGCCTGGCGATCGGCCTGATGCTGGCCACGGGCAAGTGGGACCCGGTCTCGGTCCGGGCCGCGAAGGATCCCGCCCGGGCGCGCGTCGCCACCGCCCGCCTGTTGCTGGCGGTGGACGCCCTGCTGGTGCTGCTGGGTATCGCCCTGATGGTGACGCCACGCGAACACGCCCTGCTGCTCACCGTGGTCGGCGTCGGCCTGATCACCCTGGTGACCACCGTGCTGGCCGCCCTGGCGGTGAAGGCCAACAAGGCCTGAGCCATGGCCGAGAAGAAGGCCTACCCGCTGCGCATCAACGCCCAGGTGCTGGACGCCGTCCAGCGCTGGGCCGATGACGAACTGCGGTCGCTCAACGCCCAGATCGAGTACGTTCTGCGCGAGGCGCTGCGCAAGGCCGGACGACTGAAGAAGCCCGACGAGGACGACAAGGGATGAGTTACCGCAATTTCGCCATCGGCTCCATCGGCAAGGCCGCCATCTGGTTCGCCGTGGGCTTCGGCACCCTGGTGCCGCTGGTGGCGGCCGGCCTGGCCGTCAACGCGGCCCGCAAGTCCGGCGGCGACCCGGTCGCGATGCTGGCGATGCAGGCCCTGGTGGCCGTGGCCATCCTGGCCCTGCTGCTGCCGATGTGGCGGCGCGAGGTCGCCTTCGACGGTAAGCACCTGCGGGTGAAGGCCACCTACTACAGCCGCCAGTCGGCGCTGTCGGAGTTCAACCTCGGCCAGGCCCGCGTGGTCGATACCCGCGAACACACCCAGTACCGGCCCGTGCTCAAGACCAATGGCATGAGCCTGCCCGGCTACTGGGCCGGGCACTTCCGCCTGCGCGACCGCAGCAAGGCCTTCTGCCTGGTCACCGATCCGTCGAAGGTGCTGGTGCTGCCGCACGCCGACGGCCGGCTCTGGCTGCTGAGCTTCGAGCACCCCCAGGCGGTGCTCGACATCCTGCGCCGCGCCGCCGGCTGAACCGCTAAGCTGGCGCGATGAAGCGCGCCCTGCTCCTGCTGCTTGCCCTCTTGCTGGCCCTGGTGGTCCGACCCGGCGATGCCTCGGTGCGCGCCGAGGCCGAACACCTTCGCACCGCCGGGGAGTTTCTCTCCCTGCTCGAGTCCGGCGACTACGAGCGTGCCCACGCCCTGCTCGACGGCCAGGCGCGCGACGACTACCCGCCCGGGGAACTGCGGCAGGCCTGGGAATCGCTGCCGCCGCGGCTGGGCCCGCTGGCGCTGCGCCGCCCGGGCCGCCCCGACCGGCTCGGTGGCCGGCCCGGCGTGCTGGTGCGCCTGGAGTTCGAAGAGCAGGCCGTCGAAGCGCGCCTGCGCTTCAACCGGCGCGGCCGCATCGACGGCCTGTGGCTGGTGCCGGCCGACCTGCGCGTGCCGCTGCCGCCGGCCGGCGTGGACGCGCCGCCGGCGGTGGCGACTCCGCTGTTCTCCGAGCGCGAGTTCCCGGTCGGCGACCTCGGCGGCACGCTGTCGCTGCCGCGCGGCCAGGGACCCTTCCCGGCCGTGGTGCTGGTACACGGCTCCGGCTCGGCCGACCGGGACGGCACGCTGGGCCCGAACAAGCCGCTGCTCGACCTCGCCTACGGCCTGGCCGAGCGCGGCGTGGTGGTATTGCGCTACGACAAGCGCACCTGGCTGCGCGCCTCCACGCTGTCGCCCGAGTCCACCGCCGAGGACGTGCAGGTGCGCGACGCGCTGCGCGCCATCCGCCTGCTGCGGGCGCTGCGCGAGGTCGACGACCGCCGGGTATTCGTGGTGGCCCACAGCCTGGGCGGCTACGTGGCGCCGCGCATCGGCGCGCGCGACCCGGACCTGGGCGGGCTGGTGCTGCTGGCCGGGCTGGCCCGGCCGATGTACGAGGCGGTGCCCGAGCAGATTCGTTACCTGGCCGGGCGCGACGGCCTTTACACCGAACTCGAGCAGGCCTCGATCCGCGAATCCGAACGCCAGCGCGACGAACTGCGCGCCCACCTCGACGGCGGCCCGGCCCCAAAGCGCACCCCGCTGGGCATCCCGATCGCCTACTGGCGCGACCACGCCGCCACCCAGCCGGTGCGCGAAGCGCTGGCGCTGGGCAAGCCGATGCTGCTGCTGCAGGGCGAGCGCGACTACCAGGTCACCGTCGACACCGACCTGCGGCTTTGGCGCGAGGGCCTGGCCGGGCATCCGGACGCCAGCTTCATCACCTACCCCACGCTCAACCACTTCTTCATGCCCGGCACCGGGACGCCCAACCCCGAGGAATACCGGCGCGAATCCCGCGTCGACCCGCAGGTGGCGGCCGACATCGCCGCCTGGATTGGGCAACGCTGAGCCCAGCGGCTAAGCTGCGCGCATGCACGCCCTGGACTGGCACCTGGTCAACAGCCCGCTGGTGGAAGCGCTGCCCGCGCGCCTGCTGCGGCCGCGGGCCCGCGCCAACGCCGACGCGCGCGCGCTGGCGCAGGCGCGCTGGTGCCTGCGGCGCAAGCGCGACGGCCGCTTCCTCGCCACCTTCGATGGCTGGCGCCTGCATGCGCTGGTCGCCGGCCTGGACCACGAACCCGGGCTGGGCGAGCTGCTGGCGGCGATGGACGCGCGCCACGAGCGCGCCGGCGTGCCGGCCCTGCTGCCGCTCGACGGCCTGCGCGAGCGCCTCGCGGCGCTGGGCCTGGACGAGGCCTACGGCGAGCGCACCGGCCTGGCGCTGGTGGCCGAACCGGCGCGGCTGGAGTTCGCGGGCTTCGACCGCTACCGCCGGCCGCTGTGGCTGCTCGAACCGGCCGCGCGCGCCTGGCGCCGCATGCAGTCCGTGGCCCGGGCCGACGGCATCGCGCTCGAGGCGATCTCCGGCTACCGCAGCCACGACTACCAGCTGGGCATCTTCGAGCGAAAGCTCGCGCGCGGGCTGGCGGTGGACGAGATCCTGGCCGTGAACGCCGCGCCCGGCTACAGCGAGCACCACGGCGGCCGCGCCATCGACATCGGCTGCCCCGGCGAGCCGCCGGCCGAGGAAAGCTTCGAATCCACGCGCGCCTTCGCCTGGCTGCAGGCCCACGCCGGCAGCTTCGGTTTCGCCATGAGCTACCCGCGCGGCAACCCGCACGGCATCACCTACGAACCCTGGCACTGGTGCTGGCATCCGGCCAGCGCCGGCGCTCAATCCTGAGAGCGTTTGACCGGCGGCTTCGCCGGCGCGGCGAAATCGGCGATGCGCCACAGGTAGAGCCCGGCGAGCGTGCGGTACGGGCCCCAGGCCTCGCCGCGTCCGGCCAGCACCCTCGGTTTCGGCATCTCGTCGAGCTTGTCGAGCAGCTGCGCGCCCTTGCGCACGCCCAGGTCGTCCACCGGCAGCACGTCGGGACGGCCGAGCTGGAACATCAGCATCATCTCCACCGTCCAGCGGCCGATGCCGCGCACGGCGGTGAGCCGCGCGACGATCTCGTCGTCGTGCAGCCGCGCCATTTCGGCGGTGGACGGGATTTCCCCGGCGGCGGCGCGCGCGGCGAGGTCGCGCAGGGCCAGGGTCTTGTTGCCGGAGACCCCGCAGGCGCGCAGGCCGGCGTCGTCGACCCGCGCCAGGGTGTCGGCGTGCAGCTTGTCGGCACCGATCGCCGCCTCGACGCGGCCGACGATCGTCGCCGCGGCCTTGCCGCTGAGCTGCTGGTAGAGGATGGCGCGGGCCAGCGCGTCGGTGGGGTCGAAGCGCCGGCGCCAGCGCTCGCCGACGTCGAGCGGGCCGATGCGGTCGATCCAGCGCGCCAGCTTGCGGTCACGCCGGCGCAGGTGGGCCGCGGCGAGATCGAGGTCGAATCCGCGGCGGTAACGGGGCATGGCGGGCCTCAGGAACGAAGGTGGTCGGCGGCGGCCAGCAGCCAGCCCAGCATCAGCAGCGAACCGCCGGCCGGCGCCAGGCGCGTGGGCCAGCCGAAGAACGCCGCGCCGGCCAGGCTGCCGGCAAACAGCAGCAGGCCCAGCGCCAGCGCCACGCAGGCCAGCAAACGCAAACGACCCGGCTCGCCGCGGGCCAGCCACTGCAGGGCCAGGCCGTGGCCGAAGGCGAACAGCGCCGCCAGGCCGGCGCGGCGCGCGGCCTCGCCGTCGAGCCCGTGGCTGGCGTAGGCGCCCAGGCCCACCGCGAGGCCGCAGGCCAGCGCGCCGCCGGCGGCGAGCAGTCGCGGCAGCCGCGGCGCGGGGGCCATCAGCGCGCCCCGAGGAAGTCGGCGCGCTCGCGCAGCAGGTTCGCGGCCTTCTGCGCCGGCAGCAGGAAGCGATGGCCCTCGAAGCGCGACTGCCAGTCGGCGACCTGCCCGCGCAGGGCCTCGAGCCGCTGCTCCGGGGAATCGGCGTTTTCGCCGGCGCGCGCGAACCAGGCCAGCGCGGCCTCTTCGTCCAGCGAAACCGACAGCCGCGCCCAGGTGCCGCCCTCGCCCTTCCAACTGGCGATCGTCAGGGCCACGCCGTCCACGCTTTCGAAAACGTGGCGGCGTTCGGCATCGGTGCCGTCGTCGGCGGCGACCCCGTCGAGCGCCAGTTGTTCGGGCACGGCGGCGGTGGCGACGGCATCCTCGGCCGAGGCCGGCGCCTGGCCATCGACCAGGAAGGCCTGGTCACGGCGCGTGAGCATGAAACGACGCCCCCTGGCCGGCTCGACGCGCACGCGTTCGATGCGGGCCAGCGGCAGGTCGATGATGCGGCGGTCGAGCCAGTCCACCGGGTTGCGCGCCGGCGACAGGTCGGCGTCGAGCAACCAGGCGCGGGCCTCGCCGGCCAGGCGCGCGTAGCTGCCGCCCAGGCCCGGGTGGTTGCGGCCGACCACCAGCCGCAGCGGCTCGCCGCCGCCGAGCAGGCGCAGCTCGGTACTCTTGGCCTGCGCATCGGCGATGTCCTCGACGCCCAGGCGGGCGTACAGCGCCGGGTCGTCGGTCTTGGGTTCGACGCGCCGGGCCTCGGCCAGCCGGAACAGGGCGCGGCTGATCTCGCGCTCGTTGCTCGGCCAGCCCGGGTGCCCTGCCTCCTCCCAGCGGCCGTCGACCTTTCGCAGCGACACCAGCAGGGTGTCGCCGGCGCCGCGCACCTCGATGCCTTCCAGCGCCTCCATCCGCGCGTCCAGGCCCGGCAGCGCCGGCCCGGCCTCAGGCGCCGACGGCGAGGCCTGCCGGCCCAGCACCCACCAGGCCACGCCGGCCAGGGCCAGCGAGACGACCGCCCAGGGCAGCAGCTGCCGCGCGCGCAAGGCTCAGGCCTCCGCCGCGCGCCGGCGCGCCCAGCGCCGCCACGAAACCAGCAGGGCCACCAGCACCACCAGGGCCGGCATGCCGAGGATGTTGAGCAGCTTGAGCCGGTCGCCCAGCGACTCGATGTCGGCATTGAGCCGGTGCTGCACGTCGCGCAGCTCCTTGCGCATGCGCAGGCGCTCTTCCTGGAAGCGCAGGATCTCGGCCTGCTGGGCCGGCGTGACCGCCTGGGCCTGGCCGTCGGCGCCGGTCTGCTGGAGCGCGCCGAGCTGCTGCTCGAGCTCGTCGATCTGCTGCTGCAGGCGCTGCTCGGTGCTGCGGTAGCGCGCTTCGGCGCCACGCCGGATGTCCTCGACGCGGGTGAACGGGCGGGCCGAGGGCTGGCGCGTGCGCACCGAGATCAGGTCGGCGTTGCCGACCAGGTTGTCGACCACGTTGAAGACGAAGTCGCCGTTGTTGGCGAAGGCGTCGTAGACCGGCTGGCCCAGGAAGGCCTGCACCTGCACCCACAGGCGGTCGGTGAGCAGGTCGGTGTCGGCCACCACCAGCAGGTTCACCGGGCCGTCGCTGGCGTCGAGGTGGCCTTCGCCGCGGCCCGGGAAGGCCGACTTCAGCTCGCCGGTGAAGCGCGCCGCCAGCACCAGCGCCTCGTTGCCGGGCCGGAAGTCCTCGCGCAGCAGCTCCGGGTCGCCCACGGCATCACGCACCGCGGCGGCGTCGGCCAGCGCGGCGCGCAGCGAGCTCTGCACCAGCGGCTCCATGCGCAGCGTCGATTCGCGCGACAGGCCGAGCGCGCCGGCGGTGGAGAAGTTGAGCACGCCCAGGCCGGCGGTCACCACGTCGTCCTGGTTGAGCGACTCGCTGCCCAGGCCGAGCACGGCCAGGTGCCGCACCGGCGGGCCGTTCGGATCGGGCTGCACCTGCAGCGCATGGCGCTCGTCGAGCACCACCCGGGCCGGGTCGAAGTGGATGCCCCAGGCCTGGAACAGCGGCCCCAGGCTCGAGGCCTGCGGCGGCGACACGGCCAGCGTGTCGAGCGGGTTGAGCGCCGACTGGTCGGCCTCGGCGTCCGGGTCCACGAACACCAGCAGGCGGCCGCCGCGCATCACGAACTGGTCGATGGCGACCAGGGTCTGCTCGGGCACGTCCTTGGGGTGGACCACCATGAGCAGGTCGACGTCGCTGGCGATCGACGCGGGCATGCCCTGGAAGCGGCGCAGCTCGAACAGGTCGCGGATCTGGCGGTCGAGCACCCAGCCCGGGTCCTGGGCGCCGCTCGGATCCATGCGCGGCCCCATCGGCAGGCCGCTGACCAGGCCGACCACGGGCCGCCCGGCGCCGCCAAGCGAGCTGATCAGCTTGGCCACGTCGTACTCGAGGAAGGCTTCCTTGTCGGGCTGGATGAAGGGCATCAGCGACTCGCCGTCGGTGCTGTTGCTGGCCACCAGCCCGAAGTAGAGCTGGTCGCCCGTGCCCGGCACGCGCAGCGAACGCAGGCCCAGGGCCGCGGCCTGGTCCTCGGCCTCGGAGAAGGGCTCGGGGTCGATGACCTGCACGCTGACCTTGCCGTCCGAGCGCGCGGCGATCTCCTCGAGCAGCTCGCGCACGCGGGTGGCGTAACCGCGGAAGGCCTGCAGGTCGCGGGTGGCGTGCTCGGAGTAGTAGAGCTTGAGCGTGACCGGATCCTCGACCTTGGCCAGGATGCCCAGCGTGCCCTCGGAAAGGGTGTACAGGCCCTGCTCGGTGAGGTCGACGCGGGCGCCGCGCAGGGCGACCGACGACAGCGAGACCAGGGCGACGAAGGCGATGGCCAGCAGGGCCAGCGCCAGCAGCGGAACGGAACGGCGGGACGTCGTCTTCATGCGTTCAGTCGGCTTTCTTCATGTCGATCACCAGCACCGTCGCCCACAGCCAGGCGCCGATGCACAGGCCGAAGAACACCAGGTCGCGCAGGTCGAGCACGCCGCGGGTGATGGCCTGGAAATGGGTGAGGAAGCTCAGGCCGGCCAGCGCATCGACCAGCGGCATCGGCGCCCAGCCGCGCACCAGGTCGAGCGCCATCGGGAAACCGGCCAGCAGCAGCAACAGGCAGACCACCACGGTGAGGATGAAGGCCACCACCTGGCTGCGGGTGGCCGCCGACAGCGCACCGCCCACGGCCAGGAAGGCGCCGGCCATCAGCCAGCTGCCGATGTAGCCCGCGGCGATGACGCCGTGGTCGGGCTTGCCGAGCCAGGCCACGGTGATCCACATCGGGAAGGTCAGGCAAAGCGCCACGCCCAGGAAGGCCCAGGCGGCGAGGAACTTGCCCAGCACCGCCTGCCAGGGCGTCAGCGGCAGCGTGAGCAGCAGCTCGAGCGTGCCCGACTTGCGCTCCTCGGCCCACAGCCGCATCGCCACCGCCGGCGCCAGCAGCAGGTAGAGCCACGGATGGAAGCTGAAGAAGGCCTGCAGGTCGGCCTGGCCGGATTCGTAGAAGTTGCCCAGGTAGAAGGTGAAGGCACCGGCCAGCACCAGGAAGATCACCAGGAACACCACCGCCAGCGGCGTGGCGAAGTAGGCGCCGAACTCGCGCCGGAACACCGACAGCACCGCGCTCATGGCTGCGCCTCCCCGGTGGTGATGCGCCGGAAGACTTCGTCCAGGCGGCCGCGCTCGGGCTGCAGCCCGCTGTACTCGACGCCGCGCTCGCGCAGTCGCGCCGACACCGCCTCGGGCGACACCGGCCGCCCCTGCGGGAACACGTACAGGCGCCCTTCCACGCCTTCCTGCTGGAAGCCGCTGACGCCGGGCATGCCGTCGAGCGCGGCGCGCGCGGCGATGCTGTCGGCGGCCAACAGCGAGACCGCGCCCTGGTAGCGCGAACGCGCCAGCAGTTCGGCCGGCGTGCTGTCGGCCAGCACCTTGCCGCGGGCGACCACCATGGCGCGGCTGCACACGGCCTCGACTTCCTCGAGGATGTGGGTCGACAGCAACACCGTGCGGTCGCGCGCCAGCTCGCGGATCAGGGTGCGCACTTCGTGCTTCTGGTTCGGGTCCAGGCCGTCGGTGGGCTCGTCGAGCACCAGTGCCGGCGGGTCGTGCAGGATGGCCGCGGCCAGGCCGACGCGGCGCTTGAAACCCTTGGACAGGGTGTCGATGGGCTGGCGCAGCACGCCCTGCAGCGAAAGCCGGCCCACCACGGCGTCGATGCGCGCGCGGCGGTGCTCGCCGGACAGGCCACGCACGTCGGCGACGAAGCGCAGGAAGGCGGAGGGGGTCATCTCGCCGTAGGCAGGCGCCCCTTCGGGCAGGTAGCCCAGGGCGCGGCGCGCGGCCATCGGCTCGGACACCACGTCGTGGCCGCAGACGCGGGCGGTGCCGGCGCTGGGCGCCAGGAACCCCGCGATCATCTTCATCGTGGTGGACTTGCCGGCCCCGTTGGGGCCCAGGAACCCGAGCACTTCGCCGGGTTCGACCTTGAAACTGATGTCATCCACGGCCAGCAGGCGGCCGTAGCGCTTGTGCAGGGCGTGTGCCTCGATCATCGGCGGGGATCTTCTCGCTGTGTCGGGGTTTTCCGGCTCCCGGAAAAAGCAGGGCGGGCACTTGGCCCGCCCTGCGCTTGCATTACTCGGCGGACCCGGCTTCCGCTTCGGCCGGGGCGGCGTCGCCCTCGGCCTCGGTTTCGGCTGCGGCCTCGGACGCGGCCTCGCCCACCTGCGGCGGAGCACCGCGCTCTTCCTCCACCGGCTCCGGCACCAGCTGCACGGCCGGGGACGGCACTTCGCCGTTCACGCGCACCGGCCAGTAGACCTGGAATTCGGCGGTCTCGGACAGCATGTCCTTGATCTCGATGCGGTAGTCCTCGTAGGGACGGTCGGCGGTTTCGGCACCGTTGACCATGGCCCAGGCACGGACCAGGTCGCGCACGCGCGCCAGGCCCGGCGACGGACCGACGTAGGTGGTGACCGCGGCGCGGTGCGCCGGCACCTGCAGGTACAGCACCGGATTCTGGGCGCCGTTGCGGCCGTCTTCGATCTTCACCTCGAGGCGCTCGGGCATCGTGGTGCTGTCGAGGGCGTCCTTCAGGCCGACGCGCGGCTGGACGATCTGGGCGTCGTATTCACCCTCGCCTTCCGCAGCCTGCTCGCCTTCGGCACCCTCTTCGGTGGCCGGGGCTTCGGCGGCCGACTCGTCGGCGGACTCGTCGGTGGACTCTTCGGCCGGGCCGGTGCCTTCCTTGCGGACCGGCAGGACCACGTCGAAGCCATAGGCGTCGGCGCCGAACTCGTTGGTGATGATGCGCAGCGGACCGGCGGCCTCGAGGTCGTTGGCCTCCATCACCGTCTCGATCCACTTGAGCTGGTTGGTCATCGCCAGGGCGATTTCGTCGTTGCTGCGCTTGGCCGTGGCGGTGGCCGACAGCACGTTGGCGGCCGGCACGTCGACGAAGGCGAACTCGGCTTCGTGCTGGCTGTAGTCGAAGCGCGGGATGGTGGCCAGCAGGTTGCTGAACTTGCCCAGGCCGAGCTTGATGTCCTCGCCGATGTTGTCGGTGACGTACATGCCGGCGTAACGGCCGATCAGGTCCCAGCCGTAGTCGATGTCGTAGGTCTGGGTGATCTTGACGTTCTGCTTGCGCTGGCCGGTGCGCTCGAACTCGAAGGTCATCTTCTTGTTCTCGCCGCGGGCGTTGTTGTCCACGGAGTAGACGATGCGCTCGCCCGGGACGAACTCGACCAGCTCCCAGCTGCCCTCGCCGACGGCCCTGTCGTTGGAGCGGAAGCCGAGCTTGGCGCCGACGCCGTTGGCCGGGCCGGTGACGTCGATCTGCATGCGCGGATCATGGTTGATCAGCGCGTTCCAGTCGGAAAAGCGGGTGAAGCCCGACAGGATGTCGTTCACGGTGGCCATCGGACGGTTGGTCTCCACCGAGTGGGACACCGAGCGCGAGGCCGGCAGGAACAGGCCGATCGCGACGAACAGCGCGACGACGATCAGCAGGGAAATAAGCCACTCAATAACTCGGGTCATTCGGGAATTCTCCAGGAACGGCCCCCGGCCGGGGGTCGTGCCCGGCCGCAGGAACGGGAGAGGATATCAGGTCAGGACGGCGCCCGGCAGGGGTCAGACGAGCTTGAGTTCGAAGGCCTTGAGCACGGCCCGCGTACGGTCGCGTACACCCAGCTTGGAGAGGATGTTGGACACGTGGTTCTTCACGGTGCCCTCGGCCACGCCCAGCGAATTGGCGATCTCCTTGTTGGAGAAGCCGCCGGCCATCAGGCGCAGGATCTCCGTCTCACGGTCGGTGAGCGGATCGGGCTGTTCGAGGCTGACGAACTCGTTCTGCAGGCCCTCCAGCCCCGACAGCAGGCGCTGGGTGACCGCCGGCTGCACCAGCGAGCCGCCGCCGGCCACGGTCTGGATGGCGCTGACCAGCTGGTCGAGCGACACGTCCTTGAGCAGGTAGCCCTTGGCGCCCGCGCGGATGCCGGCCAGCACCAGCTGGTCGTCGTCGAAGGTGGTCAGGATGATGGTGGGCGGCAGCTCGCCCTTCCCGCCGAGGGCCTGCAGGGCCTCGAGGCCCGACATCACCGGCATGCGCATGTCCATCAACACCACGTCGGGCCGGACCTGGGGGATCAGCTCGACCGCCTGGCGGCCGTCGCCCGCCTCGGCCACGACCTCGATGCCGTCGGCGAGCTCGAGCAGGGACTTCACGCCCTGGCGCACCAGGGTCTGGTCGTCGACCAGGCAGACACGGATCATGCAGGTTTCTCCAGTGGAAGTCGGATGTCGAGCGCGAAGCCCTTGCCGCGCCCGGTGATGATATCGACCCGGCCGCCACAGGACGCCAGGCGCTCGCGCATGCCCAGCAGGCCGTTGCCGGGGGCCAGGGCCTCGGCGCCGGCGCCGTCGTCGCGGGCCTGGATGCGCAGGCCGGCGCTGTCGCGGCTCAGGCTCAGCCAGAGCGTCGAGGCCCCGGCGTGGCGCACGGCATTGGTGATGATCTCCTGGGCGCAGCGCAGCATCACGTGCGCGCACTCCGGGTCCTCCACCAGCAGCGGCTCGGGCATGTCCAGGCGGATGTCCAGCGCCGGCACGCCCTCGGCCAGGGTCCGGATGGCGCCGCTGAGGTCCACGGCGCCGTCCTGGCGCATCTCGCTGACCGCCTCGCGCACGTCGGTGAGCAGCAGCTTGGCCAGGGTGTGGCTCTGGCGCACGTGCTCCTGCGCCTTGCCCGCGGTGAGGTGGCCGGCCACCTCCAGGTTCAGGCTCAGGGCGGTGAGGTGGTGGCCGAGCAGGTCGTGCAGTTCGCGCGAGATGCGCACGCGCTCGCTCATACGCGAGCTCTCGGCCAGCAGGGCGCGGGTGGCGCGCAGTTCGGCGTTCAGGCGCCGCTGCTCCTCGCGGGCCTGGGCCTGCTGCATGGCGATCAGGCCGATCACCATGGCGAAGCTCGAATAACCGACGTAGGTGAGCGCCTGCATCACCGCCAGGCCGGGCGTGTAGCCCTCCATGCGGCTGAACACCGGGATCAGCGCCGCGTGCTGCAGCATCAGCCAGACCACGCCGACCCGGATGTTCACCAGCCAGGGGATGACGCCGGCGATGATCATCATCAGCACCGCGCCCATGCCGGTGCCGGTCTCGGCGCTGACCAGGATGGCCGAGAAGGTGAGCGCGGCCAGCAGCAGCAGGTCCGCCGGGCGCTGCTGCCGGAAGCCCAGCGAGTGCGTCACCTTCCAGTAGATGAGGCCGAAGGCCAGGTAGGCCGCCACCGCCACGCCCACCCGCGGCGCCGGCCCGGCGGCCAGGTCGCCCTCGTCGGGGCCCAGGTACCAGGTGAACACGAACAGCGGGATGCCCAGCACGACCCAGGTGAACAGGCCGGCGTAGCGCAGCAGCTGGGTGTGGGTCAGTCGGTTCAGCATCCGGCCATCCTAAACCCGGGCCGGGGCCGGCGCCCGCCGCCGGAAGTCATGGCGGCCCCCCGGGGGCCGCCGCTGCCGCCGGCACGGCACCCGTGCGATAATCCCGCCCCGATCGCCCGCCCCTGGCGGCCCCAACGCCATCGGAGTTCGTAGTCCAATGCCGATCACCATCCGCGACGTGCGCGAGCACGAGCTGGATTCCGTCGTTGCCGTGAACAACGCCGCCGGCCCCTCCATCCTGCCGATGGACCTGGCCAAGGCCCGCTTCTTCTGGGAAAACGCCGAGTATTTCCGGGTCGCCGAGCAGGATGGCCACGTCACCGGCTTCCTGGTCGCCCTGAGCCAGGACGCCCCGCACGACAGTCCCAATTTCCTGTGGTTCCGGGAGCGCTACCCGGAATTCATGTACATCGACCGCATCGTCATCGCCCGGCCCCGCCGCGGCGGCGGCCGCGGCCGCGCCATGTACGCCGACGTGCAGAGCTTCGCCGAAGTGCGCAGCCCGCTGCTGGCCTGCGAGGTCTTCCTGCAGACCGGCAACGACCCGGCCCTGCTCTTCCACGGCAGCTTCGGCTTCCGCGAAGTCGGCCAGAACGTGATGCCCGGCAGCGACATCCGCGCCTCGATGCTGCTCAAGGAAATGTGCAGCTACCCCTACGTGGCCGAAACCTACGGCGGCCGCCTGCCGGACCTGCCCTGGCTGCGCGCCCGTCCCCTCCCCGGCCGCCGGCCGGCGCTGGCGACGGGAACCTGAGCATGGCGGCTAACCTCGACTACGAGCAGGCCGGCGAACTCAAGTTCGGCCAGGTCGGCATCGCCAACCTGCGCGTGCGCACCCTCGACCCGGCCCGCCTGGCCGCCGAGATGGCCGAGCGCGTGCAGCGCGCGCCCAAGCTCTTCGCCCGGGCCGCGGTGGTGGTGGATTTCGGCGGCCTGAGCCAGTGCCCCAGCGCCGACCAGACCCGGACCCTGCTCGACGCCCTGCGGGGCGCCGGCGTGCTGCCGGTGGCCCTGGCCTACGGCACCAGCGCGGTCGAGGCCCTGAGCCAGGAAGTCGGCCTGCCCCTGCTGGCCAAGTTCCGGGCCCAGTACGAGCGCGACGGCGAACTGCCGGCTGCACCGGCCCCCGCCCCCGCCGCGCGCGCGCCGGAACCGGCCCCCGCGCCGGCCGCGGCCGCCCCGGCGGCGCGCGCCGAACCCGGCCTGGTGCATCTGCACCCGGTGCGCTCGGGCCAGCAGATCTATGCCCAGGACCGCGACCTCACCCTCTGCGCCACGGTCGGCGCCGGCGCCGAGGTCATCGCCGACGGCTCGATCCACGTCTACGGCGCCCTGCGCGGCCGCGCCCTGGCCGGCGCCGCCGGCATGGCCTCGGCCCGCATCTTCTGCCGTGAATTCCATGCCGAGCTGGTCGCCGTGGCGGGCCACTACAAGGTGCTCGAGGAAATCCCGAAGGAGCTGCTCGGCAAGCCCGTGCAGATCTGGCTCGAGCATGACAAGCTTCGGATCGAACAGCTCGGCTGACCCCCACACAGACGCCCTCCAGGGCGCGACACAGAGTTACGGAGAAGAACATTGGCTGAAATCATCGTGGTGACCTCGGGCAAGGGCGGCGTCGGCAAGACCACCTCCAGCGCATCCATCGCCTGTGGCCTGGCCCGGGCCGGCAAGAAGACCGTCGTCATCGACTTCGACGTCGGCCTGCGCAACCTCGACCTGATCATGGGCTGCGAGCGCCGCGTGGTTTACGACTTCGTCAACGTGGTCAACGGCGAGGCCAACCTCAAGCAGGCCCTCATCAAGGACAAGCGCTTCGACAACCTGCACGTGCTGGCCGCGTCGCAGACCCGCGACAAGGACGCGCTGACCAAGGAAGGCGTGGAGAAGGTCCTCAAGGACCTGGCCGACGAGGGCTTCGACTACATCCTCTGCGACAGCCCGGCGGGCATCGAGAAGGGTGCGTTCCTGGCGATGTACTTCGCTGATCGCGCCGTCGTGGTGGTGAACCCGGAAGTGAGCTCGGTGCGCGACTCCGACCGCATCCTGGGCCTGCTGTCCTCGAAGACCAGGAAGGCCGAGGCCGGCGAGCGCGTGAAGGAGCACCTGCTGCTCACCCGCTACAGCCCCAAGCGCGTGGAGGCGGGCGACATGCTCTCGATCGCCGACGTGCAGGAGATCCTGGGCCTGGAAGTGGTGGGCGTCATCCCCGAGTCGCCGGAGGTGCTGCAGAGCTCCAACGCCGGCGTGCCGGTGATCCTGGACGAGGCCTCGCCGGCCGGACAGGCCTACACCGACGCCGTCGCCCGCATCCTCGGCGAAGAGCGCCCGATGCGATTCACCACGGTCGAGAAGAAGGGCTTCTTCTCCAAGATGTTCGGGGGTTGAGCCATGGGCATTTTCGATTTCCTCACCCAGCGCAGCAAGAACACCGCCTCCACCGCCAAGAACCGCCTGCAGATCCTGATCCAGCAGGAGCGCAGCCTGCGCAACGCGCCGGACTACCTGCCGGTGCTGCAGCGCGAGCTGCTTGAGGTGATCCGCAAGTACATCAACGTCGACGCGGACGCGGTGAAGGTGGACCTGCACAAGGACGGCGACAGCGAGCTGCTGGACATCTCGGTGGCCCTGCCGGAAAAGCCGGCCACCGCCGCCAACGGCTGAGCCATGGCCCCTGGCGACACCCCGGCGGCACCGGCGCAGGCCGGTGCCGTCGTCGTATCGGGCGCCGACGTGCTGCGCCTGGCCGACATCGGCTTCGAAGCACCGACGGCGCTGCTGGCCGGCTATGGCCTGGTGCTGGAAACCGTGCCCGGCGGCCAACCCATCCCCGGCAGCTACTGGGGCGAGTGCGAGGCCGGCCTAGTCGGCACCACGGTGTACGCCCGCGCCGACACCCCCGTGCACTCGCTGCTGCACGAGGCCTGCCACCTGATCGTGATGCCGCCCGAGCGGCGCGCGCTGGTGCACACCGACGCCACCGACTCGGTGGCCGAGGAAGACGCCACCTGCTGCCTGCAGATCCTGCTGGCCGACCGCCTGCCCGGCGTCGGCAGCCAGCGCCTGATGGCCGACATGGACGCCTGGGGCTACACCTTCCGCCTCGGCTCGGCCCGGGCCTGGTTCGAAAACGACGCCGAGGACGCCCGGGCTTTCCTCGCCGCCCGCGCCCTGCCCTAGGGGACGGGTGCATTTTTCGCCCCGGTTCGACGCGGCCATGCCGCGCCGAACCGGGGCGAAAAATGCACCCGTCCCCACGTGCTACGCTTTCGGGCGGTTTCCCACCCCGTTCCTGGAGCACACCCGTGAAATCCCAACGCGCCCTTCTGGCGCTCGCCATCACCGCCGGCCTCGTGGCCCTCGCCGGCTGCTCGAAGTCCACCGAAGAGGCCGTCGGCCCGGCCGCGCCGGCCAAGTCGGCCGAAGAATTCGTCGCCGAGGTCAACACGACGCTCCACGAAATGACGCCCGAGATCACCTCGGCCGCCTGGCTGGGCGCCACCTACATCAACAAGGACAGCCAGCGCGTCGAGTCGGCCGCCAACGAGCGCTGGCTGGCGAAGAACAACGAGTTCATCGCCGCCGCCAAGACCTACTCCACCGAGGGCCTGGACGCCTCGACCGCCCGCGCCATCCACCTGCTCAAGACCAGCTCGTCGATGCCCGCCCCGCGCGACCCGGCCAAGCTCAAGGAGCTGACCGAGATCGCCTCGCGCATGGGCGCCACCTACGGCGCCGGCAAGTGGTGCGTGGGCGACGACTGCAAGGACATCGGCCAGGTGAGCGAGATCCTCGCCGACACCGAGAACAGCTCCTACGACCAAATGCGCGCCGCCTGGGAAGGCTGGCACACCATCGCCCAGCCGATGCGCCAGGACTACGTGCGCTTCGTCGAGCTGACCAACGAAGGCGCCCGGGAAATGGGCTTCGCCAACACCGGTGACGTCTGGCGCGCCGGCTACGACATGCCCGCCGACGAATTCAAGGCCGAGGCCGACCGCCTCTGGGGCCAGGTGCAGCCGCTGTACGAGCAGCTGCAGTGCTACACCCGCACCAAGCTCGAGCAGAAGTACGGCGAGCAGGGCTCGATCGACGGCATGATCCCGGCCCACCTCACCGGCAACCTCTGGCAGCAGGACTGGGGCAACCTCTGGCCGCTGCTGCAGCCCTACGAGGGCGTCGGCAGCCTGGACGTGAGCGACGCGCTGAAGAAGCAGCGCGAGCAGATCCTGGCCGACCTGGTCAGCAAGGCCGGCGGCATGCGCAACCTCACCGCGGCCCAGCAGATGGAGCTCGAGCGCCAGGCCGACGTCGAGATCGCCACCCGCATGACCCGCCTGGCCGAGAGCTTCTACACGGGCCTGGGCATGCCGGCGCTGCCGGAGACCTTCTGGACCGACTCGATGCTGGTGCAGCCGCGCGACCGCGACGTGGTCTGCCACGCCAGCGCCTGGCAGATGAACACCGACGCCTCGGAAGTGCGCATGAAGATGTGCATCAAGCCGACCGAGGAAGAGCTGTTCACCATCTACCACGAGCTCGGCCACATCTATTACTACCTGGCCTACAAGGACCAGGCGCCCGTGTTCCAGACCGGCGCGCACGACGGCTTCCACGAGGCCATCGGCGACACCATCGAGCTGTCGATGACCCCGGAGTACCTGGCCTCGATCGGCCTGGTCGACAAGCCGGCGGTCAGCGAGCAGGCGGTGATCAACGGCCAGATGCGCATGGCCCTGGCCAAGGTGGCCTTCCTGCCCTTCGGCCTGATGATCGACCAGTGGCGCTGGGGCGTGTTCGACGGTTCGATCACCCCGGAAAAGTACAACCAGGCCTGGTGGGAACTGAAGGCCAAGTACCAGGGCGTGGCGCCGGCCGGCGGCGTGCGCGGCGAGGAGTTCTTCGACGCGGGCGCCAAGTACCACGTGCCGGGCAACACCCCGTACACGCGCTACTTCCTCTCGCACATCCTGCAGTTCCAGTTCTACAAAGCGCTGTGCGATGCCTCCGGCCACGAAGGCCCGCTCTACACCTGCAACTTCGCCGAGAACCCGGAAGCCGGCAAGCGCTTCTGGGCGATGATGCAGCGCGGCGCCAGCCAGCCCTGGCAGCAGACGCTCAAGGAGCTGACCGGCGGCGAGCAGATGGACGCCTCGGCGGTGCTGGAATACTTCCAGCCGCTGCAGTCGTGGCTGCAGGAGCAGAACCAGGGCCAGACCTGCGGCTGGGAAGCCGCCAAGGGCTGATCGCCCGCACCAACGCGTGAACCGGACGGCCGGCGGGGCAACCCGCCGGCCGTTTGCTTTACGCCCCCTGCAGGAGCGCCTTCAGGCGCGAATCACTTCTTTGCCGAAGGCAAAGTCAAAAACAACCGCAGGAAGATTCGCGCCTGAAGGCGCTTGTGTCTGGGTTTTGCCCTAGGGTTTGGGTTGAGAGCGGGGTGCGGGACGCCGCTGTTGCGCAGTGCTCGAAAGCACGGGTAGGAGCAAGGGCGCCCGCACCCCATCACCAGACCAAGCCCGAACAGTTGTGCGAGTTAGCCGCTCGAAACTCACAAGCGTGGGCCAGCTGGTGTGCTCTCCGGTCCAGTCTAGGGGAGAAAACCGATGTCGGCATTCGTGGGTATCGACGTGGCCAAGGCCAGCCTTGCCGTGGCCGTGGTTCCGGGCAATGTGCGGTTTGAGGTCAGCAACGACGCCAGAGGCCATGCCCAGTTGGTCCGATGGCTGGGTAAACAGCCCGTCCATCGGATCCTGCTGGAGTCGACCGGCGGCTATGAGAGCGCCGTGGTGCAGGTCCTGGCCAGCCGCTGGCCGGTGGTTCGGGTCCCTGCGCACCGCGCCCGGGCCTTCGCCACGGCGATGGGCAAGTCGGCCAAGACCGATCCGATGGATGCGTTGATGCTGGCCCGGATGGCTGCGGTGACCGAGGGGCCGACCGTGACGCCCCTGACCCCCGCCAAGGCCCGGCTCCAGGCCTTGGTTCGTCGTCGGGGCCAGGTGGTGGCCCATCGTGACGATGAACGTCGACGCCTGCACCAAGCCACCGAGTCCTTCGTCCGCCAGAGCCTGCAACGCCAGATCAAGCATCTGCAGGGAGAGATCGCGCGACTGGACCGGGAGATCGAGGCCTGTGTGCCGGACTGCGGCGATGAGCGCGCGGACCGGCTACGGGCCGTGCCCGGCATCGGGGCGGTGACCACGGCTACGCTGCTGGCCTTCCTGCCTGAACTGGGGCAGTTGGAGAATCGCCAGATCAGCGCCTTGGTCGGCCTGGCGCCGTACAACTGCGACAGTGGCAACCATCGCGGCGCCCGCCGCATCCACGGCGGGCGCGGGGCGGTACGCCGCGTCCTGTACATGGCCGCGTGGAGCGCGGTTCGCCACCAGCCCGACTTCAAGGCACGCTACGACGCCCTCAGGGCCAAGGGCAAGTGCGCCAAAGTCGCCCTGGTGGCCTGCATGCGCATCTTGGCCATCCGACTGAACGCCATGATCAGGGACCGGACCGAATGGAGGTCTTGTCCGGTCTGATCAAGACAGTTGCTCCTACAGGGGGGCGAGGCGGTTGTGGGCGACGTACCAGCGCCACAACCCGTAGGCGACGAGGGTGAAACAGGCCGAGACGACCGCCATCAGCAGCGCATCGTGGCTCACCAGCGGCGAGAGCAGGCCGGCGATGGCGGCGTTCGAGAGCAGGCCGACGAAGGCCTGCATCGACGAGGCGCCGCCGCGCTGGCGCGGGTACATGTCGAGGATGGCCAGCGTGACGATGGGGAACACCAGCGCGATGCCGAAGGCGCCCAGCGCCGTGGGCAGGATCGCCCAGGGCAGGCTGGGCGCGTCCACCAGCGCGTTGTAGCCGAGGTTGTAGACGCCGGCGACGCCGCAGCACAGGAAGCCCCACTCCACCAGCCGTTTCCCCGTGATGCGCCCGGCGGCGCGGCCGCTGGCGAAGGCGCCGAGCATCATGCCGCCGATGGTGGGCGCGAAGAACCAGACGAAGTCCTGCTCGCCCAGGCCCAGCAACCCCATCACGAAATCGGGCGCCGAGCTGATGTAGAGGAACAGCGCGCCGAAGTTCGCCGTGCCGGCCAGCGTCAGCAGCCGGAAGCGGCGGTTGGACACCATGCCCCAATAGTCGCGCAGCATCGTGCCCGCGCGCAGCGGCGTGCGCGCCCCGGGTGGGTGGCTCTCGGGCAGGCCCCAGGCGGTGAGCAGGCCGAGCAGCACGCCAAAGCCGGCCAGGAACCAGAAGATGCCGTGCCAGTCGGAGAAACCCAGGATCCAGCCGCCGATCACCGGCGCGATGGCCGGGGCGATGCCGAAGATCATCGAGATCTGGCTCATCAGCCGCTGCGCATCGTCGCCGTCGAGCGCGTCGCGCACCACGGCACGGCCCACGATCAGGCCCACGCCGGCGCTCAGGCCCTGCAGCGCGCGGTAGGCCAGCATGGTGGCCATGTCGGTGGCCAGCGCCGCGCCCACCGAAGCCAGGGTGAACACCGTGATGCCGGCCAGCAGCACTTTCTTGCGGCCGATGGCGTCGGAGATGGGGCCGTGGAACAGCGACATCGCCGCATAACCGAGCAGGTAGACGCTGATCGTCTGCTGCATGGCCACCTTGCCCACGCCCAGGTCCCGCGCCATCAGCTGGAAGGCCGGGAACACGGTGTCGATCGAAAACGGACCGAACATCGCCAGCCCGCCGAGGATGAAGGCGAGCCGGCGGCGGGAAATGGCGAGGTGGGGGATCATCGGGGCGGGCGCGCGAGGCGGCCCAGTCTACCAACCGCACCGGGGTAAGCCGCGCAGGACTGGAGCCACTTGCGCTAACGGGCTATCTTCCGGTCAATGCCCAACCGGACCGGCCCGGCCACCCCCCGCCCCTGGTTCCGCCCGCTCTCGCGGGGCGTCGGGCTGTGCCTGCTCGCGGCCCTGCCCGCCTTCGCCCAGGCGCCGCCGCAGCCCGACCCGGCGGCCACCGAGCGCTGGCTGGCCTTCCAGGCCGAGGCCGCGCCCTGGCTGGAAACCCTGGCCACCGCCGCGCGCGGCGAGCGCGGACGGGTGCGGCTGGCGATGGCCAACGCCCGCTTCGCCCGCGCCGCCCGCTCGCCCGCCGCCGACGAATGGCTGCGCCGCGCCGTCACCGTCTCGCGCCAGGCCGCCCATCACCCCGAACGGGTGGGCGCGCTGTCGGGCCTGAGCGACCTGGCCTACCGCCGCGGCGACCTCGCCGCCGTGGTCGCGCTGGAGAACGAAGCCCTGGCCGACGCCCGCCGCTACGGCGACCGCCGCGAGGTGGCCGGTTCTCTCTACGGCCTGGGCCTGGCCGACGTGGCGACCGGCGCGCTCGACGACGCCGAACGCCGCTTCGATGAGGCGATCCGCATCTGGCGCGGCACCGGCCACGAGCGCCAGGTGGCCATGGCCGAACGCGCGCTGGCGCGGGCCAAGGAAAGCCGCGGCCACTACGCCGAGGCGGTCGAACTGCAAGTGAGCGCGCTCGAAACCCTGCGGCGCGTGGGCCGCCCGATCGACCAGTCGGAGAGTTATTACTCGCTGGCCAAGCTGTTCCAGAACCTCGAGGACTACCCGGCCGCCTTGCAGGGCACCAACCAGGCCATCGCGCTGATGGGCCAAAACCCGCCCGACTTCCCGCTGGGCCTGAACCTGATGCTGCGCGCCCAGCTGCAGCTCGAGCTGGGCGACCACGCCGCCGCCCTGGCCGATGGCGAGGCCTCGATGGCGGCCTTCCGGCGCAACGGCGGCGACATGGGCACCGCGCTGGGCAGCCTGGCGCTGGGCCGCGCGCAGGTCGCCAACGACCAGCACGCGCAGGGCCTGGCCACGCTGCGCGAGGGCCGCGCCCTGGCCGCGAAGCTCGGCGAACGCCTGCTCGAATCAGACCTGGCCCTGGCCGAGGGCGAAGCGCTGGTGGCCATGGGCCGCCCGGCCGAGGCCATCGCCCCGCTGCGCCACGCCGAGGCCATCGGCGACGAGCTGGGGCTCGACCGCCTGCGCCAGGACGTCTCGCTGGAACTGGAGAAGGCCTATTCCGCACTCGGCCGCACCGCCGAGGCACTGGCCGCCAGCAAGCGTGCCTTCGAGTTCCGCAGCCGGCTTTCGCGCTTCGACCAGCTGGGCCGGCTGGCGGCCGACAACGGCAGCGCCCGCGCGCGATTCATGGCGCTCGATGCCGGCGTGGCCGATGCCCCTGCGGCGCGCCCGGTGTCCACCGCCGGCACCAACGGCCTGCCGACCTGGACCTGGGCGCTCGCCCTGCCCACCCTGCTGCTGGCCTGGGGCCTGGTGCGCGTGCTGCGCCACGCCCGCCACCTGCGCGACGAGAAGCGCCAGATCGCCGACCGCCAGCAGGCGCTGGAGAACGAACACCAGGCCCTGCGCGAACGCGTGGCACTCGACCCGCTCACCGGCGCACTGACCCGCCAGGCCTTCGCCGCCGAACTCGCCACGCTGCTGCGCCACGCCGAGAACCACGGCCGCTCTGTCGCCCTGCTGGTCTTCGACCTCGACAACTTCAAGACCATCAACGACCAGCACGGCCACCTGGCCGGCGACGAGGCCCTGCGCCTGGCCACCGGCATCGCCCGCGGCAAGCTGCGCAGCGACGACCTGCTGGGCCGCTTCGGCGGCGACGAGTTCCTGGTGGCCTGCGAAGGCCTGGACCAGCCCGCCGCCGAAGCCCTGGCCGAGCAGCTTCGTTTCGACCTGGTCTGGCGCGCCCCCGACGCCACCCCGCCCATGCCCGGCCTGAGCCTGAGCGTGGGCGTGGCCGTGGCCGACCTGGGCAAGGGTTACGACGCCGGCGACCTGTTCCACCGCGCCGACACCGCCCTGTTCCGGGCCAAGCGCGCCGGCCGCAACCGCGTGGTGGGCGACGACCCGGCCCACGCCGGCGACGCCGATTCGCGCCGGGCCCGCCAGTGGAACGACGCGCTGGCCGAACCCTAGGCCGCCGGGGCCGGTAGAATCGGGGTCTTCCTTCGATCCACCGAGCACGCCCCCGCATGACCGAGCCCGCCCGCCCCGCCTTCCACGGCTTCGAACAGATCCCGCTGCGCGAGTACGCCGAGCGCGCCTACCTGGATTACTCGATGTACGTGGTGCTGGACCGCGCCCTGCCCTTCCTGGGCGACGGCCTCAAGCCCGTGCAGCGGCGCATCATCTACGCCATGAGCGAGCTGGGCCTGGGCGCCACCGCCAAGCCCAAGAAGAGCGCACGCACCGTCGGCGACGTGATCGGCAAGTTCCACCCGCACGGCGACAGCGCCTGCTACGAGGCGCTGGTGCTGATGGCCCAGCCGTTTTCGTACCGCTACCCGCTGATCGAGGGCCAGGGCAACTTCGGCTCCACCGACGACCCCAAGTCGTTCGCTGCCATGCGCTACACCGAGTCCAAGCTCACGCCCATCGCCGAGGTGCTGCTGGGCGAGCTGGGCCAGGGCACGGTGGACTGGGTGCCGAACTTCGACGGCACCCTGCAGGAGCCGAGCTGGCTGCCGGCGCGCCTGCCGCACCTGCTGCTCAACGGCACCACCGGCATCGCCGTGGGCATGGCCACCGACATCCCGCCGCACAACCTCAACGAGGTGGTGAGCGCGGCCGTGCGCCTGCTCGACGACCCCGACGCGACCGTGCGCGACCTGTGCGAGCACGTGCGCGGCCCGGACTACCCGACCGGCGCCGAGATCATCACCGCGCCCGACGACCTGCGCGCCATCTACGAAACCGGCAACGGCAGCGTGCGCGCCCGCGCCACCTGGGCCCGCGAAGGCGCGAACATCGTCATCACCAACCTGCCCTACCAGGTCTCGCCCTCGAAGATCATGGAGCAGGTGGCGCAGCAGATGCGCGCCAAGAAGCTGCCCTGGCTCGAGGACCTGCGCGACGAGTCCGACCACGAGAACCCGGTGCGCCTGGTGCTGGTGCCGCGCAGCAACCGCGTGGACTTCGAGGGCCTGATGGGCCACCTGTTCGCCACCACGGACCTCGAGAAGAGCTTCCGGGTGAACTTCAACATCATCGGCCTCGACGGCCGGCCGCAGGTGAAGAACCTGCGCGAGTTCCTGGCCGAGTGGCTGCTGTTCCGCACCGACACCGTGGCGCGGCGCCTGAAGCACCGCCTGGACAAGGTCGAGCGCCGCCTGCACCTGCTCGAGGGCCTGCTGGTGGCCTTCCTCAACCTCGACGAGGTGATCCGCATCATCCGCACCGAGGACGAGCCCAAGCCGGTGCTGATGGCGCGCTTCGGGCTGAGCGAGGAGCAGGCCGACTACATCCTCGACACCAAGCTCAAGCAGCTGGCGCGCCTGGAGGAAATGAAGATCCGCGGCGAGCAGGACGAGCTGGCGAAGGAGCGCGAGAAGATCGTCGCCACGCTCGGCAGCAAGGCCAAGCTCAAGAAGCAGGTGAAGGACGAGCTGCTGGCCGACGCGAAGAAGTTCGGCGACGAGCGCCGCTCGCCGCTGGTGCAGCGCGAGGCCGCCCAGGCCATCAGCGAAACCGAGCTGGTGCCGAGCGAGCCGGTGACGGTGGTGCTGTCGAAGAAGGGTTGGGTGCGCGCCGCCAAGGGCCACGACGTGGACGCCGCCGCGCTGAGCTACCGCGACGGCGACGGCCTGCTGCAGGCCGTGCGCGGCCGCACCACCCAGCAGGTGGCCTTCCTCGACTCCACCGGCCGCAGCTATTCCACGCTGGCGCACACCCTGCCCAGCGCCCGCGGCAACGGCGAGCCGCTGAGCGGCCGCTTCAGCCCGCCCTCGGGCGCCGGCTTCGTGTCCCTGGCCGCCGGCGAGAACGACGCCCGCTTCGTGCTGGCCTCCTCGCACGGCTACGGCTTCGTCACCCGCTTCGAGAACTTCACCGGCCGCAACAAGGCCGGCAAGGCCCTGCTCAACCCGGGCGACGGCGAGGTGCTGGCGCCGGTGCCGGTGGCCGACGTGGCCACCGACTGGGTCGTCACCATCACCAGCGCCGGCCACCTGCTGGCCTTCCCGCTCGCCGAACTGCCGGAGCTGGACAAGGGCAAGGGCAACAAGCTCATCCAGATCCCGCCGGCAAAACTCAAGGCCGGCCAGGAAAAGGTGGTGGCCATCGCCAGCGTTCGCCAGGGTGGCGAGCTGACCATCCACAGCGGCAAGCAGAAGCTCGTGCTCGGCTGGCGTGACCTGCAGGCCTACGAGGGCAGCCGCGCCAGCCGCGGCAACCTGCTGCCGCGTGGTTTCACCAAGGTTGATCGCGTGGAGACGAATGCGTGAGCACCCTGCCCCCCTGCCCCGCCTGCGGCTCGGAATTCACCTACGAAGACGGCCTGATGCTAGTCTGCCCCGAATGCGCCCACGAGTGGTCGCCGGGCGAGGCCACCGAAACCGCCGAGGAAACCCGGGTGGTGCGCGATGCCAACGGCAACCCGCTCGCCGACGGCGACACCGTCATCGTGGTCAAGGACCTGAAGATCAAGGGCTCGTCCTCCGTGGTGAAGGTGGGCACCAAGGTGCGCAACATCCGCATCGTCGACGGCGACCACGACATCGACTGCCGCATCGACGGCATCGGCGCGATGAAGCTGAAGTCGGAGTTCGTGAAGAAAGACGCGGGCTGAGAAATAGTCTCAGGCCCGACAGCCCGGATAACACCGGGCCGCAACTCCAGGCTATTTCCGCTTATGCGGCACTATCCGGCCAATTGAATCGCCCCGGCTTTCCCGGAGGCTCCAAACCTTGAGAGGATGGGTTGGCCGGGGAAATCCATTCCAGGCTGAACACAGAGCCTGAGCGCCACGCAACCTACACGCGTGAATACTTGGGTTGGGGCGTGTTCGCGCTCATGCCACGATTCAAGCCAAAGAAGGCCTGACACCTCTTTCAAGTCGACGCCGCGTGGCGGCGTGACGCAAACCTGGCACCAGGCATCGCAGCAGCCTTCATCGATTCAAAGGGGATACCGAAACGCCATGAACAAGCCCAGCGCCGTCGCCATCCCTGCCGCGCTGCTTGCGATCTTCCTGCACGCGGACGAGGCCGCCCAAGGGACACCAGGAATCACGGACTACAGGACCGAAGGAAACCTCGAGTCCACCACCGAGCTGGCGTGCATTCCTTTAGTGGAAGCAAAGAACACACATACCCCGGCCGACCTGTACAGGGCAGTTGCAGACTGCGTGGAGACCGGGAACTTCGCAGATGGCGTGCTGCTTTTCGCCCTCGCCGGCGTCTATGGTCGCTTTGATACTCTGCGTGTCTTGGACAAGACCGCGCATCAAGCACTTCCTGCCCTGCAAATGGAGAATCTCTGGCCCATAGCCGAGGAGAAGTACGACCAGTTCCGTACGGAAGCAGGGCGCATGCTCCAGGACGAGAAGGCCTTCGCGGCAGTCTGTGCGGAGATACGCAAGCTGGGACCGCCCAATTACTACCCTCGCTACATGGTCCAACATGGCATAGGCGCCTTCCTGTCTGGCCCCGGTTCCGGCGACGGCCTTGTTCCAGGCTTTGATGAGGCGTCCGGCTGGGACGAGTCGCTGGACAATTATTTGCATTGCCCTCAGGCACCTGGCGCAGGTGGCTGACGACCCCCTCAAGCCGGAGTCGCTTCGCGGCGCGGCCAGACTCAGCCGAAAACCAGCCACTTGAAGAGCATGCACACAATCCGATGGCTCCTTGTCCTCCCGGCCGCAGTCGCCGCCTGGTCCCTGGTCGCGTTTGCCTCGCTGGCCGCCCACGCCGTCGTGGGCTCGCGGCTCTGCCCGCCCGCGGACATGGTGTCGGGGATGTGCGGGAACCCCACCATCAGGGTCGCCCTCGAGGTCCTGACGCATACCGGGGTTGCCCTTTCAGCGCTCGTGGTCCTTGTGGTTGCGGTATCGGTCGCACCGTCCCGGAAGTTGAATGTATTGTGGCTGTTCCTGGTCGTCGGGCTCGGAATCGCCGGTGCGCTCAGCCATGTGATCGGCGCCTGGTCGCTGTGGTGGGCGGCGCTCGGCGGGGCCATCGCCGGATCCTTGTTGGTCGGCCGGGTGCTGCGTCGGCCGTCGGCCTGAGACGCTCAACCCCTGGGAGAGAACAATGCACCGAACCGTCCGACTCATACTCGCCGGAGTCGCGGGCTATATCGCAGGCAGCGTCGTGAACATGGCGCTGGTCCAGCTCAGCGGCATCGTCATCCCACCGCCGGCCGGCGCCGACACTACTTCGGTCGAGGGGCTCAGGGCCTCGCTGCACCTTTTCGAGCCCCGGCACTTCCTGTTCCCGTTCCTGGCGCACAGCCTCGGCACGCTGGCGGGGGCCGCGCTGGCCACGCTGCTTGCCCCGCTGCGCAGCCCAGGGCCGGCGTGGGCGGTTGGCATCCTGTTCCTGGCCGGCGGCATCGCCACCGCCTTCATGCTTCCGGCACCCGCGTGGTTCATCGCCCTGGACCTGCTGCTGGCCTACCTGCCCGCGGCCTGGCTCGGGCACCGGCTGCTTGCCCGCAAGGCCTGAAGCCAGACCGCGCGTCGTGGCATGCTTTCCCCGCCCCCGACCGCCCAGGACGCCGTGATGCCACTGACCTTCCGACCACTCACCGCGCTCCTGGCCCTCAGCCTCGCCACCGCCTGCGCCAGCACGCCCGCCACGCTCGACGAATCCAACTCGGCCGAGCTGGCCTTTGCCGATCCGGGCTCGCCGGGCGGCCTGCCGGGCCGGTTCACCGCGCTCGACGGCAGGCACATCGCGGGGTTGCCGGCCGTCATCCGAGTGCCGGCGGGCAAGCACACCATCGAGTACAACTGCCCCGACACCATCACCATGGATACCTATCCCACGGTGAAGTCCAACTTCGAGGCGGGCCGCAGTTACGTACTTGAATGCACCTCCGGCGGGTCCGGCCGCATCGTCGAACGCTGAGAGAAATCCGCCCACGTAGCCACCGAGGAGCGCGCCATGGCCGACCCCAAGCAGGCACTCGGAACCCAGTTGCGCAACATCCAGGCCCGCACCGGCAAATCGCTGGACGAACTGGTGGCGCTGGTCAAAGGCAGCGGACTGGTCAAACACGGCGAAATCGTGGCCATGCTCAAGGCCGACCTGGGCCTCGGGCACGGTGATGCCAATACCCTGGCCCACGTGGCCAAACAGGCCGGCAGCGCGCCGGCCGCAGACGAGGGCGACCCGCTCGACGCGCTCTACGCCGGGCCGAAGGCCGCCCTGCGCCCGATCCACGAGGCGCTTCTCAAGCACATGGGCAAACTGGGCGCGTTCGAAGCCGCGCCGAAACAGAAATACATCAGCTACCGGCGCAAGAAGCAGTTCGCCATGATCGGCCCGCCTGCCAACAGCCGCGTCGAGCTGGGCCTGAACATCAAGTTGCTACCCGATTCCCCGCGCCTTGAGAAGCTGCCCGCCGGGCAGATGTGCAACTACCGCGTAAAACTCACCGACGCCGCCCAGGTCGATGCCGAGCTGGCCGGTTGGATCAAGCTCGCCTACGAGGCCGCCGGCTGAAATCAATCCTGGTGGCTCCCATCCAAATGGCCGGCCGCATCATCGAGTGGAACATGGTCGAACCACCGCGCAAGCGAACGAAGACACCCCGCGCCGCCATCGGCCTGGCCGCGCTGGCCACGGCGGGCGCGCTGGTGCAGGTGGGCCTGCTGCCCGCCATGCTCGGGCTGGCCTGGCTGGTCGCCAGCGCCGTCGCCTACCTCATGTACTGGGCCGACAAGGCGGCGGCCGGACGCGGCGCCCGCCGCATCCCCGAGAACACCCTGCACCTGGCCGGCCTGCTCGGCGGCTGGCCCGGCGCCCTGCTCGCCCAGCAGCAGTTCCGGCACAAGACCATCAAGCAGCCCTTCCAGGTGGTCTTCTGGCTGACCGTGGTCGCCAACCTGGGGCTCTTCGCCTGGCTGGCGCACTCGGGCATGGCTGCGGCGCTGACCGGATGATGCGCCGGCCCGGGCTCACCGCGCTGGTCCTGTTTGCAGCCCCTGCCGCGTTGGCCTGCTCGGTGCTGCACGGGTCCAGGCAGCGCACCACATCCCGCAACCCACGGAGCCCACCATGAGCCAGACCCTCGTCCTCGTCGCCTACCGGGCCCAGCCCGGCCAGGTGGAGACCGCCCGCAGCGAGATCACCGCCTTGGTGCAGGCCGTGCTGGCCGCCGAGCCGGAATGCGGCGGCATCCAGATCGTGCAGGACACCGCCGACCCGAGCCTGTTCACCCTGCTCGAGCGCTGGCCGAGCGCGGAAGTCTTCCTGGGGCCGCACATGCAGCAGCCGCACATCCAGGCCTTCATCCGGAAGGCCGGCGCTTTCCTGGCCGGTCCGCCGGACATCAGTTTCTGGCGGCAGTCGCCGGCACCAATGCCGGGCTAAACTCCCGGCTTCTCGGTTTACCGCCCAACGGAACCCAACATGCTCCGAAGCTTCCGCCTGCTCAGCCTGATTGAAGGCCTGTCCCTGCTCGTGCTGCTGTTCGTGGCCATGCCGGCCAAGTACCAGTTCGGCCATGACTTCGTCTGGCCCGTGGGCATGACCCATGGCGTGCTCTGGCTGGCCTACGTGCTGGCGTCGCTGGTCGTCAGCCACCTGCGCAAGTGGTCGGTGGGCGCCTGGCTGCTGGCGCTGCTGAGCTCGGTCGTTCCCTTCGGCTTCGTGCTGCTCGACCGGCGTCTGAAGCGGGAAATCGCCCAGGCCTGAGGCGCCCCACCCTTTGACACTGGCGCCGGGCCGGCCTTCGTCGGAGACTGCCCGGCATCCACCGACGGAGGCCTCGCCATGAAGACCCTGCTCGTCGCCGTGCTCTGGTGCCTGCTGTTCGTGCTGGCCTGGCCGCTGGCGCTGCTGGTGCTGGTGCTCTGGCCGGTGCTGTGGCTGCTCAGCCTGCCCTTCCGCGCGCTGGGCATCGCGGTCGATGTGGTGTTCGCGCTGCTCAAGGCCGTGCTGTTCCTGCCCGCCCGCCTGCTCGGCCATCGCCCGGCCGTCGCATGACCAGTCACGCGGGGCCGGAGGACGTCCTCGGCTTCTGGTTCGAACAGACGCCCCCGGAACGCTGGTGGAAAGTTGATCCGGCCTTCGATGCGCTCATCCGCGATCGCTTCGGTGGCCTGCTGCGGCGGGCGGCGGCCTGCGAACTCCACGGCTGGCGCGCCAGCCCCCGCGGCCGGCTGGCCGAGGTGATCGCGCTCGACCAGTTCCCGCGCAACATCCACCGCGGCACGCCGGCGGCCTTCGCCTGCGACCCGCTGGCCCTGGGCCTGGCGCAGGAAGCCGTGGCCGGCGGCGCACTGGCCGCGCTCACGCCGGTCGAGCGCAGTTTCCTGCTGCTGCCCTACATGCACAGCGAGTCGCGCCTCATCCACGAGATCGCGGAGGCGCTCTACCGCGAGCACGCCCCGCCCGAAAACCTCGACTTCGAGCTGCGCCACAAGGCCATCGTCGACCGCTTCGGCCGCTACCCGCACCGCAACGCCATCCTCGGCCGCGAATCCACGGCCGAGGAGATCGGGTTCCTCAATCAACCCGGCTCGAGTTTCTGACGAACGAATGGACAGTGACCTGAAGGACACCCTGCAGCAGGCCCTCGAACCAATGCTGGTCCAGCAGCGCCTGCGGGCCGAGCTCGTGCTGCCCGGCGACAGCTACTGGTTCCACCGCCCGCAGCGCGACTTCCCGCCGCGGGCCATCCGCGACCCGGACGACTACCAGGGCGGGCCGCATCTGTCCCTAGCCATCACCCAGACCTCGCTGAGCGCCGGCGAGCAGCGCAAGCTGGTGCAGCGCTGGTGCGCCTTGCTGCCGGGACTGCCCGGGGTGAAGGTGCTGTGGTTCCAGAGCAAGGTGACCCAGGAGATGTTCGAAGCCGCCTGCGCCATGCCGGGTCTCGAGGGCCTGTACATCAAGTGGAGCGGCATCACCTCGCTGGCCCCGCTCGCCGGCCACCCGTCGCTGGCGCACCTGCACATCGGCAGCGCGCCCTCGGCCACCGGGCTCGGGGCGCTGGGCCGGATGCCGGCGCTGGTGGATTTGGAGATCCACAACGTCCGCGAGGCCGCCGACCTGGCTTTCCTGGCCGGCATGGAGAACCTGCAGGCCCTGGGAATCGCCGGCGATTCCAATTCGATCAAGCCGCTCAGGCTGCCGACGCTGGCACCGTTGGCGGCGCTGCAATCGATCGAAAAACTCAGCCTGACCACGGTGCGGGTCGAGGACGGCTCGCTGGCGCCGCTGGCGGCGCTGCCGAAGCTTCGCTGGCTGGACTTGTGCAATGCGTTCCCGATGGAGGAAGTCGCGCGCCTGGCCGGGCGCCGCCCGGACATCGAGTGTGGCTCGTTCGCTCCCACCAGTGGCCCGGTGGCTTCGCTTTCCTGCAAACGCTGCCGGCAGTACACGCAGCACATGCTTACCGGCAAGGGCAAACCCTGGCTGTGCGCGCACTGCGACGCCGACCGGCTGGGCCGGCACGTGGCCGAGTTCGAGGCAATCCGCGCGGCGGCCGCCGGCTGAATCCCCAGTCAACCCCGGCGGGGCCTCGCTTGACGGCACCGGGCGGCCGTCGGATTGTTCCGGGAACGATCCCGCCGAGCCTGCCAACATGATCCTGCCGCTGACCCTGGCCCTCGCCGTCGTTTCTCCCGTCCCCGCCGTCCAGCCCGAGCGCGTGTTCCTGCGCGCCGGCGGCGGCGACGTGCCGGTCACCTGCCGCATCGCCCGCGGCGCCCGCGAGCGTTAAGCGCATATCGAGATCGGCGCGACGCCCTGAGCCGCCGCATGCACGCCGGCCACCGCCCGCCCCGAGGGGTCGGCGGCGGCGGCGAAAGCCGCGTCCCAGGCGATCGCCGCCGGTGACGAACACGCGATCGACCTGCCGGCCGGCACCGTGCGCGCGCAAGCCTCGCCGGGGAAGTGGCGCTCGAACAGCTCGCGGTACCAGTACGCCTCTTTCGTCGCCGGCGGGTTCACCGGGAAACGCAGCGGCGCTTCGGCCAGCATCGTGTCGCTGATGCGTGCCTCGGCGGAGGCCTTGAGCCCGTCGATCCAGCCGTAACCGACTCCGTCGCTGAACTGCTCCTTCTGCCGCCACAGGATGTCGTCGGGCAAGGCGCCGGCGAAGGCTTCGCGCAGCAGCGCCTTCTCGATGCGCCCGTTTCCACAGCGCTTGGCCTCGGCATCGAGCGACATCGCGAGAGCGAGGAATTCGAGGTCCAGGAAAGGCACCCGCGCCTCCACGCCCCAGGCCATCATGGCCTTGTTGGCGCGAAGGCAGTCGAACTGGTGCAGGGCATCGAGCTTGCGCACGCACTCGGCGTGGAACTCGCGTGCGTCCGGCGCCTTGTGGAAGTACAGGTAGCCGCCGAAGATCTCGTCGCTGCCCTCGCCGCTGAGCACCATCTTCACGCCCATGGCCTTGATGCGCCGCGCCAGCAGGAACATCGGCGTGGAGGCGCGCACGGTGGTGACGTCGAAACTTTCGATGTGGCGGATCACCTCCGGCAGCGCGTCCAGGCCTTCCTCGAGCGTGTAGGTGAATCCGTGGTGCACGGTGCCGAGTGCCGCGGCGGCGGTCTGCGCGGCGGCCAGGTCGGGTGAACCCGGCAGGCCGATGGCGAAGCTGTGCAGGCGCGGCCACCAGGCCTCGCTGCGGTCGCCGTCCTCGATGCGCTGGCGCGCGAACTTCGCCGCGCAGGCCGCCACCAGCGAAGAATCCAGGCCGCCGCTGAGCAGCACGCCGTAGGGCACGTCGGTCATCAGCTGGCGGTGCACGGCCTGCTCGAAGGCTTCGCGCAGCTCGCCCGGGGCGGCCAGCCTGCCCTGCGTGGCCGCGTAATCGCGCCAGCCGGGCTCGAAGTAACGCACCAGTTCCCCGCTGGCGCTGTCATAGACGTGGCCGGGCGGGAAGATCGCCACGTCGCTGCACAGCCGCGCCAGCGCCTTCATCTCCGACGCCACCCACAGCCGGCCGGCACCGTCGTGGCCCCAGTACAGCGGGCACACGCCCAGCGGGTCGCGCGCCACCACCAGCCGCTTCGCGTCCTCGTCCCACAGCGCGAAGGCGAAGATGCCGTTGAGTTTCGCCACTGCGCCCGGGCCTTCCTGCCGGTAAAGCGCGTTGATGACCTCGCAGTCCGAACCGCTGGTGAACTCCCAGGGTGCGGCAAGCGAGCCGGCCAGCTCGCGGTGGTTGTAGATCTCGCCGTTCACCGCCAGCGCCAGCCGGCCGTCGGCGGATCGCAGCGGCTGGGCGCCGCCGGCCGGATCCACGATGGCCAGGCGCTCGTGCACCACCAGGCAGGCCGGCGCTTCGAACACGCCGGACCAGTCCGGGCCACGGTGGCGCTGCAGGGCCGAAAGCGACAGCGCCAGCGGCCGCAGCGGGCGGACGTCGGCATCGGGGCGGGCGTCGTGGACGCCGAGGATGGAACACATGGGCAGGTCTCCTGGGTTTTCGATCGCGCAAAAGGAAACGGCCCGCATCTTTGGGATGCGGGCCGTTCGGGACTGGGGCAGTTTTTTCTTGTAGCGCGCCTAGTCGTCGACCCGCGGTGGGGGACGATTGTTGTTGTTGGCGTTGTTCACGACGATCGCGCGCATGGGCCGATAGTAGGCCCGGGCCGGAGAACTTGGCAAGCCCCCGTGGCGGTGGCGCGCCGCTTCGGCCATCCTTGGCGGGGTTTGCACCCACCCGGAGCCGCTGCATGCGCAAGGCCGTTCGTTTCACCGTCCGCCTGTTGGCCGCCCTCGTCATCCTCGCCGTGCTGGCGCTGTTCGCGGGCCTGTGGGCCATTCGGGCCAGCCTGCCGGCGGTCGAGGGCGAACTGGCGCTCGAGGGTCTTTCGGCGCCGGTGATGGTCAGCCGCGACGAGCGCGGCATCGCCACCATTCAGGCGGCCAACGAGGCCGACGCGGCTCGCGCGCTGGGCTTCGTGCACGCGCAGGAGCGCTACTTCGAGATGGACCTGCTGCGCCGCTCGGCCGCCGGCGAGCTGTCGGCGCTGTTCGGGCCGGTGGCCATCGAGCGCGACAAGGAGATCCGCGTGCACCGCCTGCGCGCGCGCCTGGCCGAACACCTGGGCAGTTCCGTCGATGGCCACCTCGCCGCGCTCGAGGCCTATCGCGACGGCGTCAACGACGGCCTGCTGGCGCTCGGCGCACGCCCCTGGCCCTACCTGCTGCTGCGCGCCCGGCCCGAGCCCTGGACGCTCGAAGACTCGATGCTGGCTGGCTACGCCATGTTCTTCGACCTGCAGGACGAGTCGAACTCGCGCGAGCTGGCACTGTGGCGCATCCGCGAGGCGCTGCCGCCGGCGCTGTACGACCTGGTCGCCGTGGACGGCAGCGAGTGGGACGCGCCGCTGCAGGGCGAGCCGCGCGGCAACGCCGTGTTGCCCGGCGCCGACGAGGTCGACCTGCGCCGGCTGCCGGTGCCGGAGGAGAACGGCGACTATGCCGTGTCCGAGCCCGCCGCACCGGGCAGCAACAACTTCGCCGTCGCCGGCAGCCGCACCGCCGACGGCCGCGCCATCGTCGCCAACGACATGCACCTGGGCCTGCGCGCCCCGAACATCTGGTTCCGCGCCCGCCTGCGCTACCCGGACGCGCGCGCCCCCGGCGGCCAGGTCGACGTCTCCGGCTTCACCCTGCCCGGCATCCCCGCGGTCATCGTCGGCAGCAACGGCCACGTGGCCTGGGGCTTCACCAACAGCTACGGCGACTGGCTCGACTTCTACCGCGTCGAGTTCACCGACGCCGACCGGCTCAGGTACCGCGTGCCCGAGGGCGAGGCGGCGCTGCGCGTGGACAGCGAGTGGATCGCGGTCAAGGGCGCCGAGCCGGTGGAGCTGAAGGTGCGCGAGACGCGCTGGGGCCCGGTCACCGTCGAACTCGACGACGGCAGCGCCCTGGCCCTGCGCTGGACCGCGCAGCTGCCCGGCGCGCTCAACTTCGGCCTGGGCGACATGGCCCGCGCCGGCAGCCTGGACGAAGGCCTGGCCGTCGCCGACCAGGCCGGCATCCCGGCCCAAAACCTGATAATCGGCGATCGCCACGGCCGCATCGCCTGGCGCCTGACCGGCCAGGTGCCGGAGCGCGCCGGCGACTGCACGCCGCAGGTGCCGCTGCGCATCGAACAGGCCTGCCGCTGGGTCGGCTGGCTGGCGCCCACCGAGAACCCCAGCGTGGTCGACCCGGCCGACGGCGTGCTGTGGACGGCCAACGCCCGCGTGGTCGACGGCGCGGCGCTGGCCCTGGTCGGCGATGCCGGCTACGCCAACGGCGCCCGCGCGCGCCAGATCCGCGATTTCCTGCGCGAGAAGCCGCAGTTCACCGAGGGTGACCTGCTGGCGCTGCAGCTCGACGACCGCGCGATCTTCCTCCGGCGCTGGCACGCGCTGCTGCAGGAAGAAGCCGCGCGCAATCCCAGCAGCGACCTGCGCGCGCTCGCCGAGGCCAGCGCGACCTGGACCGGCCGGGCCAGCGTCGATGCCGTGGACTACCGCATCGTGCGCGCCTGGCGCCTGGCCGTCATCGAACGCATCAGCAACGGCCTGCTGGCCCCGGCCCAGGCTGCGCTCGGCGAGGACTTCGTGATGCCCGACCTGCCCCAGGCCGAGTCCTATGCCTGGCCGCTGCTGCAGCAGCGCCCCGTGCACCTGCTGCCGCGCAAGTTCGGCAGCTGGGAGGCGCTGCTGGCCGACGCCGCGCGCGACATCCGCGCCCGGCTCGGCGAAGCCGGCCCGCTGGCCGAGCGCACCTGGGGCGAACGCAACACCGCCGCCATCTGCCACCCGCTGGCCGGCGCGCTGGGGCCGGTCGGTTCGCTGCTGTGCATGCCGGCCGAGCCGCTGCGCGGCGACGGCAACATGCCGCTGGTGCAGGGCCCGGGCTTCGGCGCCAGCGAGCGCATGGTGGTTTCGCCCGGCCGCGAGGCCGAGGGCTACGCGCACATGCCCGGCGGCCAGAGCGGCCACCCGATGTCGCCGTTCTGGGGCGCCGGCCACGGCGACTGGGTGCGCGGCGAGCCCTCGCCCTTCCTGCCCGGCGAGGCCCACCACCAACTGCGGCTCGTGCCGGAAATGTGAGCTGGTTCACATTTCCGGTTAAGGAACCTGACAGGCGTCACGTTTTGCGCCATAAACGAGGCGCTGCACGGTGCGCTCCGCCGGTGCAGGGACGGAGAGATCGCCGTCAGGGGGAGCGATCTACCGCACCGAACTTCTTTCGGCGAGGTAGGTTGGAATGGAAATGATGGTCACCCTCCTGGCGCAGGCGCGCCAGATGATGCTGCAACGCCAGGCCAAGGCCGTCGCCAAGGCCATCCGGGCGATGGACCCCAGCCAGCGCAAAGCCACCGCGGACCAGACCCTGGCCGAGATCCAGGCCGCCGCCGTGCTGCCCCAGCCGCACTGGCACGGCTGCAGCGAACCGATGATGTACCGGCCCTGGAGCCCGGTCGCCGGCACCGCCGCCCGGCGCTGCAACGACCGCTCGATCCAGCTGCGCCTGCGCAGCACCGCGCTGTGGCTGGCCGTGGTCTACCACGAGACCCGGCAGACGCCGCATGCGGGCCTGCAGGGCGTGCATCGCCAGGTGCTGGGCCTGCTGCGCGAACTGCGCGAGTCGTCCAAGTCCACGCCGGCCGCCGAGGCGGCCTGGTTCAAGGCCGCGGCCTGACGAACACCGGGGAGGAGTGCGGAGGGTTCAGGAGAGCAGCAGTCGCTCGGCAATGGCTCGGTAAAGCGCGGGGAGGCGCTCGAGCTCAGCCAGTGCGACGCGTTCATTGACCTTGTGGATGCTGGAGTTGATGGGCCCCAGCTCCACCACCTCGGCGCCGAGAGGCGCGATGAAGCGGGCGTCCGAGGTGCCGCCGCCGGTGTTTTCCTCCGGCACGAGACCCAGTTGTTCCCTGATGACCTCGCGCGCCGCCGCGCGCAGGCGGCCTTCGCCGGTCAGGAAGGGTTCGCCGCCACGGTGCCAGAGCAGGTCGTACTCCAGGCCATGGCGGGCCAGCACGGCCTCGACCTCGGCTTCGAGCTGCGCGGCCTGCCAGCCGGGGTTGAAGCGGAAGTTGAACACCACCTCGCAGTGGCCCGGGATGACGTTGTTGGCGCCGGTGCCCGCGTGGATGTTCGAGACCTGGAAGCTCGAGGGCGGGAATTCCGGGTAGCCCTCGTCCCAGGCCCGCGCGCACAGCTCGGCCAGCGCCGGCATCGCCTGGTGGATCGGGTTGCGCGCCTTTTCCGGGTAGGCCACGTGGCCCTGGATGCCCTTCACCCTGAGCACGCCCGAGAGCGTGCCGCGGCGTCCGACCCGCAGCAGGTCGCCCAGCGCTTCCTTCGACGAGGGCTCGCCGGTGATGCAGTAGTGGATCGGCCGGCCTTCGGCCTTGAAGCGATCGGCCACCTTGCGCACGCCGTCGATGGCGTCGCCCTCCTCGTCCGAGGTCAGCAGGATGGCCAGCGTGCCCGGATGATCCGGATGCGCGGCCACGAACTGTTCGGCGGCCACGACGAAGGCGGCCACGCTGCCCTTCATGTCGGCGGCGCCGCGGCCGTAGAGGTGGCCGTCGCGCTCGGTGGGCTCGAAGGGATCGCTGTCCCAGGCCTCGCGCGGGCCGGGCGGCACCACGTCGGTGTGGCCCAGCAGGCAAAGCACTTCGCCGCCCTCGCCGTGCGTGGCCCAGAGGTTGCGCACGGCGCCGTGGTCGAACCACTCGACGCGGAAGCCGGCCCGGGCCAGCCGCGCCGCCACCAGGTCCTGGCAGCCGGCGTCGTCGGGCGTCACCGAGGGCCGGGCGATCAGCGCGCGCGCCAGGGCCAGCACCTCGCTCACTTGCCCACCCCGAAGCGCTGCTTGAAGCCGTTGTCGGTGAAGCCCACCGACACCGCGCCATCGGCGGTGACCACCACCGGGCGCTTGACCAGCGCCGGGTGCTCGCGCAGCAGCAGGGTCCACTCCGGGCCGGACGCCGGCGACTTGCGCGCCTCCGGCAGCTGGCGCCAGGTGGTGGAGGCCTTGTTCACCAGCTTCTCCCAGCCGCCCAGCTGCGCCGCCCAGGCCTTGAGCGTTTCCGGCGGCACGCGGTTGGCGCGGTAGTCCACGAAGGCGTGCTCCACCTCGAAGCGCTTGAGCCAGTTGCGCGCCTTGCGGCAGGTGTCGCAGTTGTCGAGGCCGTAGAGCGTGGTCATTCCACGGCACCCCGCAGCAGTTCGTTCACCGAGGTCTTGGCGCGCGTCTTGGCGTCCACCTGCTTGACGATGACCGCGCACGACAGCGAGTACTTGCCGTCGGCCGACGGCAGCGAGCCGGGCACCACCACCGAGCCGGCCGGCACGCGGCCCTGCAGGATCTCGCCGGTCATGCGGTTGTAGATGCGGGTGGACTGGCCCAGGAACACGCCCATGCCGATCACGCTGCCCTTCTCGACGATGACGCCCTCGACGACCTCCGAACGGGCGCCGATGAAGCAGTCGTCCTCGATGATGGTCGGGCTGGCCTGCAGCGGCTCGAGCACGCCGCCGATGCCGGCGCCGCCGCTGATGTGGCAGTGCTTGCCCACCTGCGCGCAGCTGCCGATGGTGGCCCAGGTGTCGACCATGGTGCCGGCGCCGACGTAGGCGCCGATGTTGATGAAGCTGGGCATCAGCACCACGTCCTTGCCGATGTGCGCGCCGGTGCGCACGATCGCGCCGGGCACGATGCGCGCGCCGAGCTTCTGGAAGTCGGCCTCGTCGTAGTTGTCGAAGCGCAGGCGCACCTTGTCCCAGTACGCGGCCGGGAAGCCTTCCATCTGCTGCATGTCGTTGACGCGGAAATACAGCAGCACGGCCTTCTTGAGCCACTCGTTGACCTCCCAGCGCTTGCCGTGCGGCGCCGCGACGCGGGCCTTGCCCGACTCGAGCAGGTCGATCGCCTCCTCCACCGCCGGGCGGGTGGAGCCCTCGATCTCGGCGGCGGTCAGGCTGGCGCGGCGCTCGAAGGCGTCTTCGATGATCGCCTGCAACTGCTCAATGTTCGGCTTCTTTCTTGCCATCTCGGCTCTCTCCATCCACGCCGGCCACGATGGCGGCGCGCAGTTCGTCCAACAGGGCCTGGTCGGCGACGGGCTGGTCACGCTCGTCGGTGAGCAGGAAGAAATCCTCCACCTTCTCGCCGAAGGTGGCGATGCGGGCGTCGTGCACGCGCAGGTGGAAGCGGCGCAGCACCTGGGCCACGCCGGCCAGCAGCCCGGGCTGGTCGGTGCAGACCAGGCTCATGCGGGTGCGGCGGCCGTCGGCCGAGGCGTCGAAATCCACCCGCGCCGGCACCCGGAAATGGCGCAGCTGCCGCGGCGCGGCGCGGCGCGGCGGCCGGACCTTCCCGGGATCGCGCAGCGCGTTGCGCAGCGCCGACTCCACCGCCGCCGGCTCGGGCGCGCGGCCCAGCGGGGCGATCAGCTGGAAGTTGTCGAGCGCGAAGCCATCGCTGGAATTGAGCACCCGTGCCTCGAGCACGTTCAGGCCCAGGCGGTCGAAGGTGGCCACCAGCGCTGCGAACAGGCCGTCGCGGTCGGGCGTGCGCACGAACACCTCCAGCCCGCCGTCGTGCAGGTGCGGGCGCGCCAGCACCAGCGTGTCGGCGCCGCCCGAGGCGGCGATGCCCTGGGTCTGCCAGGCGATCTGCTCGGGCCGGTAGCGCAGGAAGCCCACGTCCGGGTAGGCCGCCCAGATCCGCTCCACGTCCTCCTGCGCCAGGCCTTCGCCGAGCAGGCGCTCGAGCGCCGCGGCGCGGGTCTCGGCCATGATCTCGGTGGCGTGCACCGGGTTCTCCAGGCCGCGCCGCAGCGCGAAGCGGGTGGCCGAGTACAGGTCGGCCAGCAGCCGGTCCTTCCAGGCGTTCCAGAGCTTGGGGCTGGTGCCGGCGATGTCGGCGCAGGTCAGCAGGTAGAGGTAGTCCAGGTGTTCGCGGTCGGCCACCTTGTTGGCGAAGCGCGCCACCACGTCCGGATCGGAGATGTCCTGGCGCTGGGCCGTCACCGACATCAGCAGGTGCTGTTCGACCAGCCAGGCCAGCAGGTCGGCGTCGGCCCCGGGCAGCGCGTGCGCCCCGGCGAACTCGCGCGCGTCCACCGCGCCCAGTTCGCTGTGGTCGCCGCCGCGGCCCTTGGCGATGTCGTGGAACAGGCCGGCCAGCAGCAGCAGGTGCGGCTTGCGCAGGCGCGGCCAGACTTCGTGGGCGATGCCGAAGCGCTCGTCGGCCTTGCGCGCGAAGCCGTCGATGTGGGCCAGCACGGTGAGCGTGTGCTGGTCGACGGTGTAGACGTGGAACAGGTCGTACTGCATGCGCCCGGCCACCTTGCCGAAGGCCGGCAGGTAGCGCGCCAGCACGCCCAGGCGCGCCATGCGGGTGAGCGCCGCCACCGCCTGCGGCGACTGCATCAGGACCATGAAGCGCTGGCGCAGCCCCTCGGGCTGCTCCGGATAGGGCCGGATCGCCCCCAGCGACTCGCCCAGTGCCCGCGCCGTTTCCGAATGCAGGCCGCGGGCGCCGGGCTGGACGTCCCAGGCCTCGAACAGGGCCAGCACCGCGTCGAAGCCGCGGCCCAGCCGCGCCGGCTCGGCCATGGCCAGGTAGCCGTGGCGCAGCTCGAAGCCGTCGCCCAGCGGCTGCGGCGGCTCCTGCCCCGACAGCTGTTCCTCGAAGCGCTGCAGCAGCCGGTCGTTGATGCGCATCACCGTGGCCGCGCTGCGGAAGAAGCCCTGCATCATCTGCTCGACGGCGAGGTTGTCGCGGCGCTCGTCCTTCAGGCCCAGCATCGCGGCCAGGTTCTTCTGGTAGTCGAAGCCCAGCCGCTCCTCGCGCCGGTTGGCCAGCAGGTGCAGGCCGAAGCGCAGCCGCGCCAGCACCCGCCATTCGCGCTCGAGGCTGGCGCACTCGTCCTCGCCCAGCAGGCCCAGCGGCACCAGGGCGCGCAGGCCGGGCACGCCGTACAGGCGCATGCCCATCCAGGTGACGGTCTGCAGGTCGCGCAGCCCGCCCGGACCCTCCTTGATGCTCGGTTCGAGGTTGTGGGCGGTGTCGTGGAAGCGGGCGTGGCGGGCGCGCTGTTCCTCGCGCTTGGCGGCGAAGTAGTCCTTCGGCGGCCACAGGGCCTCGGGCGACAGCGCCGCGGCCAGGCGCGCCACCGCGCCCTCGTCGCCGGCCAGCACGCGGCACTCCATCAGCGCGGTGAGCACCGTGATGTCCTCGCGGGCGGCCTCGACGCACTGGCCGGTCGAGCGCACGGCCTGGCTGGTGGCCAGGCCGGCATCCCAGAGCATCGAGAAGAAGCGGCCGATGTCGGCCTGGCGCGCCTGCTGCACCTCCGGCCCGGCCAGCACCAGCAGGTCGATGTCGGACTGCGGGTAGAGCTCGCCGCGGCCGTAACCGCCGGTGGCCAGCAGGTCGATGCCTTCGGGTTCGCCCAGGCAGCGCGCCCAGGCCGAGCGGACGATGTCGTCGGCCACCGCGCACCAGCGCGACGCCAGGCGGTCGGCCACCTCGCCGGCCTCGAAGCGCTGCCGCAGCAAGGCACGGCCCGACACCAGGCCGGCCTTGGCGACCTCGCGCCAGGCGGCCTCGTCGGTGGCGGCGGCCAGGGCCGCCGGCAGGTCGGCTTGGGGGGTGTCGGGGGCGGCGCTCACGGGCCGGCCCCGGTCACAGGTCGTTGTCGTCGCCGGGCAGCCGGGTGAGGATCTCGACGCCGTCGTCGGTCACCGCCACCGTGTGCTCCCACTGCGCCGACAGCGACTTGTCGCGGGTGACCACGGTCCAGCCGTCGCCCAGCAGCTTGGTCTGGCGGCTGCCGGCGTTGATCATCGGCTCGATCGTGAAGGTCATGCCCTTCTTGAGCACCACGCCCGTGCCCGGCTGGCCGTAATGCAGCACCTGCGGGTCTTCGTGGTAGATCTTGCCGATGCCGTGGCCGCAGTACTCGCGCACCACCGAGAAGCGCTCGGACTCGGCGTACTGCTGGATGGCGTGGCCGATGTCGCCCAGCGTGGCGCCCGGGCGCACGGCACGGATGCCGCGGAACATGGCCTCGCGGGTCACGTCGACCAGGCGCCGGGCCAGCACGTTGGGCTCGCCCACGAGGTACATCCGGCTGGTGTCGCCGTGCCAGCCGTCCTTGATGACGGTGACGTCGATGTTGATGATGTCGCCATCCTTGAGGACCTTCGCTTCGCTCGGGATGCCGTGGCAGATGACGTTGTTGACCGAGGTGCAGACCGTCGCCGGGAAACCCTTGTAGCCGACGTTGGCCGGGATGGCGCCCTGGACGTTGACGATGTGGTCGTGGCAGATGCGGTCGAGCTCGGCGGTGGTGACGCCGGGCTTCACGTGCGGGGCCACCACCTGCAGCACTTCGGCGGCCAGGCGGCCGGCCACGCGCATGCGCTCGATGTCTTCGGGACTCTTGAGGCTGATATGCATGGCCGGATTATCCAACAGTTGCGGCCACTTGGGCCAGCCGGCTATAATCCCGCAGCTCGGAAAACCGGCTTGCCGGCCCTCCGACCGCCCACGCCGGGCGTCACCGGCGAATTCACACGCCAGGCAATCCCCCGCCCCGGGGTGCCCCGGAACCACGGTCAGACCATGGTTTCGAGGTTCGAGGCGGCGGCCTGGCGGAGGCCCAACCCCGGAGCTTCGATGCCGCCAGAGCGCGGCCGGCTCCCGTTCGCAAAGGAAACACCATGTCCCAGGTCACCATGCGCCAGATGCTGGAAGCCGGCGTTCACTTCGGCCACCAGACCCGCTACTGGAACCCCAAGATGGGCCCGTACATCTTCGGCGCCCGCGGCAAGATCCACATCATCAACCTGGAAAAGACCCTGCCGCTGTTCCAGGACGCCATGAACTTCATCTCGGGCATCGCCCAGAAGCGCGGCACCATCCTGTTCGTCGGCACCAAGCGTTCGGCCCGCGAAGCCATCAAGGAAGAGGCCGTGCGCTGCGGCATGCCGTACATGAGCATGCGCTGGCTGGGCGGCACCCTGACCAACTACGCCACCGTCAAGAAGTCGGTTGCCCGCCTGAAGGAGCTCGAGGCCGCCGAGACCGACGGCACCTTCGAGAAGCTGGTCAAGCACGAAGTGCTGGGCCTGCGCCGCGAGCGTGACAAGCTGGAAGCCTCGCTGGGCGGCATCAAGGACATGGGCCGCCTGCCGGACGCCCTGTTCGTGATCGACATCGGCCACGAGAACATCGCCGTGCAGGAAGCCAAGAAGCTCGGCATCCCGGTGATCGCCGTGGTCGACACCAACTACGACCCGAACCTGGTCGACTACGCCATCCCGGGCAACGACGACGCCATCCGCGCCGTGCAGCTGTACGTGCGCGCCGCCGCCGACGCCGTGCTCGAGGGCAAGGCCGCCTCGCCGCAGGCCCACGTGGCCGCCGACGACTTCGTCGAGCTCGACGCCGAGGGCAACCCGGTCGCCAAGGAAGAGAAGAAGGCCGCCCCGCGCGCCCGCGCGCCGCGCGCCCCCCGCGCCGCCAAGTAAGCGCGGCTGCCCGCCGCGGCGCCTCCCGGCGCCGCGGCACCTGTTCGTGCCCGTCGGCATCCTGCCGGTGGGCCACCCATTGAATCTGGAGACCCCCATGGAAATCACCGCCTCCCTGGTCAAGGAACTGCGCGAGCGCACCGGCGCCGGCATGATGGAGTGCAAGAAGGCCCTGGCCGAGACCAACGGCGACATCGACGCCGCCGCTGAAGCCCTGCGCAAGTCGGGCCTGGCCAAGGCCGACAAGAAGGCCGGCCGCGTGGCCGCCGAAGGCCGCATCGTGGCCGCCCAGGACGGCGGCAAGGCCGTGCTGGTCGAGATCAACTCCGAGACCGACTTCGTGGCCAAGGACGACAACTTCGTCGCCTTCACCGATGCCGTCGCCCAGGCCGCCCTGGCCTCCGGCGCCGCCGACATCGAGGCCCTGAAGGCCGCGAAGATCGCCTCGGGCGACACCGTCGAGGAAGCCCGCGCCGCCGTCATCGCCAAGGTCGGCGAGAACGTGCAGGTCCGTCGCCTGGCCCGGGTCGAGAGCGGCAATCACGTCGCTGCCTACATCCACGGCGGCCGCATCGGCGTGCTGGTCGAGCTCAAGGGCGGCGACGCCGAGCTGGCCCGCGGCATCGCGATGCACGTGGCGGCGATGAACCCGCCCTACAACAAGGCCGCCGACGTGCCGGCCGAGTTCGTGGCCAAGGAAAAGGAAATCGAGCTGGCCAAGATGTCCGACAAGGACAAGTCCAAGCCCGCCGAGATCCTCGAGAAGATCATGGCCGGCAAGGTCGCCAAGATCGTCAACGAGGTCACCCTGTACGGCCAGCCGTACGTGCTCAACACCGACCAGACGGTCGAGCAGGCGGTCAAGGCCGCCGGCGCCGACGTGGTGCAGTTCCAGCGCCTGGCCGTCGGCGAGGGCATTGAGAAGGTGGTCGAGGACTACGCCGCCGAAGTGATGAAGGCGATGGCGGTCTGACCTCCCGCTCCACGCAATACCCGAAGGGCCGCGGCGCAATCCGCGGCCCTTCTTCATTCCAGCCTCCGCCCCCCCCTGTAGGAGCGACTTCAGGCGCGAAGTTTTTGCTCGCGTTGACCCTTCCGGCCGGGTGACCACCGCAGTGGCGCCGCCAGGCAGCCCGGCCGAAAGGGCCGCCGGGGTGGCCGCGGATCGGCTAGAATTCCGCTGTTTGCCCGCCACCGGAGAGCCCCATGAGCGCCCAGCCCCTGAAGTACCGCCGCATCCTGCTCAAACTCTCCGGCGAAGCCCTCATGGGCAACGAGGACTACGGCATCGACCCCAAGGTCATCCAGGCCATGGCCACCGACATCGTCGAGGCCCAGCGCGCCGGCGCCGAGATCGGGCTGGTGATCGGCGGCGGCAACATCTTCCGCGGCGCCGGCCTGGCCGAGGCCGGCATGGACCGCGTCACCGGCGACCACATGGGCATGCTGGCCACCGTCATCAACGCCCTGGCCATGGCCGACGCCCTCGAGAAGGCCGGCGGCTACGCCCGGGTGATGAGCGCCATCAAGATCAACGAAGTCTGCGAGGACTACATCCGGCGCCGCGCGATCCGGCACATGGAGAAGGGCCGCATCGCCCTGTTCGCCGCCGGCACCGGCAACCCCTTCTTCACCACCGACTCGGCCGCCGCCCTGCGCGCCAGCGAAGTCGGCGCCGACCTGCTGCTCAAGGCCACCAAGGTCGACGGCATCTACGACGCCGACCCGAAGAAGAACCCCGGCGCCAAGCGCTTCGACCACCTGAGCTACGACGAGGTCATCGCCCGCAACCTGCAGGTGATGGACACCGCCGCCTTCGCCCTGTGCCGCGACAACAAGGTGCCGCTGCGCATCTACGACATGATGCAGCCCGGTGCGCTGATGCGGATCCTGCGCGGCGAACCGCTGGGCACCCTCGTCGACGCCGGCTGAGCAGCGCCCGCCCCCAACGCCTATAATCCCCGGCTTGCCCTTCATACCGCCCTGCCCGCGGAGCCAGCGATGCTCAACGAAATCAAGAAAGACGCCCAGAACCGCATGAACAAGTCCGTCGAGGCCTTCCGCCACGACCTGACCAAGCTGCGCACCGGGCGCGCCACCACGGCCCTGGTCGACCACCTGAAGGTGAACTACTACGGTTCGGACATGCCGCTGACCCAGGTCGCCACGGTCTCGGTCTCCGACGCCCGTTCGCTCACCATCACCCCGTGGGAGAAGGGCATGGTCGCCGCCGTCGAGAAGGCCATCCTGGCCTCCGACCTGGGCCTGACCCCGAACACCGCCGGCACGGTCATCCGCATCAACCTGCCGCCGCTCACCGAGGAGCGCCGCAAGGAGCTGTCCAAGCACGTGCACGCCGAGGGCGAGAACGCCAAGGTGGCCATCCGCAACGTGCGCCGCGACGCCATCCAGCAGGTCAAGGAACTGCTCAAGGACAAGCAGGTCACCGAGGACGACGTGCGTCGCTCCGAGGACGAGATCCAGAAGCTCACCGACAAGGCCGTCAAGGACGTCGATGACGTGGTCAAGGCCAAGGAGCAGGAGCTGATGGCGGTCTGAGGCCGGCCATCCGGATGTCCGCCCCGCCCGCCCCTTCGCGCCTGCCCCGCCACGTCGCCGTCATCATGGACGGCAACGGCCGCTGGGCGCAGCGCCGCAACCGTCCGCGCACGCTCGGCCACCGCGCCGGCGCCAAGGCCGTGCAGGTCTGCGTCGACTATTGCCTCGAGCGCGGCATCGGCGCGCTGACCCTGTTCGCCTTCTCCAGCGAGAACTGGAACCGCCCCGAGGACGAAGTCGGGGCGCTGATGAAGCTGTTCCTGCGCATGCTCGAGTCCGAGGTCGGCGAACTGCACCGACGCGGCGTGCGCGTGGCCTTCATCGGCGACCGCGCCGGCTTCCCCCCGTTGATCCGCGAGCGCATGGCGCAGGCCGAGGCCGTGCAGCCGGCCGACGAGCGGCTCGTGCTCACCATCGCCGCCGGCTACGGTGGCCGCTGGGACATCACCCAGGCCTGCCGCTCGCTGGCGGCCGACGCCGCCGCCGGCCGGATCGATCCGGAGACCATCGACGAGGCACTGCTCGGCAGCCGCATCAGCCTGGCCGGCCTGCCGGCGCCTGACCTGTTCATACGCACCGGCGGAGACCTGCGCATCAGCAATTTCCTGCTCTGGCAGCTGGCCTACACCGAGCTGTATTTCACCGAGACGCTCTGGCCCGACCTCGACACCGGCGTGCTCGACGCCGCGATGGCGGCCTTCGCCGACCGCGAGCGCCGCTTCGGCCTCACCAGCGCCCAGGTGGCGGGGGGCGCGACGTGAGCCGCCGCCAGCGCATCACCACCGCCCTGATCCTGGCGCCGCTGCCGATCCTGGCGGTGCTGCTGCTGCCCACGCCCTGGCTGGCCGCCGCGGTGGCCCTGGTCATGCTGGGCGGCCTGTGGGAGTGGACCCGCTTCGCCGGCATCCACGAGCCCCTGCCGCGGGCCGCCTTCCTGGCCGCCAATGCCCTGCTGATGGCGGCCCTGGTCTGGGCCGCCGGGCCGGCGCTGTTCACCCTCAAGGTGGTGTCGCTGGTGGGCGCGCTGTGGTGGCTGGTCGTGCTGGCCTGGCTGCGCCAGGGCGGCTTCGGCGCCGCCGACAATGCCCACAACCGCGCCATGAAGCTGCTCGCCGGGACCCTGTGCGTGCTGCCGGCCTGGTGCGCCCTCGGCTGGCTGCATTCCGAGGACCCGTACGGCGCGCGCTGGACCCTGTTCGCGCTGGCCATCGTCTGGGCCGCCGACAGCGGCGCCTATTTCGCCGGTTCCAAGTGGGGCCGCAACAAGCTGGCGCCCTCGATCAGCCCGGGCAAGACCTGGGAAGGCGTCTACGGCGGCCTGGCCGCCACCGCGCTGCTGGCCGTGCCCGCCCTGCCCCTGCTGGGCCTGGGCTGGAGCCAGCTACCGGCGCTGGTACTGGTGACCCTGGTGGTGGCCGGCGCCTCGGTGGTCGGCGACCTGTTCGAAAGCCTGATGAAGCGGCATTCGGGCGTGAAGGACTCGGGCGACCTGTTCCCGGGACACGGCGGCATGATGGACCGGCTCGACAGCATCCTCGCGGCGCTGCCGGTGTTCGTGGTGGGCAAGGCATGGCTGGGCCTCTGAGGACCCTCGCGCTGCTGGGGGCCACGGGTTCGATCGGCGGCTCCACCCTGGACGTGGTCGCCCGCCATCCCGGGCGCTTCCGCATCGGCGCGCTCACCGCCAACGGCCGCGTCGAGGAACTGCTGGCCCTGTGCGAAAGCTTCCGCCCCGACGCCGCCGTGGTGGCCGACGAAACCGCCTGGCCGGCCCTGCGCGAGGGCCTGGCTGCCCGCGGCCTGGCCACGCGCGCCCTGGCCGGCGCCGCCGCGCTCGAGGAAGTGGCCGCCGACCCGGCCAACGACACCGTCGTGGCCGCCATCGTCGGCGCCGCCGGCATGGCCTCCACCCTGGCCGCGGCCCGCGCCGGCAAGCGCATCCTGCTGGCCAACAAAGAATCGGTGGTCCTGGCCGGCGACCTGCTCCTGCAGGCCGCCCGCGAAGGCGGCGCCACCCTGCTGCCGGTCGACAGCGAACACAACGCCATCTTCCAGTGCCTGCCGGCCGACGGCGGCCGCCAGGGCGTGCGCCGGCTGCTGCTGACCGCCTCGGGCGGGCCCTTCCGCGGCCGCCGCCGCGAGGACCTGGCCGCGGTCACGCCGGCCCAGGCCTGCGCCCACCCGAACTGGTCGATGGGCCCCAAGATTTCGGTCGATTCGGCCACGCTGATGAACAAGGGCCTGGAGGTCATCGAGGCCCGGCACCTGTTCGGCCTGCCGCCCGAGCGCATCGAGGTGGTGGTGCACCCGCAGTCGGTCATCCACTCGCTGGTGGACTACATCGATGGTTCGGTGCTGGCCCAGCTGGGCAACCCCGACATGCGCACCGCGCTCGCGCACGGCCTGGCCTGGCCCGAGCGCATCGACTCGGGCGTGGCGCCGCTGGACCTGCCGGCGCTGGCACGCTTCGACTTCGAGAAGCCCGACCTCGACGCCTTCCCCTGCCTCGGCCTGGCCTACCGGGCCATGGCCGCCGGCGGCAGCGCGCCGGCCGCGCTCAACGCCGCCAACGAAGTGGCGGTTTCAGGCTTCCTTCAGGGGCGTCTGGGCTTTCTGGACATCCCGGTCCTGATCCAGGCCTGCCTCGACGCCCACGCGGGCGGCCCGGCCGACAGTCTGGGACACTTGCTCGAAGTGGACGCCGATACCCGGCGCCGGGCCGGGCAACTGATGGCGGGAATGGAGAGGCGATGAACGAATTCTTCGGCTCGGTCTGGTGGCTCATCGTCAGCCTCGGCCTGCTGGTCACCTTCCACGAGTTCGGCCATTACTGGGTGGCCCGCCGCTGCGGCGTGCGCGTGCTGCGCTTCTCGGTGGGCTTCGGCAAGCCGCTCTGGAAGCGCCTGGGCAAGGACGGCACCGAATACGTGGTGGCCTGGATCCCCCTGGGCGGCTACGTGAAGATGCTCGACGAACGCGAGGTGGAAGTCGCCCCGCACGAGCGCCACGAAAGCTTCAACGCCAAGACGGTCTGGCAGCGCATCGCCATCGTCGCCGCCGGCCCGCTGGCCAACCTCGTGCTCTGCGTCGGCCTGCTGTGGCTGATGTTCGTGGTCGGCAAGCCCGACTTCCAGCCCGACATCGGCAGCGCCGAGGGCGTCGCCGCCGAGGCCGGCTTCGCGCCCGGCGACCGCCTGGTCGACATCGACGGCCGCCAGGTCCGCACCTGGACCGAGGCCGGCATCGCCCTGACCAAGGCCGTCATCGACCGCGAGCCCACCCCGGTGCGGGTGCGCGACGCCAGCGGCGCCGAAGTCGTGCGCGTGCTGCCGCTCGATCGCCCGGGCCTGGCCCTGGACGAGGAGCAGCCCTTCACCAGCATCGGCCTGCGGCCGGTCTGGCCGCCGGTGGTCGGCGAGGTCGCGCCGGGCTCGGCGGCCGAGGGCCGACTGCGCAGCGGCGACCGCATCGTCTCGATCGCCGGCCGGCCGGTGCACAGCTTCGACCGGATCGGCCCGCTGCTGCAGGAACTGGCCGGGCCGGGGCGCGAGCTGACCATCGCGATCGAGCGCGACGGCCGCCTGCAGTCGGTGGCGGTCGAGCCGCGCCAGGTCGAGCGCGACGGCCGCCCGGCCTGGCAGCTGGGCATCGGCGCCGCGCCGGTCGAGCAGGACGCGCTGCTGCGCTTCAACCCGCTGCAGGCCTTGCCGGCCGCCCTGTCCGAGACCCGCCAGATGACCTCGGACGTGGTGGGCATGCTCTGGCGCATGGTCACCGGCGAGGCTTCGCTGAAGAATATTTCCGGCCCGATCACCATCGCCCGGGTCGCCAACGGCAGCGCCAGCCTGGGCCCGGCCTGGTTCCTCAATTTCCTCGCCGTGCTCTCCCTGAGCCTGTTCATCATGAACCTGCTGCCCATCCCCGTCTTGGATGGTGGGCACCTGCTGTATTACCTTATCGAATTGGTCAAGGGCAGCCCGGTCGGCGAGCGTGGTCTCGTGGCGGGCCAATACATCGGGCTGGCGCTGCTCGCCGGACTGATGGGATTGGCTTTCTACAACGACATTCTCCGGCTCGGCTCCTGAGCTCCCACCCTTTGCGGGCGTTTCCGCCCGGTTTCCACGGATTGATGATGACGCGACCCAATGTCCGCCGCTGCCTCCTGAGCATAGCGCTCGCCGCCGCCCTCGCCGGCCCCGCCCACGCCCAGAACTACGAGGCATTCCAGGTCGCCGACATCCGCGTCGAGGGCCTGCAGCGCATCTCGGCGGGCACGGTGTTCACCTACCTCCCGGTCGAGCGCGGCGACCTGCTCGACCGCAGCCGCTCCGGCGACGCCATCCGTGCCCTGTTCCGCACCGGCTTCTTCAGCGACGTGCGGCTTGAGCGCCAGGGCGACATCCTGGTGGTCGTGGTCACCGAACGCCCGGCGATCAACTCGATCACCCTGACCGGCAACAAGGACGTCAAGACCGAGGACCTGCTGGTCGGCCTGCGCAGCATCGGCCTGGCCGAGGGCGAGACCTTCAACCCGCTCAACCTCGACCGCGTCACCCAGGAACTGACCCGCCAGTACAACAACCGCGGCAAGTACAACGTCTCGATCACGCCGTCGATCCGCGACCTCGACCGCAACCGCGTCGACATCACCATCGTGGTGGCCGAAGGCAAGGCGGCGCGCATCCGCGACATCAACATCGTCGGCAACGAGACCTACCTGGACGAGGACCTGCGCAAGACCTGGGAATCGGACACCAGCAACTGGCTGTCGTGGTACCGCCGCGACGACCAGTACTCGCGCGAGAAGCTCTCGGGCGACCTGGAAAAGCTCAACAACTACTACCTCGACCGCGGTTACGTCGACTTCAACGTCGAGTCCACCCAGGTCGCGATCAGCCCCGACAAGCGCGACATCTTCGTCACCGCCAACGTCGCCGAGGGCGAGGTCTACACGGTCGGCACGGTCAAGGTCACCGGCGACACCGTGCTGCCGGTCGAGGAGATGGAGAAGCTGGTCTTCCTCGCCGAAGGCAGCACCTTCTCGCGCGCCCGCGTCGAGATGACCACCGACGCGATGATCGCCACGCTGGGCAACATCGGCTTCGCCTTCGCCCAGGTCAACGCCATCCCGGACATCGACCGCGAGAACCGCGTGGTCGGCCTGAACTTCTTCGTCGAGCCGGGCCCGCGCGTGCAGGTCCGCCGCATCGTCTTCAAGGGCAACACCGGCACCGCCGACGAGGTGCTGCGCCGCGAGATGCGCCAGTTCGAGGGCGCCTGGTTCTCGCAGGCAGCGATCGACCGCTCGAAGATCCGCCTGCAGCGACTGGGCTTCTTCGAAACCGTCGACATCGAGACCCCCGAGGTCGCCGGCGCGCCCGACCAGGTCGACGTCGTGGTCAACGTCAAGGAACGCAACTCGGGCCAGTTCACCTTCGGCCTGGGCTACCAGCAGACCTACGGACTGATCACCAGCCTGCAGCTGGTGCAGAACAACTTCCTGGGCACCGGCAACCGCGTCGCGGTGGCCGTGCAAAACAACACGTTCTCCAAGCAGTACACGTTCGGATTCACCGACCCCTACTTCACCGACAGCGGCGTCAGCGTCGGCTACAACCTGGCCTACAGCGACTTCAACTACTCGCGTCGCGACGCCAACCTCGCCCAGTACAACAACGAGGTCGCGTCCGGCGAGGTGCTGGTCGGCCTGCCGCTCACCGAGACCGACTCGGTGCAGTTCTCGCTCGGCATCGACCGGAACGGCATCACCACCCAGGACGGCTTCACGCCCGAACCGCTGATCCAGTACCTGGTGGCCACCATGGGCGACCGCCAGCGCGGCCCGGCCTTCCATTTCGACGACGACAACGATCCGGAAACCCCGATCGACAACGACGACAACGACCCGTCCACCACCGACCCGCTGAACTACGGTCTCTCGCGACGCTGGAACATCAACGCCTGGCGCCTGCAGGCCGGCTGGGTGCGCGACTCGCGCAACGACTTCCTGATGCCGACGCGCGGCACCTACCACCGCATCAACGGCGAGTTCGTACTGCCGGGCAGCGACCTCGAGTACTACCGCATCGGCTACAACTTCGAACACTACATGCCGCTCACCAGCTGGATGGTGTTGAAGATCGGCGCCGAGCTGGGCTACGGCGACGCCTACGGCGACACTGCCAAGGCCACCTGCCCGACCTTCGACAACGAAGGCGACATCATCATCGCCAGCAACGACTGCGGCCTGCCCTTCTTCCGCAACTACTACGCGGGCGGCCCCAGCTCGGTGCGCGGCTTCGAGGTCAACACGGTCGGCCCGAGCTACCAGTTCACCGGCGACGGCTTCCGCCAGCCGCTGGGTGGTTCGCTCAAGACCGCGGGCACCTTCGAGTTCTTCTTCCCCGGCCTGTTCGAATCGCGCGGCACGCGCCTGTCGGCCTTCATCGACTACGGCAACGTGTACCTGGGCTTCGACGACTGGGAGGCCAAGACGCTGCGCATCTCCACCGGCCTTGCGCTGCAGTGGCAGTCGCCGATGGGTCCGATCCAGATCAGCTATGCCCTGCCGCTCCAGCGCGAGCGTTCCGACCAGATCGAGCGCCTGCAGTTCACCTTCGGCGGCAGCTTCTGAGCCACGGCGATGTCGGCTTCCGCCCCGGCACCAAGCCTTGCCGAACTGGCGGAGCGCTTCGGCCTGCGGCTGCAGGGTAAGGGCGACGTCCGGATCACCGGCGTCGCCACCCTCGCCGGCGCCACGCCCGGCCGGCTGGCCTTCCTGGCCAATCCGCGCTACCGCCGCGAACTGGCCGGCACTGCCGCCTCGGCGGTGGTGCTGGCCGAAGCCGACGCCGCAGACTGCCCCGTTCCCTGCCTGGTCGCGAAGTCGCCCTACGTGGCCTTCGCGCGCATCGCCGCACTGTTCGACCCGCCGCCGGTGGCGGCGCCGGGCATCCATCCTTCCGCGGTCGTCGAACCCGACGCCGTGGTCGACCCGGGCGCCCAGGTCGGTCCGTTCTGCTACGTCGGTGCCCGCAGCCACGTCGCGGCCGGCGCCATCCTCGGCCCGGGCTGCCATGTCGGCGAGGACAACCACGTCGGCCCGGGCTGCGAGCTGCTCGGCCGCGTCACCCTGGTGACGCGGGTGCGCCTGGGCGCGCGCGTGCGCATCCACCCGGGCGCCGTGCTCGGCGCCGAGGGCTTCGGCCTGGCCATGGACGCGGGGAACTGGGTCAAGGTGCCGCAGCTGGGCGGCGTGGTGGTCGGCGACGACTGCGAGATCGGCGCCAACACCTGCATCGACCGCGGCGCCATCGAGGACACCGTGCTCGAACAGGACGTGCGCCTGGACAACCTCGTGCAGGTCGGCCACAACGTCCGCATCGGCGCGCACACGGCCATGGCCGGCTGCGTTGCGGTGGCCGGTTCGGCGCGGATCGGCCGCTACTGCCTGGTCGGCGGCGGCGCCGGCATCGCCGGCCACCTGTCGATCTGCGACAAGGCCACCATCACCGCCATGAGCTTGGTGACGGCCTCGATCACCGAGCCCGGCGAATACTCGTCGGCCATGACGGTGCAGGAAAGCCGGCGCTGGCGCCGGAACGCGGCGCGTTTCCGGCAATTGGACGGGCTGGTGCGTAGAATGGGCGCCCCCGACAAAGACTGAACCCGAGGAAGACCCAGGATGAGCCAAGACGCCATCAAGTTGCCCGTGGATGTCGCCTGCATCCTGCACCTGCTGCCGCACCGTTATCCGTTCCTGCTGGTGGACCGCGTGGTCGAGCTCGAGGCCGGCCAGCGCATCCGCGCCATCAAGAACGTCACCTTCAACGAGCCGTTCTTCCAGGGCCACTTCCCCGGCCGCCCGGTGATGCCCGGTGTGCTCGTCATCGAGGCCATGGCCCAGGCCGGCGGCCTGCTCACCCAGCTCTCGCTGCCGCGCGACCAGCTCAGCGAGGGCAAGCTGTTCTATCTGGTGAAGGTGGACAACGCCCGCTTCAACCGCATGGTGGTGCCGGGCGACCAGCTCGACATCGAGGTCAAGGTCAAGCGGCTCATCCGCAACATGGCCCTGTACGAATGCGCTGCGCGCGTCAACGGCCAGGTGGTCGCCAGCGCCGAGATCCTGTGCGCCGAGGGCAAGGAGTGATCCACCCCACGGCCCTGGTGGACCCGGGCGCCCGCCTCGGCGACGGGGTGCAGGTCGGGCCCTACGCGATCATCGGCGCCGACGTCGAGATCGGCGACGGCTGCCGCATCGGCCCGCACGTGGTCATCACCGGCCCGACCCGGCTGGGCCGGGACAACGTGGTGCACGCCCACGCCACGCTCGGCAACGACCCGCAGGACAAGAAGTTCGCCGGCGAACGCACCGAACTGGTGGTGGGCGACGGCAACACCTTCTTCGAGTTCACCACCATCAGCCGCGGCACCGGCGACGGTGGCGGCGCCACCCGCATCGGCAACCACAACTGGATCATGGCCTACGTGCACATCGCCCACGACTGCATCGTCGGCGACCACTGCATCCTTGCCAACAACGCCACACTCGCCGGCCACGCCGAGCTGGGCGACTGGGCGATCCTCGGCGGATTCGCCGGCATCCACCAGTTCTGCAAGATCGGCGCGCATGCCTTCGTAGGCATGGGCAGCCTGGTCAACGCCGACGTGCCGCCCTTCGTGATGGTGGCCGACAAGTACGCGGCCCCGCGCGGCATCAACAGCGAGGGCCTCAAGCGCCGCGGCTTCGATGCCACCCGCATCGCCGCGATCAAGCGCGCCTACCGGGCGCTGTACCTGTCGGGCAAACCGCTGGCCGAGGTGCGCGAGCAGCTCGCCACGGGTGCCGACGAATCGCAGGACGTGCGGCTGATGCTCGATTTCATCGAGCACAGCGCGCGCGGCCTGCTGCGCTGAGCCGGGCATGGACGGCCGCGCCCCGCGCATCGCGCTGGTGGCCGGCGAGGCCTCGGGCGACCTGCTCGGGGCGGGCCTGGTAGCCGAACTGAAGCAGCGCTTCCCCGGCGCCACGTTCGCCGGCATCGGCGGCCCGCGCATGCGGGCCGAGGGTTTCGACGCCTGGCACGACAGCGGCGAGCTGGCGGTGATGGGGCTGGCCGAGGTGCTGCGCCACCTGCCGCGCCTGCTGCGCCTGCGCCGCAACCTGTGTCGCCGCCTGCTGGACTGGAAGCCCGACGTCTTCATCGGCATCGACGCCCCGGACTTCAACCTCGGCCTCGAGCGCCGGCTCAAGCAGGCGGGCCTGCGCACCGTGCACTACGTCAGCCCCTCGGTCTGGGCCTGGCGCGAGGGCCGCGCGGCGAAGATCGGCCGCAGCGCCGACCTGGTGCTCTGCCTGTTCCCGATGGAGCCACCGATCTACCAGCGCCACGGCGTCGACGCGCGCTTCGTCGGCCACCCGCTGGCCGACGCCTTCCCGGCCCAACCGGACCGCGCCGCCGCGCGCGCGCGCCTGGGCCTGCCGGCGGATGCGCCGGTGCTGGCGGTACTGCCCGGCAGCCGCCTGGGCGAAATCCGCCGGCTCTGGCCGGTCTTCATCGAGGCCACGAAGCTGCTCACGCTGCAGGTGCCGGGCCTGGTGGTGGCCGTGCCGGCCGCCGACCCGGCCTGCCGCGCGGCCATCGAGAAAGGCCTGGACGGCTCGCAGCTGGCCAACGTGGCCATCTTCGACGGCCAGGCCCACGACGTGATGGTCGCGGCCGACGTGGTGATGCTGGCCTCGGGCACGGCGGCGCTCGAAGCCATGCTGGCCAAGCGGCCGATGGTGGTGGGCTACCGCATCTCGGCGCTCACCTACCGGCTGGTGATGTCGCTGGGCATGATGCGCACCAGCCGCTACAGCCTGCCGAACGTACTGGCCAACGAACCGATCGTACCCGAGCTGATGCAGCGCGACTGCACGCCGGAGAACCTGGCCGGCGCGGTGATGACCTGGTTCCGCGACCCGGAGGCGCGCGCCGCCCTGCTGCCGCGCTACGAACACATCCACGCCAAGCTGCGCGGCGATGCCTCGAAGGCCGCTGCCGAGGCCGTCGCCGGCCTGCTTGCCAGGTGAACCCCACCGACCTGGTCGCCGGCGTCGACGAGGCCGGGCGCGGCCCACTGGCCGGCCCGGTGGCGGTTGCCGCGGTCATCCTCGACCCGACGCGCCCGATCGCCGGCCTGGGTGATTCCAAGGCCCTGTCCGAGGCCCGGCGCGAAGCGCTGGCGCCGCTGGTGCGCGAGTACGCGCTGGCCTGGCACCTGGAGTGGGTGCACCCGGCCGAGATCGACCGCATCAACATCCTGCAGGCCACGCTGGCCGGCATGTCGCGCGCCCTGCGCGCACTGCGCCCGGCGCCGCGCTCGGCGCTGGTGGACGGCAACCGCCTGCCGCGCGACCTGCCCTGCCCGGCGCAGGCCCTGGTGAAGGGCGACGCGCGCGAGCCGGCAATCATGGCCGCCTCCATCCTCGCCAAGGTGGCGCGCGACGAGCACATGCGCGCGCTCGACCAGCGCTTCCCCGGCTACGGCTTCGCCCTGCACAAGGGCTACCCCACGCCCGAGCACCTCGAGGCGCTGCGCCGGCTCGGCCCCTGCGCCGAGCACCGCCGCAGCTTCGCGCCGGTGCGCGCGCTGCTGGCACCCTCGCTGCTCGACTGAACGGGCCGGCACTGGACAGGCCCCCTCGGCGGGCGTAGACCTTAGCCTGCATCCCGGCGGATGCGGCGGCCCGCGGCCCCCGCCGACCAGCCGCGCACCGCGCCCCCCACCGGCCGGCTGCGAGGACTGCCATGCGACACGACCCTCCCCTTCCGGCAGGCACGCCCCTGCCGCTGCCCCGCGCGCCGCTGCCGGGCCCGGTCGAAGCACCGGTGCCCCTGGACGCGACGGCGATCGCGGAATTCAACGACCTGCTGCACGAACTGCATCCCGATGCCCCGCACCTCGACCACGACGCCGTGGCCAGCGTGGCGCAGTGGCTGCAGTCCCTGCCCCAGCCGCAGGCCGACGCCCTGCTGCAGGCGCGGCTGGGACGCCTGGCCGAGCTGCAGGCGATGGCCGCCGACCCCGACTGGGCGATCGAACCGGCGCTGGGCAAGCGCATCCGCCGGCTCGTCGCCTACGTCGATCGCGAACGCGACCTGATCCCCGACGACGTGCCGCGCATCGGCCGGCTCGACGATGCCCTGCTGGTCGAACTGGCCTGGCCGATGGTGGCCGAGGAACTCGAGGACTACCGCGACTTCCAGCGTTTCCGCGAGGAGTCCGGCGCGGGCTTCGGCGGCCATCCGCGCCGCGAGGACTGGCTGCGCACGCGGCTCGAGGAGGGCGCGCTCTGGGAGCAGCTGCATCGCGTGCGGCACCAGCACTACGTCGACTACGGACCGCTCGAGGGTGGCCTGCGCGTGGTGTGAGGCGGCGGGAAGCTGTCGGGATCCTGAATTGGGCCGAAGGTCACGGCGACTTCCGGAACGCGACCGCACGCCTGCAACCGTCCACCATGGTGGCGCATCAGGACAGATGGGCGCGCGGGAATCGGTTCCGCCGCCACTGCCGGGAATACGCCATGAACAGCCTTCGCCACGACACGCTCGCCCTTCGACTGCCGCCGGAATCGCCCGCGTCGCGCCGCCGCCAGGTGGCCGGCCTGGCGCTGGAAGACAGCCAGGTCGAGCGCTTCAACACCGTGCTTGCGCACATCGACCCGAACGCGCCGCGCATCAGCGCCGACCAGGTGGTGACCCTGGCGCGCTGGCTGCAGGACCTGCCGCGCGAACGCGCCGTCGCCATCCTGTCCGAGCGCCTGGCGCGCGTGGAGCGGCTGCGCCGCATGCTCAACGACGGCGACTGGGAGGTCGACGCCGAGCTGCGCGAGCGCTCGCGCATGCTGATCAGCTACCTGCAGCAGGTCGACGACCTGATCCCGGACGACCAGCCCCTGGTCGGCCACCTCGACGACGCGCTGCTGGTGGAGCTGGCCTGGCCGGCCTTCCGCGAGGAGACCCTGGACTATGGCGACTACTGCCGCTTCCTGAGCGAGCGGCGCCCGCGCGGCAGCGCCTACGAGCGCCGCCTGGCCTGGGAAAACGCCTGCCTGGCCGAGGCCGCGCTGCTGCAGCAGCGCCGCGACGTCCGCGCGCGCAGCTACGCCGCACCGGCGCCGCTGCCGCTGCATTTCCGCGTGTCCTGACGAACTCTCCAACGGGCGGGGCGGCGGGGCTTGGCAACAGGGACTGTCAAGCCTTGTCCGCCCCCACCCTCGGGGTAAACTGCCGGCTGACCCACGGTCCCCGGCATGACGCCCCGATTCGTCCACCTCCACCTGCACAGCGAATATTCGCTCACTGACTCCAGCATCCGCATCCCGGAGCTGGTCTCGCGCTGCGCCGCGCTCGGTTTGCCGGCGGTGGCGGTGACCGACAACAGCAACCTGTTCGCGCTGGTGAAGTTCTACAAGGCAGCCGAAGGCGCCGGGCTCAAGCCCCTCGCCGGCGCCGACCTGTGGATCGACGAGGGCGGCACGCCCGCCCGGCTCACCCTGCTGTGCCAGGACCGCGAGGGTTACCTGGCGCTCTCGCGCCTGGTCAGCCGCGCCTTCCTCGATGGCCACGCCGGCGACTACGTGGCGATCCAGCCCGACTGGCTCTACGCCGACTGCGCCGGCCTGGTCGCCATCGCCGGGCGCGAAAGCCCGGTCGGCCGCTGCCTGCTGGCCGGGCGCGAGGAGGCCGCGCGCCAGCAGCTCGACGAGCTGATGCGCGCCTTCCCGGACCGGCTCTACCTCGAGCTCACCCGCACCGGCCGCGAAGGCGAGGAAGCCTTCAACGCCGCCGCGGTGGCGCTGGCCGGCGAGCTGGGCCTGCCGCTGCTGGCCAGCAACGACGTGCGCTTCCTCTCGCGCGACGACTTCGAGGCACACGAGGCGCGGGTCTGCATCGCATCGGGCCGCGTGCTCGACGACCCCAAGCGGCCGCGCGAGTTCACGCCCGAGCAGTACCTCAAGTCGCCCGAGGAAATGGCCGAGCTGTTCGCCGACCTGCCCGAGGCGCTGGAGAACACGGTCGAGCTGGCGCAGCGCTGCAACCTCGAGCTGAGCCTGGGCAAGTACTACCTGCCCGACTTCCCGGTGCCCGAGGGCCACACGCTCGACAGCTGGATCCGCGAGGAGGCCCGCCGCGGCCTGGCCGGGCGGCTGGCGAAGATCGAACTGGCGCCCGGCCGCAGCGCCTCCGACTACGCCGCGCGCCTGGACACCGAGCTCGACGTGATCGTGAAGATGGGCTTCCCGGGCTACTTCCTGATCGTCGCCGACTTCATCAACTGGTCCAAGCGCAACGACATCCCGGTCGGCCCGGGCCGCGGCTCCGGCGCCGGCTCGCTGGTGGCCTATGCGCTGGGCATCACCGACCTCGACCCGATCCGCTACGACCTGCTGTTCGAGCGCTTCCTCAACCCCGAACGCGTGTCCATGCCCGACTTCGACGTCGACTTCTGCATGGACCGGCGCGACGAGGTGATCGACTACGTCGGCCACAAATACGGCCGCGACAAGGTCAGCCAGATCATCACCTACGGCACCATGGCGGCGAAGGCCGCCATCCGCGACTGCGGCCGCGTGCTGGGCCACCCCTACGGCTTCGTCGACGGCGTCGCCAAGCTCATTCCCAACACGCTGGGCATCACGCTCGACGACGCCCTGGGCCTGAGCGAGAAGGCCCGCAAGGACAGCGAACTGGCCTCGGCCGAGCTGATCGGCCGCTACCAGTCAGAGGACGACGTGCGCGACCTCGTGGACCTGGCGCGCAGCCTCGAGGACCTCACCCGCAACGCCGGCAAGCACGCCGGCGGCGTGGTGATCGCGCCGACCCCGCTCACCGACTTCAGCCCGCTGTTCGCCGAACACCTGGCCAAGGGTGAATCGAGCCGCTCGGTCGTCACGCAGTTCGACAAGGACGACGTCGAGGCCGTCGGTCTGGTGAAGTTCGACTTCCTCGGCCTGCGCACGCTCACCATCATCGACTGGGCGCTCAAGGCCATCAACGCGCGCCGCCAGCGCGCCGGCATCGAGCCGGTGGACATCCTGGCGCTGCCGCTGGACGACCCGGACACCTACGCGCTTCTCTCGAAGGGACAGACCACCGCGGTCTTCCAGTTCGAATCGCGCGGCATGAAGGAATACATCCGCAAGCTTCAGCCCTCGACCTTCGAGGACCTGATCGCGCTCGCGGCGCTCTACCGCCCCGGCCCGCTGGGCGCGGGCATGGTGGACGACTTCATCGACCGCCGCCACGGCCGCGCCGAGGTCAGCTACCCGCATCCGCTGCTCGAGCCCATCCTCAAGCCCACCTACGGCGTGATCGTCTACCAGGAACAGGTGATGCAGATCGCCCAGGTCCTGGCTGGCTATTCGCTGGGCGGCGCCGACCTGCTGCGCCGCGCCATGGGCAAGAAAAAGCCCGAGGAGATGGCCAAGGAGCGCGTGAAGTTCGAGGCCGGCGCGGCCGAGCGCGGCATCGAGTCGGGCAACGCGTCCGCGATCTTCGACCTGATGGAGAAGTTCGCCGACTACGGCTTCAACAAGTCGCACTCGGCGGCCTACGCGCTGGTGGCCTACCAGACGGCCTGGCTCAAGGCGCACTACCCGGCCGAGTTCATGGCCGCGACGATGTCCTCGGACATGGACAACACCGACAAGGTGGTGACCTTCCTGGACGAAGCACGCGAGATCGGCCTGCAGGTGCTGCCGCCGGACGTGAACTCGTCGGAGTACATGTTCGTTGCGCTCGACGCCAAGACCGTGCGCTACGGCCTGGGCGCGGTGAAGGGCGTGGGCCGCGGCGCCTGCGAGGCCATCGTCGAGGCGCGCAAGGCCGGCGGCGGGTTCCGCGACCTGCTCGACTTCTGCCAGCGCGTCGATTCCACCAAGCTCAACCGGCGCGTGCTCGAGGCGCTGGTGAACGCCGGCGCGCTCGACGCGGTCGGCGCCAACCGGCCCTCGCTGCTGCTGCAGATGCCCGAGGCGATCAAGGCCACCGAACAGCTGGCGCGCGAGCGCGAGGCCGGCCAGGTCTCGCTGTTCGGCGGCGGCGGCGAACTGCCGGCGCTGCGGATCGAGCTGCCCGAGGTGCCCGACTGGCCGCTGGAAACCAAGCTGCTGGGCGAACGCGAGACCCTGGGCCACTACCTCAGCGGCCACCCGCTCGACCCCTGGCGCGAGGAGCTGCAATCCCTGGCCGGCGCCAGCCTGGCCGACCTCGACGCCCTGTGGTCGTCGAAGAAGGATCGCCGCGGCGAGGCGCCGGTGGTGCTGGCCGGCCTGGTCACGGCGGTGCGCAAGCGCGGCGAGACCATGGGCTTCGCCCGCATCGAGGATGGCCGCGGCCAGCTCGAGGTGGCCTTCTTCCGCGATGCCTTCGCCGAATGCGGCCACCTGCTCTCGCGTGACCGCATCCTGCTGGTCGAGGGCAACCTGGCCGAGGACCAGTTCAGCGGCGGCTTCGTGCTGCGCGCCCGCCAGTGCTGGGACTTCCGCTCGCTGTGCTCGCAGCACGCGCGCCGGCTCTCGCTCACCGTCGACCTGCGCGCCCGCGGCGCCTGGGAGAAGCTGCAGGAAGCCCTGGCGGCCTTCCGGCCCGGCGCCACCCCGCTGCGGCTCGACCTGCTCAGCCCCAACAAGGCCCGCGGCAGCCTGGACGTGAACGGCCCGCTGGGCGTGCGCACCGAGCCCGAGCTGATCAGCCAGCTGCGCGCCCTGCCGGGCGTCAGCCGCGTTTCCCTGGCCCTGCACCGCCCCTGGCAACAGGGCGGCTGACGGCCCTCCCCCGGCCCGGTAGAATCCCGGCTCTTGAGTATTTGCTCCAGTCGGCCGCCCCAGGCTGGCCGGGAGCCCGGACGAGAACCGAATGAACCCGAACTTCCTCGATTTCGAACAGCCCATCGCCGAACTGGAAGCCAAGATCCAGGAGCTGCGGAAGGCCAGCACCGGCCCGGCCGTGAACATCGAGAGCGAGGTCAACGGCCTGCAGGACAAGCTGCGCGCCCGCACGGCCGAGATCTTCAAGGCGCTCACGCCCTGGCAGATCTCCCAGCTGGCCCGCCACCCGCAGCGCCCGTACACCAACGACTACATCGGCCTGATGTTCGAGGAGTTCCACGAACTGGCCGGCGACCGCGCCTTCGCCGACGACGCCGCCATCGTCGGCGGCCTGGCCCGCCTGGACGGCCGCGCGGTGATGGTGATCGGCCACCAGAAGGGCCGCGACACCAAGGCCAAGATCCGCCGCAATTTCGGCATGCCGCGCCCCGAGGGCTACCGCAAGGCGCTGCGCCTGATGAAGATGGCCGAGCGCTTCAAGCTGCCCCTGCTCACCTTCATCGACACCCCGGGCGCCTACCCCGGCGTGGGCGCCGAGGAGCGCGGCCAGTCCGAGGCCATCGCCCGCAACCTTCTGGAGATGGCCGAGCTGCGCATCCCGGTCATCTGCACCGTCATCGGCGAAGGCGGCTCGGGCGGCGCCCTGGCCATCGGCGTCGGCGACCGCACGCTGATGCTCGAATACAGCACCTATTCGGTGATCTCGCCGGAAGGCTGCGCCTCGATCCTGTGGAAGTCGGCCGACAAGGCCCGCGACGCCGCCGAGGCCCTGGGCCTGACCGCCAAGCGCCTGAACGAACACGGTCTGGTCGACGTCGTGGTCCCTGAGCCGCTGGGCGGCGCGCACCGCGACCCGGCCGCCATGGCCGCCACCCTCAAGCAGCAGATCCAGCTCGAGCTGGCGGCGCTGGACAAGGTGGAGACCACCCAACTGCTCGACCAGCGCTATCAGCGCCTGCGCCGTTACGGCGCCTACGAGGCCGCATAGCGCGGCCGGGCCAGGGGACACCGCCCAATCACGGGCGTTTCGAGGGGAAGAAACCATGGTGATCAGGAAAATCGGGGTGCTTTCGCTGGGCAAGCTGATGGCGATCATGTACGCGCTCATCGGCGCGCTGTTCGGCCTGCTTTACGCGCTGTTCGCCCTGATCGGCGGCGGCGCCATGATGGCGGCCGGCTCCGGCGACGCCGCCCTGGGCGGCGGCATGATGATGGGCCTGGGCGTGGCGGCGGTGATCGTGCTTCCGATCCTCTACGGCATCCTCGGTTTCATCGGCGGCCTGATCTCGGCGCTGTTCTTCAACCTGGCCGCGCGGTTCGCAGGCGGCCTGGAAATCGAGGCCAGCTGATCCCATGGCGACGCCAGGCCGGGACACTGGCGCTGGCGAACCCGGGGTGCCGGCTGCGCCCGGCACGGGTCCGGTGGCGATCGCCTGCAGCGGGGGGCTCGATTCAACCGTCCTGCTGCACTGGCTCGCCGCCGGGCCGGCACTCCGGACCCGCGGATTGCGGGTGATCCACGTCGACCACGGCCTGCACCCGCAATCGGCGGAATGGGCCGAGGCCTGCCGTTCGAACTGCGAGGCGCTTGGCCTGGAGATGATGCTCCGGCGCGTCGTCGTGCGCGACGCCGGCGAGGGGCTGGAGGCCGCGGCACGCGATGCCCGGTACGCGGCATTCGCCGAGCTGCAGCGCCCGGGCGAAGTACTGGCCCTGGCCCACCACCGCGACGACCAGGCAGAAACCGTGCTGCTGCGCCTGCTGCGGGGCGCCGGCGACGGGCTGGCTGCGATGCGGCCGATCCGACCCTTCGGCAGCGGCTGGCTCTGGCGGCCGCTGCTGGAGCGACCGCGTGCCTGGATCGAATCCTATGCCCGCCGGCACGCGCTGCACTGGGTCGAGGATCCGTCCAACGCCAGCGACCGGCACGACCGCAACTTCCTGCGCCACCACGTGCTGCCGCGGCTGCAGGAGCGCTGGCCGCAGGCCGGTGCCGCCCTGGCCCGAAGCGCGGCGCTGCTGGCCACCCAGGCCGACCTGCTGGCCGGCGAGGATGCGCGACGCCTGGCGCAGGTGCAGGGACTGGACCCGGCGACGCTGTCGGTGCCGGCACTGCTTGCCGAGCCGCCGGCCTGGCGCGCGCGCCTGCTGCGCGCCTGGCTCGCCGGCCTGGGGCTACCGCCGCTGCCGGCCGATGCCACGGCGACGATCGGGGCCGAGCTGTTGCCGGCGCGCCCCGACGCCAGCGCCCGTTTCGCGTGGTCCGGCGCCGTCATCCACCGCTGGCGCGACCTGCTGCACGCCGGCCCGGAGCGTCCGGCGCTGCCGGCCGACTGGTCGGCGCAGTGGAGCGGCGAAAGCCCGCTGGCCCTGCCCACCGGCGACACCCTGTCGCTGGAGCCGCCGGCCCGCTTCGACCGGCCGTTGCGCGTGCACGCCCGCCAGGGCGGCGAACGCCTGGTGCTGCCCGGCCGCCAGCACCACAGCGAACTCAAGCACGCCCTGCAGGACCTCGGCGTCCCGCCCTGGGAGCGCGCCCGCCTGCCCCTGCTCTCGGCCGATGACGGCACCCTGCTCGCCGCCGGCGACCTCATCATCTCCGCCCTCCTCGCCGACTGGCTCGCCACCCGCGCCGTCCGGCTGCGCTGGATCGTGGGCTGAGGAGCGGTTGCGGCAAAAAACAGCCCGTTGACCCAGTGGGGCGGGAGCCAGCAAACTTCGTGGATGGCCGCCAAGACCCCCGCACCGCCGCCGTCGCCCGTCGCGCAGTTCGAATCCTCGCTCGACGAGCTCGAGCAGCTCGTCCAGAAGATGGAAAAGGGCGAAATGTCGCTCGACGAGTCGCTCGCGGCCTACGAACGCGGCGTGAACCTTTACCGGCAGTGCCAGGGCGCACTCGAGCAGGCCGAACTGCGGGTCCGGCTGCTCACCGACCCGGCCGATCCCGACAGCGCCCAGCCCTTCGCTCCCGATGCAGGCTGAGCCGCGCCTGGCGCGCTGGCTGCAGCGCGTCGAGGCCCGCCTCGAGGCCGCGCTGCCGGCCTCCGACCAATCCCCGCAGGGCCTGCACCGCGCCATGCGACACGCCGTGCTCGGCGGCGGCAAGCGCCTGCGTCCGCTGCTGGTGTACGCCGCCGGTGCAGCCACCGGCGCCGACGAATCCCTGCTCGACGCGCCGGCCGCCGCGGTCGAACTGGTGCACGCCTTTTCGCTGGTGCACGACGACCTGCCGGCCATGGACGACGACGACCTGCGCCGCGGCCGGCCCACCGTACACGTCGCCTTCGACGAAGCCACCGCCATCCTCGCCGGCGACGCGCTGCAGGCGCTGGCCTTCACCGTGCTGGCCGAGGAAACGCGCGCCCACGATGGGCTGCGCGTGGGCTGGCTGGCCTGCCTCGCCCAGGCCACCGGCGCCGCCGGCATGTGCGGCGGCCAGGCCCTGGACATGGACGGCACCGGCAATGCGCTGGCGCTGGCCGAACTCGAACGCCTGCACGCGCTCAAGACCGGCGCGCTGATCCGCGCCGCCGTGCGCCTGGGCGCGCTGGCCGGCCACGCCGACGCCGCCACCCTGGCCGCGCTCGACGACTACGCCTCGGCCCTGGGCCTGGCCTTCCAGATCCGCGACGACCTGCTCGACATCGAAGCCAGCAGCGAACAGCTCGGCAAGACCGCCGGCAAGGACGCGGCGCAGGCCAAGTCCACCTATCCCGCCCTGCTGGGCGTGGACGGTGCCAGGCAGGCTCTGCGCGTGCAGGCCGATGGCATGGTCGACGCGCTCGGGCGGCTGGCGGGCGACACCAGCGCCCTGCTGGCGCTCGGCCGCCTTGCGGTGGAGCGGCAGCACTGACCTGCCGTCTGGCGCAGCGGCCGCCTACTTCGGCGCGCTGTTCATCCAGAAGGCCGCGAGGATCCAGCAGAGCAACCCGGCGGCCGCGCCCCCGAACGCGGCCATGATGGCGGCGGCGCCGAATTCCGCACCCTGACCCATCATCAGGCCGACCAGCACCGGTACGGAAACGAGGCCGCCGACCCAACCGATGCGTTTCGCGCCTCGCCTCTGGGACACCGCATCCGCCTCTCCTTCCCTGCGCTCTGAGAAGAATGTCCGCCCGTAGACCGCCGTGACCGCGGAAACGAGGAGGCCTCCCACGGTCGTCGCCCCGAACCCCTGCGACTTGGACTGGAAGAGGAATACGACGAAGGCCACGGCGGCCAGGACCTGCAGGGCCCAGCCAAGGAGTCGCTTCATGCCGGTCAATTTCTTCTCCAGTTCACGTGTGGGGAAAACCACCCGGCCTAGACCGGCAACTGCTCGTCGGACACCTGGTCGAAAAGGTGGCGGTTCTTCAGGACGTGGTCGCGTACGACGAAGTCGAGCACGATGCCGACCACGCCGACCACGCCGCCGAGGAAGAGATTGATCAGGCCGATGACCACCAGCCCGGTGATGCTCTCGAAAGCCTCGGGCACCTGGCAGTTGCGGGCGTGGATATGCGGAACGATGCGGAACCGCGTCCAGGCCGCATAGAGGTTCCAGAGGCCGGCGATGATGGCCACCAGCGTGAGGATCTGGACGACGGCGATGACCGTCCACACGATCGCCGAGATGCGTTCGTACTCGGCAATGCGCCGGATGGTCGCCTCGTCGGAGCTTTCCCGCGCAACCAGGGCAGGCGCGGCCGGACTTCCCAGCAGGCTGCCCAGCGGAACCCAGGCCGTGCCGTCCGTGCTGGCGAAATCCATGCGTGACACGGATCCTTCCTGCAGCCATCCCCTCAGCTGCCCCAGCGTATAGGGCCCGTAACTCGTGCCTGCGCGGGAGAGCCAAACCGCGAGGGGCGGTGGCGGCACGGCCTGCGGCCCGGGAGCCGCGGAGGGTGGCGCCCCCGGCGCCGCATCCGGCTCGATGGCGTCGCCCTCGCGCAGGACGCGCAGGGCAAAGGGCTGCGGCACCGGTCCGAGCAATCGCCCGCCCCGGCGGATGCGCACCATCGGCGCCCCCAGCTTCAGGCACACGGCCGATACGCCGCACTGCCTGAGCCTGGCGGCGCGCGACTCCATCTCGGCCGCCCGGCCTTCGCCTTCGAGCACCAGGGGAGCGCGGCCGAGGATGTCCGATTCGAACGCCGGAGCCTCCAGCCCCAGCAGCTTCGACGCGCCGTCCCACGCCGTCGATGCGTCGGCGCCTGGCTCGAGATCGCCCGTAAGAACGACGCAATATGCATCCTGTACCGACATGCCACCCCCTTGTTCGGACCACGCTACATCGAAGCAGGAGGCCGGCGCGAAAGAAAAAGTCCCAGGCGTGATGAAGGCCTCTTTCCGGGGCCGGGGGACGCTCATGGAAGCGGACCTGCACCGGCCCGGCAGCGGCGAAGGCCGGCCAAGAAAAAGGCGGCCCGGGGGCCGCCTTCCTCCTCCACTGCTGGCGCCGCGATCAGGCGATCAGGCGCAGCGCGAACGGATAGCGGTATTCATTGCCCTTGTTGGCCGCGATGGCCGCCAGGATGATGAATACGAACGCGGCGATGCCGACGGCCATCATGGCCAGCCAGATCAGGATGGCGGCGATCCAGCCCAGCACCGGGATGAAGCCCAGGATGGCGCTGATGATGAACACGCCGATCATGATGATCCAGAGCGTGATGACGAAGTTGAGCGCCTCCTTGGAGTGCTCGGTCACGAAGGCGCGCTCGGGCTTGTCCTTGTGGATCAGCCACATGATCAGCGGGCCGATCGTCACCAGTGCGGAGAGATGGGCGACCAGGCCCATGGTCTTGTCGTCTTGGCTCACTTCGCTCATTGCATTCCCCTGGGTCAGGGCGGCACACCACGCGCCGCGACCCGGACACTGTCCGGTCTCGTGAAGACAGTGTCAAGCCGCGCCCCGGCCACGCGAAGGCCCCCTCCCGCCGGATGGCAGGAAGGGTGCGTATGGCTGGCCCGAGCGGCGGTCCCGGCCAGGCCAGTCCGGATGGCCGGGGACTAGAGGATGGAGGCTTCCACCCAGTACTCGCCCTTGGCCTTGTCGGTCCATCGGATGGAGTACTGCACCTCGGCCTCGCCGTCCGTCGTCACCAGGACGGCGTAGCACGAGCGCAGCTCGTCCTTCGGGTTGTACCCGAGCTCCTCGATATCCCTCAGGCGCACGAACCGCTCGTCCTCGAAGCCGGCCTCGTCGAGCATGTCGTTGACGATTTCACCGACGAGGTCCTTCGTGTCCGACCCCCCGCAGGTGGGCAGGCCACCCATGGCACCGCAGCCGGAAAGCAGGCCGAGCGGAACCAGCACGGCGAGCGCGGCGACGGCCGCCCTCGCGGGCCTACGGACGGCGCGATTACTTGTCACGGATCTGGACCAGGGTTTCATAGACGCGGAACAGTACGATCATCAGCTCGCAGTAAATGCGCGCACCGATCACGCCGAGGATGACGCCGACCGGCACGAGGACCAGCGAGCCGAGGCCGGCCCACACGCTGTACTTCATCGTGCCGAAGGCAGAAAAGACGCCCATGAGGCCGCCGAGGGCCACGGCGGCAAGCAGCAGCCAATAGACGAACGTGATGACCTTCGGCGTGATCATCGAATCGAAGAAAAAGAATTCCCGCATGTCTCCCCCTGGTATCGCCCGCGGCGCGGGCCTTTGAGCGGGCCATGCAAGGAGCCCGCCAGGCGAATCTAGGCGGAAACCCGGAGGGGACGCCTGAGAATTATTCTCCCCTCGTGACGGCCGTCACGCCTCGCCGGCCACCATCATCCGCCCGATCAGCAGCGAGCCCATGGCGATGTGCGAGCGCGGGTCGACGTCGGCGCCGATGGCCTCGATGGACTGGAACATCTCGGGCAGGCGGCCGGCGATGGTGAGTTCGTCCACCGGGTGCACGATGCGGCCGTCCTCGACCCAGAAACCCGAGGCGCCACGCGAGTAATCGCCGGTGACGGTGTTGGCGCCCTGCCCCATCATCTCGGTCACCAGCAGGCCGGTGCCCATGCCGCGCACCATCTCGTCGAGGTCGCGGGCATTGGCGCCGACCCGGAGGTTGTGCACGCCGCCGGCATTGCCGGTGCTCTGCAGGCCCAGCTTGCGCGCCGAGTAGCTCGAGAGCAGGTAGCGCACGAGCACGCCGTCCCGCACCAGGTCGGAATCGACCGTGGCCACGCCCTCGTGGTCGAAGCTGGTCGAGCGCAGGCCGCGCGGCAGGTGCGGGCGCTCCTCGATGCCCAGCCAGTCGGGGAAGATCCGCTTGCCGGCGTGGTCGAGCAGGAAGCTGGCCTTGCGGTAGAGCGCGCCGCCCGACACCGCGCCCAGCAGGTGGCCTACGAAGCTTCGCGCCATCTCCGGCACGAACAGCACCGGGTACTCGCCGGTGCGGATCGGCCGCGGCCCGAGCCGGGCCACGGTGCGTTCGGCGGCCTTGCGGCCCACCTGCACCGGCGACTCGAGGTCGTCAGGCGAGAGCGCGCTGGTGTACCAGTAATCGCGCTGCATGCGGTCGCCGCGGCCGGCGATCAGCGAAAGGCTGATCGAGTGGCTGGTGCCGCGCTCGGCGCCCAGGAAGCCATGGCTGTTGGCGTAAACCGACACGCTGTCGCCGGTGTGCACCGAGGCGCCGTCGGAATTGGCGATGCGGGCATCGGCCTCGCGGCCCGCGGCCTCGGCCTCCAGCGCCAGGGCGATGGCGCCGTCGGCGTCGAGCGTCCACGGGTGCCAGCCGTCGAATTCGCGTACCTCGGTGGCCATGCGGTCGGCGTCGGCCAGGCCGTTGCAGGGGTCGGGTTCGGTGTGGCGGGCGATGGCGCAGGCCTGCTCGACGGTGGCCTCCAGGCTGCCCGGCTGCAGGTCGGCGGTGCTGGCGTTGCCCTTGCGGTTGCCGAAATAGACGGTCACCGCCACGCCCCGGTCGCGGGTGCGCTCGACGGTCTCGACCTCGCCCATGCGCACGTTCACCGACAGGCCGGTGTCGTCGTTGAGCAGCACGTCGGCCTGGCTGGCGCCACGGGCGGCGGCCAGGCGCAGCACCTCGCGGGCGGCCTCGGACAGGCGCGCCAGGCGCGGGGCGGAATCGTCGGTGGCTGCGATGGCAGGGCTCATGGGCGTATCCTTTCGCTCCGGAAGGAAGGTGGACGATGCAACAGGACGATCAATTCGACGACGACGAGGCGGGCGACTTCGGCCCCAGCCGCAGCGAACGCCGCCGCGAGGCGCTGGAAGTGCTGGACCTGGCGCGCCGCCTGGTCGAGCAGAGCGAGGCCCGCATCGCCCAGATCCCGATGGACGAGGACCTGCGCGAGCTGGTGCTGGCCTCGCGCAGGATCACCGCGCAGATCGCCCGCAAACGCCAGATCCAGTTCCTGGCCAAGCACATGCGGCGCGAGGACGACGAGGCCCTGGCGCTGATCCGCGCCGCGCTCGACCACGACCGCGCCGACCACCGGCGCGAGGCCCAGGCCCTGCACCGGGTCGAGCACTGGCGCGACCGCCTGGTCGACGAAGGCGACGCGGCCCTGGCCGAACTGCTCGCCGAGCACCCGACGGCCGACCGCCAGCACCTGCGCCAGCTGGCGCGCAATGCGCACCAGGAAAAACTCAAGAACAAGCCGCCGCACGCCTACCGCGAACTCTTCCGCGAACTGCGCGACCTGCTCGCCGATTCGCCGGACGGCGACTGAGGCACTCACGCCCGGGTGCCGCCGACGGTCATGGCGTCGATGCGCAGGGTCGGCTGGCCGACGCCGACGGGCACCGACTGGCCGTCCTTGCCGCAGATGCCCACGCCCTCGTCGAGCTTGAGGTCGTTGCCGACCATCGAGACGCGGGTCATGGCCTCGGGGCCGTTGCCGATCAGCGTGGCGCCCTTGACCGGGCGGGTGATGCGGCCGTTTTCGATCAGGTAGGCCTCGGTGGCCGAGAACACGAACTTGCCGCTGGTGATGTCGACCTGGCCGCCGCCGAAGTTCGGCGCGTAAAGGCCCTTTTCGACCGAGGCGATGATCTCGCCCGGGTCGTGCGAGCCGGCGAGCATGTAGGTATTGGTCATGCGCGGCATGGTCAGCTGCGCGAAACTCTCGCGGCGGCCGTTGCCGGTCGGCGCCATGCCCATCAGGCGCGCGTTGAGCGTGTCCTGCAGGTAGCCGCGCAGGATGCCGTCCTCGATCAGCGTGGTGCACTGCGTCGGCGTGCCCTCGTCGTCGATGTTGAGCGAGCCGCGGCGCCCGGCCAGGGTGCCGTCGTCGACGATGGTCACGCCGGGGGCCGCCACGCGCTCGCCGATGCGGCCGGCGTAGACCGAGGTGCCCTTGCGGTTGAAGTCGCCCTCCAGGCCGTGGCCGACGGCCTCGTGCAGCAGCACGCCCGGCCAGCCCGGGCCCAGCACCACCGGCATGGTGCCGGCCGGGGCGTCGCCCGCTTCCAGCGCCACCAGGGCCTGGCGCAGCGCCTCGCGCGCCACCTCGCGCGGCTTGTCGCCCGCCAGCAGCACCTCGTAGCCGTAGCGCCCGCCGGCGCCGGCGTAGCCCTGCTCGCGCCGGCCGCCCTGTTCGACGATCACCTGCACGTTGAAGCGCACCAGCGGCCGCACGTCGGCGGCGAGCACGCCGTCGCTGCGCGCCACGAGCACGGTGTCCACGCCGCCAGAGAGGCTGACGACCACCTGCCGGACGCGCGGGTCGGCGTCGCGCAGCCACTGGTCGACCTCGCGCAGCGCGGCGATCTTGGCGTCTGCGGGCATGCCCTCGACCGGGTCGAGCGCCGGATACAGCGCGCGGCCCGGCACCACCACCCGCTGGCCCGCGTCCCGGGGCCGGCCGTCGCGACTGATCGCGCGCGCGGCCGCCGCCGATTCGAGCAGGGCCTCGGCGCGGATGTCGTCGGAATAGGCGAAGCCGGTCTTCTCGCCGCTCACCGCGCGCACGCCCACGCCCTGTTCGATCGAATGCGAGCCGTCCTTGACGATGCCATCCTCGACCACCCAGCCCTCGCGCCGGCTGTGCTGGAAATACAGGTCGCCGAAATCCACGCCCGGGCCCATCAGACGGCCGAAGGCGTCGTCGAGCGCGTCCAGGCCGAGCCCGGTGGGGGTGAGCAGGCGCGACTGCGCCAGGGCAAGCGGGGAGGTCATCCGGGGGCTCTGCAGGGGAAAGGACTAGTCTCCCAGATGCGGGCCCGGACCGCCTGCTTCAAGGCTGGCGAGGCTGCGCTGGCGCCTGCGGCGGCGGTCCCTTCTCGATCACTTCCACCTGCGGGTCGCCCCAGGGGCCGGTGACATGGTAGACCGTGCGCGCGGCCTCCTTGAGCGGCTGCTGCAGCACCGCCTGCGCCACCGCACCCACGGCCGCGCCCACCGGCCCGCCGGCGATGGCGCCGATCGCCGGCAGCACGCCGCCGGCCTTGGGCAGGACTTCGATGCGCTGGTCGTACTGCTGCCGGCGCAGGTCGGTCGATCCGCTGACGCGGATTTCCGCCGCCGGGCCGTTGATCTCCAGCAGATCGGTACTGGCCATGCCGTTGGCGAACACGAATTCGCCGGCCATGCTGTTGAAGCCGAAGCCCTTGCTGAAGAAATCCTTGAAGTCGAGCGTCAGGCGCCGCGGGATCTCGGCCAGCGAAATCAGGCCCAGCACGCGGCCACCGCCGCCGGGCTCGACCTCGAGCAGCGCGCCCTCGCCCACTTCCACCCGGAAGCGACCGTTGAAGCGCGCCAGCGAGAACTCGCCCGGCGAGCCCTGCCAGTAGCCATCGAGGCGTGCCTTGGTCGGGCCATCCTTGACCATCCCGCCCAGGCCGAAGGCCGTGAGCAGGTTGCCGAGCGCGTCGGCGGTGAAATCGACCACGAACTCGGAACGCGAGTGCCCGGCGCTGGTCCGGCGCCAGTCGCCGCTGGCGTCGAGCGTGTAGCCCTGCGAGCGGGTGCGGAACCGTTCGATGCGCAGGCCCTGGGCGTGGGGCTGCGCGCGCAGCTGCGCCTCGCCGAGCTGCAGGTCGCCCACCCTCAGGTCGGTGATCTCGAAGTCCAGGGCCGGCATCGAGGCCGGATCCTGGCCCGGGGCGGGCTCCTCCGCCTCGGCCGCCGGCAGCGCCGCCTGGGATTCGCCCGGGGTCGCCAGGCGCTCGGGGCCGACAAGGCCGGGATCGGTGCTCGGGTCCTGCCCGAGCATGGCCTTGCCGGGCCAGTGCAGCCGGGCGAACCGGCCCCGGACCGGGGCGTCCGCGGCTGAAGGCACCTCCACCGTACCGGCCACGCCCGGGCCGTCGAGGCTCAGCTGCAGCAGCTGCGGCTGGCGCCACAGGCGCACGCGGGTATCGGCGAAGGGCGAACCCATCAGGTCGAGCGTGGCCACCTGCAGGTCCACCGAACGCAGCAGCGCGGCGCGCGGCTCCCCGCCCGGCGCGCCTTCGCCCGCGGGCTCGCGGGCGCTGGCGAAGGCCATCCAGCCGGCGGCGTCGAGCGTGGGGCTGCGGCCCTCCACCACCAGCCCGCTGTCGGGCAGGTCCAGGCTGCCTTCCTCGTCGCCCATCTGCAGCACGCCGGCCAGTTCGCCCTGCTCGCCGAAGCGCCCGCGCATCCGGGCCAGCTCGCCCAGGCGCAGCTGCACCTCGCCGGCGCTGACCGGCAGCGGCACGTCGAGCCGCATCGGCAGGCCGACCTCGGCGGGCTTGGCCAGGGGCGCCGGCAGCGCCAGCGCGACGCCGGCGAGGTCGCTGTCCACCCGCAGCCGCGACGGCGGCGCCGGCTTCCCGGGCGCGCCCGCCGGCACGTCGACGCGGATGTCCCAGCGGGCGGCGCCGGCCACGTGCGGCTGCAGCCAGTGCAGGGGTTCGTGCCGGGCCACCAGCCCGGCGATCGGGAACTCGCCCTGCAGGCGCGCCCGCGCGGCCAGGGCCGGATCGTCGGTGTCGTGGCCCACCGCCAGGTTGAACACACCCGGACGGCCGTCGAAGGAAACCTGCAGGTCCTGGGTGTAGAAGCCGCCGGCGCTGAACTGCGTGCGCCCCGAGACGCCGGTGAACTCGACCTGCCAGCGCGGGTCGGCCAGGCGCGCGTCGGCCAGGTCAAGCCGGCCCTCGATGCGGCGACCGCCCAGGCGCTCGGCGAGCGGCAGGTCCAGCACCATCTCGACGCGGGCGCCGCCGGCCAGGCGGGCCTGGCGCAGGTGCTCGCCATGCTCCTGCGCCAGCGGACTGGCCAGCATCAGCGCCTGCAGGTTCTCGGCCCGGGTCGACGAACGGACGTCGAGCAGCAGGCGCGGGTCCTTGAAGTCGGCGATGCCGCCGGCCACGCGATCCACCGTGTTCCCGGCGATCGCACCGGCCCCCTCGAGCGTCATGCCCGGGCCGTCGAAGGCGACCTCGAGCTCCATCGATTCGGCGTCGGGCCACTCGGGATTGAAGCGCACGCGCGCCTGCGCCACTTTCGCGCGCGCATCGAAGCGGCCATCGCCATCGCGGAAAGGCCAGTTCACGAGTTCGCCGCCGAGGCTGACGCGGCCCTCGCGCACTTCGCCTTCGACCAGGGCGGTGTCGAGCCAGTCGATGGCGTTCGGCGACATCTTGCCCTCCACCCAGAAGCGGCTGGCGGCCGTGACCGGCGTGGTGTCGACGTCGGCAGCCAGGTCCAGGCGGGGGCTGTCCCCGCTGCCGAAGGCCAGTTCGGCGCGCAGGTGGGTGCCGAAGTCGGCGCCGCGTACCTGCAGGCCGCTGGCGCCCAGCGTCCAGCCGTCCTCGCTGCGCCACCAGCCGAGCAGGCCACCGAGTTCGAACTCCAGCGGCGCCCGGAAGCGCCCGGGCCATTCGAAGCGGGCCGGGCCACGGGTGAGCTGCAGCACGCCGCCGTGCTGGTCGAAGGCGGCGTGGCCGGCCAGGCCCTGCATGCCGGGCCGGCCGGCATTGGCCTGCCAGGCCAGGTCGGCCAGCGCCGCCTCGCCGCGCCAGGCCGTCTCGTCGCCCTCGGCTCGGACGTTGCGCAGTTCGCCTTCCGGCGCGGCGCGGTGCAGCCACTGGCGCAGGCCGTCGGGCACCTGCCCGCCCAGCGCGGCCCACTGCCGCACCGGCACCAGGTCCAGGCGCGGCGCCTGCAGCGCGAAGCGCCGGCCGCCGGCCAGCCACAGGCCGTCGAGCCGGTGCGGTTCGCTGCGTCCGGGCTCGTGGAAATGCAGTTCCGGGGCGTGCAGCTGCCAGTCGCCCTCCTCGTTGGCCTGCCAGCGCGCCAGCAGGTTGGCGCGCTCGTAGGCCACCGGCGGCGAGGCCAGGCTGCCGTCCTCGCCGACCAGCCAGGGGCGGCGCGCGCCCAGGGCCAGGGGCGCCAGGTCGGCGCGGCTGCGCACGTCGGTCACGCGCTGGCCCTGGATGCCGGCCCACAGGTCGACGCGGCCGCTGCCCGCCAGCACCAGGCCGGTATCGGCCATCAGCCCGGACCAGGCGGACAGGTCGAGGCGCTCGCCACCGGCCCAGAGCCGGCCCGACCAGTCGCCGCGGCGCAGTTCGGCCACCGCCGTCAGCGGCGGAGATTGCGGGTCGGCCCAGGCGCGCACGCCGGCGCGCACCTCGTCGCCATCGACCCGCAGGCGCAGGTCCACCCGCGGCAGTTCCAGCGGCCCGCGCAGGGCCGGTGAACGCACGGTCAGGCGCGCGTGCTCGACCTGCAGTTCACCCAGGCCCTGCAGCGTATCGAGCGGATCGACGCCGGGCGCGGGCTCGAAAGGCAGGCCGGCCAGCCGCCAGCGCCGGTCCTCGCCCTGCTCGAGCACCAGCGAGAGGTCGCGCACCTTCAGGGCGGTCAGCGGCTCGCCCGGCAGCAGGCCGGAGTACACCGCCACCAGCAGCTCGGCCTCGCCGATCTGCAGCCGGCGCTCGCCGGCGCCGATGCTCAGGCCGCGCAGGGTGAAGCGCGGGCCGCGCCGGGTCCACTCACCCCGCGCGCCCTCGAAGGCCACGGGCTGGCCGATGCGCTCGCTCAGCCAGTCGGCGACGCGGGCCGGGTTGCGCTCGACCAGCGGCAGCAGCTGGTTGAGCGCGCCAACCGCGGTGGCCAGCAGAATCAGCACCACCAGCAGCCCGTAGCCGACGAAGCGACGGGCGTGGCGGATCCGGCGGCGCAGCGGGCTGCCCATCGCAGGTCAGAGCAGGACCACGTCGTACTGCTCCTGCGCGTACTGGTCGTCGGCCTGGAAACGGATGGACTTGCCGAGGAACTCCTCGAGCTCGGCCACCGCCGCCGACTCCTCGTCGGTGATCTTGTTGACGACCTTGGGCGATGCGATCACCAGCAGCTGCTGGGCCTCGAACTGGCGCACCGCGCGGGTGATCTCGCGGAAGATCTCGTAGGTCAGGGTCTCGGTGGTCTTGAGCGTGCCGCGGCCGCCGCACTCGTGGCAGGGCTCGCAGAGCTGGCGCTCGAGGCTGTCGGTGGTGCGCTTGCGGGTCATCTCCACCAGGCCCAGCGGCGAGAAATCGTGCACCGAGGTGCGCGCGTGGTCGTGCGCCAGGCCCTTCTCGAGCGTGCGCAGCACCTGGCGCTTGTGCTCGTCGTCGGTCATGTCGATGAAGTCGATGATGATGATGCCGCCGAGGTTGCGCAGGCGCAGCTGCCGCGCCACCGCCTGGGCCGCCTCGAGGTTGGTGCGGTAGACGGTTTCCTCGAGGTTGCGCTGGCCCAGGAAGCTGCCGGTGTTGACGTCGATCGTGGCCATGGCCTCGGTCTGGTCGATCACCAGGTAACCGCCGGACTTGAGCGGGACCTCCTTCTGCAGCGCGCGCTGGATCTCATCCTCGACGCCGTAGAGGTCGAAGATCGGCCTTTCGCCGCCGTAGTGCTCGATGCGTTCGGCCAGCCCGGGCATGAACTGGCGGGCGAAGGCGCTGAGCTTTTCATAGGCCTCGCGCGAATCGACCCGTACGCTGTCGACGTTCTTGCGCATCAGGTCGCGCACGGTGCGCATCGGCAGCGAGAGGTCCTCGTAGATGCGCTGGCCGACCTGGCGGCTGGCGCTGGCCTCGCGCACGGCCTCCCAGGCCTTGCGCAGGTAGTCCACGTCCTCGGCCAGGGCTTCGGCCGGCTGGCCCTCGGCGTTGGTGCGCACGATGTAACCCTGGCCGCTGCCGTTGGCCAGTTCGCCGACGATCGCCTTGAGCCGGTTGCGCTCGGCCTCGTCCTCGATTCGCGCCGACACGCCCAGCACGCGCGAGTGCGGCAGGAACACCAGGTAGCGCGAAGGGATCGAGATCTGCGTGGTCAGGCGCGCGCCCTTGCTGCCGATCGGGTCCTTGACCACCTGCACCACGATCTCCTGGCCCTCGTGCACCAGCGAGGTGATGGCCGGCGCGGGCGCCGGGGCCGACGACGGATCGCCCTCGGGCTCGGCCTCGCCAGGCTGCGCGGCCGGCAGCTTGAGGATGTCCGAGGCGTGCAGGAAGGCGGCGCGCTCGAGGCCGATCTCGACGAAGGCGGCCTGCATGCCGGGCATCACCCGCTGCACCCGGCCCTTGTAGATGTTGCCGACCACGCCGCGGCGCGAGGCGCGTTCGATGTGCAGTTCCTGCAGCATGCCGTTCTCGACCACGGCCACGCGGGTCTCGCGCGGGGTGACGTTGATCAGGATCTCTTCCGACATGGGGGCTCCTCAGTCCATGAGGCCGAAGCCGCGCAGCAGCCGCGCGGTTTCATGCAGGGGCAGGCCCATCACGCCGGAATGGCTGCCGGCCAGGTGGGCGACGAAGGCCGCGGCGCGGCCCTGGATGGCGTAGGCGCCGGCCTTGCCGAAGCACTCGCCGGTTGCGACGTAGGCGGCGATGCGCGCGGCGGTGAGTTCCTCGAAGCGCACCTCGGTGATGCAGGTGGCCTGGGCCTCGCGTCCGGCGCTGACCAGCCAGACGGTGGAGATGCAGCGGTGCGTGCGCCCCGAAAGCCTGCCGAGCATGCGCGCGGCATCGTCGGCATCGACGGGCTTGCCGAACACCTCGTCGTCGAGCACCACCTCGGTGTCGGCGCCCAGGACCACGGCGCCGGGGTTGGCCACCACCGCCAGCAGGCCGGCACCGGCCTTCTCGCGGGCCACGCGGCTGACGTAGGCCTCGGGCGGCTCGCCGGGCTGGCGGACCTCGGGCACGTCCACGTCAAGCAGGCCAAAGGACAGGCCGAGCTGGGCGAGCAGCTCGCGGCGGCGCGGGGATTGCGAGGCGAGGTAAAGCATCGCCCAAGGATATCCGCTCAGGCCCGGTGGTAGGGATGGTTCGCGAGCAGGCTGCAGGCGCGGTACAGCTGTTCGGCCAGCACCAGCCGCACCAGCATGTGCGGCAGGGTCAGCGGGCCCAGCGACCAGGTTTCGTCGGCCGCCGCCAGCACCTCCGGGGCGTGGCCCTCGGGGCCGCCGATGAGGAAGGCCAGGTCGCGGCCCTGCTGGCGCCAGTGCTCCAGGCGCGCGGCCAGCTGTTCGGAGGAATGGGCCTTGCCCCGCCCATCGAGCGCGACGACCCAGCCGCCCCGCGGCAGCGCCGCCTGCACCCGCCCGCCCTCGTCGGCCATGGCGCGCGCGGCGTCACGGCCCTTGCCGCGCAGCCCGGGCGCAACCTCGACCAGCTCCAGCGGCAGCCAGTGCGAGAGCCGCTTCTGGTATTCGGCGAAGCCCTCGGCCACCCATACGGGCGCCTTCTCCCCCACCGCGACCAGGCGCGCCTTCATCTCAGGAGGCCGACGGTTCCTCGGGGGGTTGGTCGCCGACGGTCCAGAGGCGCTCGAGGGCGTAGAACTCACGCACGCGCGGCAGCATGACGTGCACGATCACGTCGCCCAGGTCGACCAGCACCCACTCGGCCTCGCGCTCGCCTTCCACGCCCAGCGGCATCACGCCGCACTTCTTGGCGAACTTGACCACCTCGTCGGCCACCGACTTCACGTGACGGGTGGACGTGCCGGAGGCAAGCACCAGGTAGTCGGCGATGCTCGTCTTGCCGCGCACGTCGATCTCGACGGCGTCCTTGGCCTTCATTTCCTCCAGCGCGGCGTGCACCTGCTTGAGCAGGGCCTCCGGCGACGGGGCCGGGTCGGGCATCTGGGTCTTGATGACGTGGGCTTGGCTGGTCAACGGGCGGCTCGGTCGGAAAGAAAGGGGGCCGATTATACGCCCCTGGCGCTCAGCCCGCCCGGTACAGGCCGCGCCGGGCGATCTCGTCCGCCACGGCGGGTGCCAGCCAGTCCCCGGTGGCTTCGCCCGCGGCCAGGCGCCGGCGCAGTTCGGTGGCCGAGGCCGGGTGCGGCGGCAGCCTGAGCCTGAACAGGCGCCCCGCCGGGGCCGCGGCCAGCGCCAGCGGCGAATCGGCCCAGCGGCCGGTGCAGGCGGCTTCCAGCGCCGCCGGCAGGTTCTCGGTCTCGTGCCCGGGTCGCACGGCCACGATGAAGTGGGCCAGGCCGGCCAGCGCCGGCCACTCGTGCCAGGACGGCAGGCCGCGGAAGGCATCGGCGCCCAGCAGCCAGGCCAGCGGGGTTTCCGGGCCGGCTTCGGCACGCAGCTCGCGCAGGGTGTCGACGGTCCAGGACGGGCCCGGGCGGTGCAGTTCGCGCTCGTCCACGGCCAGGCCGGGCTCGCCGGCCAGCGCCAGGGCCAGCAGGTCGGCGCGGTCGCGGGCGCTGGCGCCGGGGGCGCCGCGGTGCGGCGGGTCGGCCGCGGGCAGCAGGTGCACGGGCACGCCGAAGGTGTCGCGGGCGGCGCGCGCCACCGCCAGGTGGCCGGCGTGCACCGGGTCGAAGGTGCCGCCGTAGAGGATGCGCAGGCTCACGAGGCCAGCAGGCGGCGGGCCCGGGCGTCGGCGATGGCCACCAGCAGGCGCTCGAGCTGCAGCCAGGGGTCGCCGTCGCCGCGGCCCTTGGCGCTGCGGTCGATGCGGCCGCATTCGGCGGCGAAGGCCTCCCAGCGCGAGGGCGGGTGCCGCTCGGCGGCGCGCCGGTAGGCCGCCTGCTTGCTCTCCCAGACATGCAGTTCGCGCATGGCCGCCGCCAGCCTGCCGGCTTCGGCGGCGCGCGAGAGTTTGCACAGCGCCAGCACTTCCTTGGCCACCATGGGCATCAGCCCGGCCACCTGCTCGCCCTCGGCGCGCAGTGCGGCCAGCATGCGCACGGCGCGCGCCGGCTCCCCGGCCAGGGCGGCGTCGACCATGGCGAAGACGTCGAAGCGCGAGGAGTCGGCGACCAGCTGCTCCATGCGCACGGCGTCGATGGCCTCGCGGCTGCCGCCGGCCAGCAGGGCCAGCTTGTCGACTTCCTGCGCGGCCGCCAGCAGGTTGCCCTCGACCCGGTCGGCCAGCTGCTGCACCGCGTCCGGCGTCGCCACCAGCCCGCGGCTGCGCAGGCGGCGCTGCAGCCAGTCACCCAGCTCGTGCGACTTGAGCGGCCAGAACACCACCAGGTGGCCGGCGGCGGCGATGGCCTCGGTCCACTTGCCGGCGTGCTTGCGGCTCCAGTCCTGGGTGGTGATGAGCAGCACCGTATCGGGCGGCGGCTTGGCGCAGTACTCGCGCAGCGCCTCCGCGCCCTCCTTGCCGGGCTTGCCCGAGGGCATGCGCAGCTCGAACAGGCGGCGGCTGGCGAACAGGCTCATCGAGGCCATGCCCTGGCTGAGCCGGTTCCAGTCGAAGTCGGCGTCGACGTCGAAGACTTCGCGCTCGCCGTAACCCTCCTCGCGGGCCCGGGCGCGCAGCGCGTCGGCGGCCTCCTGCACCAGCAGCGGCTCGGAACCGGCCACCAGGTAGGCCGGCCGCAGCGGCTCGGCACCGAGCTGGCGCTCGAACTGGGCCGGCCGCAGTTCCATCAGTCGGCGCGCAGGGCTGCGTCGAGCCGGCGCATCACCGCCGCGACCATGCCGCGGCGCAGCTCCTCGTCGAGCAGGCGCTCTTCGGCCGGCGAGCCGATCGCGCCGCGCGCGTCGTAGGTGTAGTCGCGCGACAGTTCGACCCGCTGCTTCGGCACCCGCACGCTGCCGTCGGCGGCACGCAGTTCGAACTCCACCTCGTAGGTGATCTCGTACTCGCGCACGCCGGCGCCGCGTTCATAGGTGAGCGGGCGGCTGCTGCGGCGCTCGCGCAGCAGCTTGAGCGTGGACGCGGGCTCGCCCTCGACCGCCGGCTCGGCGCCGGCGCGGGTGAGCGCCGCGGCCAGGTCGCGGGCCAGCGGGCTGAACCGGTCGCTGGCCGACACCGCGACCGGGCCCAGCTCGGTGGCCACGGCCAGCGAGGCGCGCGGCTTGAAGCCGCAGCCGGCGGCCAGCAGGGACAGGCAAAGCACGATCAGCAAATTGCGCATGGGCTCATCCCGCGACGATGTTGACGATCTTGCCCGGCACCACGATCACTTTGCGCACGGACAGGCCTTCGAGGAACTTTTGCACGTTCGGCTCGGCCAGGGCCAGCGCCTCGACCGTGTCCTTGCCGGCGTTGACCGAGGCCTCGATGGTCCCGCGCAGCTTGCCGTTGACCTGCACCGCCAGCGTCACCGCCTCGCGCACCAGCGCGGCCGGGTCGGCCTCGGGGAAGGGCTGGTCCTCGAGCGTGGCCTCCGGGTGGCCCAGGGCCTGCCAGAGCGCGTGCGAGGTGTGCGGGGTGATCGGGTTGAGCAGCAGCACCACCACTTCGAAGCACTCCTGGCGCAGGGCCCGGCCCTGGGCGCTGGCGTCGTCGAACTTCGCGATGGCGTTGAGCAGTTCCATCACCGCGGCGATGGCCGTGTTGAAGGTGTGGCGGCGGCCGTAGTCGTCGCCCACCTTCTGGATGCACTCGTGCAGCTGGCGGCGCAGCGCGCGCTGGGCACCGTCGAGCGAGGCGACCTCGAGCTTCGGCGCCGGGCCCTCGGCCACGTGCTTCTGCACCAGGCTCCAGAGCCTGCGCAGGAAGCGCGCCATGCCCTCCACGCCGGCCTCGTTCCACTCCAGGCTCTGCTCGGGCGGCGCGGCGAACATCGAGAACAGGCGCACGGTGTCGGCGCCGTACTTGTCCACCATCGTCTGCGGGTCGACGCCGTTGTTCTTGGACTTGGACATCTTCTCGGTGCCGCCCACCTGCACCGGCTGGCCGTCGGCGCGCAGAACGGCGCCGGTGACGTGGCCCTTCGCATCGCGCTGCACGTCCACGTCGGCCGGGTTGATCCAGTCCTTCGAGCCGTCGCCGGCTTCGCGGTAGTAGGTGTCGGCGATCACCATGCCCTGGCAGAGCAGGTTCGTGGCCGGCTCGTCGCTTTCCACCAGCCCGGCGTCGCGCATGAGCTTGTGGAAGAAGCGGAAGTACAGCAGGTGCATGATCGCGTGCTCGATGCCGCCGATGTACTGGTCGACCGGCAGCCAGTAGTTGGCGCGGCCGTCCACCAGGTCCTTCGCACCGGGCGAGGTGTAGCGCGCGTAGTACCAGCTCGACTCCATGAAGGTGTCGAAGGTGTCGGTCTCGCGCTCGGCGGCGCCGCCGCAGTCCGGGCAGGTGGTGGCGCGCCAGGCCGGATCGGCCTTGATCGGCGAGGTGACGCCGGTGAACTCGACGTCCTCGGGCAGCACCACCGGCAGCTGGTCTTCCGGCACCGGCACCGCGCCGCACTTGTCGCAGTGGATGACCGGGATCGGGCAGCCCCAGTAGCGCTGGCGGCTCACGCCCCAGTCGCGCAGGCGGTAGTTCACGCGGCGGCGGCCCTGGCCGCGCGCCTCGAGCTGCTCGGCCAGGGTGTCGAACGCGCCCTGGTAGCCCATGCCGTCGAGCGGGCCGGAGTTGACCACGCGCAGGCGGTCGTCGGTCTTTTCCGAGTACCAGGCCTGCCAGCGGTCGGGGTCGTAGCTCTCCCCGACCATGGCGATCACCTGCTTCACCGGCAGGCCGTACTTGTGGGCGAACTCGAAGTCGCGCTCGTCGTGGCCGGGCACGGCCATCACCGCACCGGTGCCATAGCCCATGAGCACGAAGTTGGCCACCCACACCGGCACCTTGTCGCCGGAGATCGGGTGCACGGCGTACAGGCCGGTGAACACGCCCTTCTTTTCCTGCGTCTCGAGCTCGGCTTCCGACACGCCGCCCTTGCGGCACTCGTCGACGAAGGCCTTCACCTCGGGGTTGCCGGAGGCGGCCCACATCGCCACCGGATGCTCGGCGGCGACGGCGACGTAGGTGACGCCCATCAGGGTGTCGGGACGGGTGGTGAACACCGTCAGCGGCTCGGCCAGGGCCTCCATGGCGAACTGGATCTCGAGGCCCTCGCTGCGGCCGATCCAGTTGCGCTGCATGGTCTTGACCGCATCGGGCCAGCCCGGGAGCGTGTCCAGGCCGTCGAGCAGCTGCTGCGCGTAGTCGGTGATCTTGAGGAACCACTGCGGGATCTCGCGCTTTTCCACCAGCGCGCCCGAGCGCCAGCCGCGGCCGTCGACGACCTGCTCGTTGGCCAGCACGGTCTGGTCCACCGGGTCCCAGTTCACGACCGAGTTGCGCCGGTACACCAGGCCCTTCTTCATCAGCCGGGTGAACATCAGCTGCTCCCAGCGGTAGTACTCCGGGGTGCAGGTGGCGAACTCGCGGCTCCAGTCGTAGGCGAAGCCCAGGCGCTGGAGCTGGCCGCGCATGTGCCCGATGTTCCTGTAGGTCCACTTCGCCGGCGCGGTGCGGTTCTTGATCGCGGCGTTCTCGGCCGGCAGGCCGAAGGCGTCCCAGCCCATCGGCTGGAGCACGTTGAAGCCCTTCATGCGCCGGTGCCGGCTGATGACGTCGCCGATGGTGTAGTTGCGCACGTGGCCCATGTGCAGCGCGCCCGAAGGGTACGGCAGCATGGAAAGGCAGAAGAACTTGGGCCGCGAGGTGTCTTCGCTGACCTGGAAGGCACCCGTGGCCTGCCAGTGGGCTTGCGCGGCGGTTTCCACCGCCTTCGGGTCGTAGGCGCTGGGATCGTGGGCTTGGGACATGGGGAAAGGAGGCGTGAAATGCAGGCCGCCAGCGTAACAAATCCCCGGGCTTTCTGGCCCGTCCCGGCTGTGGTCTGATGGGCCAACGCCCACGGAGACCCACGATGCGCCCCAGCCCGCTCCTGCTCGCCCTCAGCCTGGCCCTGCCCGCCCCTGCCCTGGCCGATGTCCTGGCCCTGCAGTGCGGCCAGCTGTTCGACCCCGCCAGCGGCCGCAACCTGCCCGCACGCACCGTCGTGGTGGCCGACGGCAAGGTCCGCGAGGTGCGCGAGGGCCACGGCGCGGTCGAAGGCGCCAGCGCGGTGGACCTGCGCGGCCACACCTGCAGCCCCGGCTGGATCGACCTGCACGTGCACCTGGGCGGCGAATCGAGCCCGCAGGCCTATTCCGAGGGTTTCCGGCTCGACCCCGAGTTCACCGTGCTGCGCTCGACGGCCTATGCGCGCCGCACCCTGCATGCCGGCTTCACCACCGTGCGCGACCTGGGCGGCGAGACCACCCTGGCCCTGCGCGACGCCATCGACCAGGGCTGGATCGAGGGGCCGCGCATCCTGGCCGCCGGCAAGTCCATCGCCACCACCGGCGGCCACGCCGACCCCACCAACGGCCTCAACGACCGCTTCGCCCACGCGCTCGGGGAGCCGGGACCGGCCGAGGGCGTGGTCAACAGCCCCGATCAAGCCCGGCGCGCCGTCCGCCAGCGCTACAAGGACGGCTCGGACGTGATCAAGATCACCGCCACTGGCGGCGTGCTCAGCTACGCGCGCAGCGGCGACGCGCCGCAGTTCACCGTCGACGAGGTGGCGGCGATCGTGCAGACGGCGCGCGACTACGGCTACTCCGTCGCCGCGCACGCGCACGGCAAGGAAGGCATGCGCCGGGCCATCGTCGGCGGCGTGGACAGCATCGAGCACGGCACCTACATGGACGAAGAGGTGTTCGCGCTGATGAAAAAGCACGGCACCTGGTACGTGCCCACGGTCTCGGCCGGCCGCTTCGTGGCCGAGAAGGCCAAGATCGACGGCTATTACCCCGAGGTCGTGCGGCCCAAGGCGGCGCGCATCGGCCCGCAGATCCAGGACACGCTCTCGCGGGCCTGGCGGTCCGGGGTGAAGATCGCCTTCGGCACCGACGCCGGCGTCGGCCTGCACGGCGACAACGCCGACGAATTCGTCTTCATGGTCGAGGCCGGCATGCCGCCGGCCGAGGCCCTGCGTTCGGCGACCATCCACGCCGCCACGGTGCTGCGCCGCGACGACCTCGGCCGCGTGGCCCCGGGCCTGCCGGCCGACATTGTGGCCGTGCCGGGCGACCCGCTGGCCGACATCACGGTGGTTCGCAGGGCGGATTTCGTCATGAAGGACGGCAAGGTGGTGCGCCAGCCGGAGTGAACCCGGCCGGATTGGCTTGAGTCGGGCCGCAACTGGCACCATCTGTGGGGACTGATTCCCTACGGACGGACCCGCCATGACCCCTGCCAACCCCTACGTTTTCGACGCCGGCCTCGCCGGCTTCGAGCAGGACGTACTGCTCAAGTCGCGCGAAACGCCGGTGCTGGTGGACTTCTGGGCCACCTGGTGCGGCCCCTGCAAGACCCTCGGCCCGGTGCTCGAGAAGCTTGCCGCCGAGTTCAACGGCGGTTTCCTGCTGGCCAAGGTGGATGTGGACAAGGAGCAGCAGCTCGCCGGCTACTTCCAGATCAAGTCGGTGCCGACGGTGATGCTGGTCAAGGACGGCCAGATCGTCGACGGCTTCCCCGGCGCCCTGCCCGAGGGCCAGCTGCGCCAGTTCCTGGCCCACCACGGCATCACCGCGAAGGAGGCCGAAGCCCCGGCCGAACCCGAGGCCGCGCCGCCGGCGGACCCGCATGCCGAGGTCGTGCGCCTGCGCGCCGCCGTGCAGGCCGAGCCGGACAAGGACGAGCTCAAGCTCGACCTGGCCCTGGCCCTGCTGCGCACCGGCGCCGCGGCCGAGGCCGAGGCCCTGCTCGACGCCCTGCCCGCCAACCTGGCCCAGGACGACCGCGCCCTGCGCGGTCGGGCCCGGCTGGCCTTCCTGGCCCTGCTCAAGGACGCGCCGCCGGCCGAGGCCCTGGCGCGCGCGGTCGAGGCCGACCCGGCCGACCTGCGCGCCCGCCACCTGCTGGGCGCCCACGCCATCGTCGCCGGGCGCTGGCAGGACGGCCTGGAGCAGTTCCTGGAGATGCTGCGGCGCGACCGCGGCTTCGAGGACGGGCTGCCGCGCCGCGCCCTGATCGACGCCTTCCGCGTGGTCGAGGACGAGGACCTGGTCGGCGCCTACCGCCGCAAGATGGCCTCGCTGCTGTTCTGAGGCGCCGCCCGTGAAAGCTTCCCGCCTGCGGCTGCTGTTCAACCTCTGGCCGCCCTTCCTGCTCTCGGGCGTGCACGTCACCCACCTGTCGGACGACTTCCGCCACGCCCGGGTCGAGCTGCGCCAGCGCTGGTACAACCGCAACTACGTCGGCACGCACTTCGGCGGCAGCCTGTTCGCCATGACCGACCCGTTCTGGATGATCCTGATGCTGCGCCGGCTGGGGCCGGGCTACCTGGTCTGGGACCAGGCCGGCGAGATCCGCTTCGAGAAGCCCGGCCGGGGCACGGTGGTGGCCGAATTCCGGCTCGATGACGCGGTGGTCGAGGAGGTCCGGGCCGCCGCCGCGGGCGGCGAAAAGGTGCTGCGCTGGTTCGAGACCGAGGTGCACGACGGCGAGGGCCACGTGGTGGCCCGGGTCCGCAAGCAGATCTACGTCCGCCGGAAGCGGGACTGAGCCCCGGGGGCGGCCTTTGCGGGAGGCGCGGCAGGAAATGTGACGCACTTCACAAAATAGCCGTTTGCTTGCCTGAACGCGCCGCTACCGTATGCTGGTGGCTTCGTCCCCCCCGCCCACCCCCTCGCACCATGCAGCAGGAAGAAGAACTCTCCCCTGACGAGTTGACCGCGCTGCTCTCGAGCTACATGCCCGAGATCCCCGGTTACCGCGTGCTGCGCCGGATCGGCAAGGGCGGCATGTCGCAGGTGTACCTGGGCGTGCAGGAGTCGCTGGACCGCCAGGTGGCCATCAAGGTCATGTCGCCGGCGGCGCTGACGGACGAAATCTCCAAGCAGCGCTTCGAGCACGAGGCGCGCACCATCGCCAAGCTCGAGCATCCCTGCATCGTCGGCATCCACGAGGTGGGTCGCACGCGCCAGGGCCTGCTCTATTACGTGCTGCCCTACCTGGCCAAGGGCCACCTGGGCCAGCGCGACTTCACCCACGACGAGGAGCGCGCCATCGAGGTGCTGCGCTCCCTGCTCTCGGCGCTCGAGTACGCGCATGCGCGCGGCATCGTGCACCGCGACGTCAAGGCCGAGAACGTGCTGTTCGACAACGCCGACCGGCCGCTGCTCACCGACTTCGGCATCGCGCTGAGCAAGCGCGACTCCACCCGCATCACCACCGCCGGCCTGGCGGTCGGCAGCGGCGGCTACATGGCGCCCGAGCAGGCGCGCGGCGAAGTGGTGGACGGCCGCGCCGACCTGTACAGCGTCGGCGTGCTGGCCTTCGAACTGCTCACCGGCAAGCTGCCCTTCCAGGCCGCCGATCCGCTGGCGCTGGCGCTGATGCACGCCCAGGACCCGGTGCCGCGGCTGCCGCCCGAGAAGAAGCACTGGCAGCCCTTCATCGACCGGGCCATGGCCAAGTCGCCCGACAACCGCTACCGCAACGCCCAGCAGATGCTCGGCGCGCTCAACCAGATCGCCACCGGCAAGCGCAGCGAGCCGCTGGTCGATCCGGAGAAGGTGCGCGGCCTGTTCGAGCGCTGGTGGAAGCCGCTGGCCGGCAGCCTGGTCGCGGCCGGGCTGGCCGCCATCGCCATGGCCTGGCTGATGGGCCACGAGCCGGCCGACCCGGCCCCGTCGAACGACTTCTTCACCGTCGAGGACGCGACGCCGGTGGCCGGGGCGGCGGACTCGCCGGTCGACGCCACCACCGCCCCGACGGAGCCGGCGCCCGTGCCGGAGGCCCCGGTCGGGTCGCCCGCGACGCCGTCGCCCTTCGCCAACGTGCAGGCCAGCGTCGCCGTGGCCACGCTCGACTACGACCCCACCCGCCCCGGCGCCCGCGAACTGTCCGCGGCGCGCCGGCAGATCGACCGCCAGCGCCTGAGCCTGCCGGCCGGCGACAACGCCATGGAGTCGCTGCGCGCCGCACGCCAGGTCGCGCCGCGCGAGCCGGCGCTGTACCGGCTGTCGGACGAGGTGATCGCCTACTACAGCACCCGCGTCGTGGCCGCCGTGCAGGCCGCCGACGACGGCGCGGCGCGCGAGAACTACGACAGGGCCAAGCCCTTCGCGGCCGAAATGGACCGCCTGCAGGGCAAGCCCTGGATGCAGATGCGCGAGCAACTGCCGCCGCTGCTACTTGCGCGGCTCGAGAAGGGCCTGGAGCAACTCGACGCCGAGGCCGTGGCGGCCGCCAAGCTGCTGGCCGCGGCGCTCGAGATCGAGCCGGCCAGCCTGGAGCCGGCCTGGTCGAAATCGGTGGAGCTGCCCAAGGCCGGCGACGCCCTGCCGGACACCGCCGCGGCGATGGTGCTGGTGCGCACCCCGCGCGCCGGCGCGGCGGGGCTGGGCGCGATGCGCTCGGAAGTCACGCGCGCCGAGTACGCCGCCTTCGCCAGCGCCACCGGCCGGCCGGCCGCGCGCTGCCGCAACCGGCTGGCGCCGATCAGCCTGAAGAAGCGCAGTTGGGACGACCCGGGCTTCAACCAGTCGGGCAACCACCCGGTGGCCTGCGTCAGCTACGACGACGCCCAGGCCTATGCCCGCTGGCTCAGCCAGCGCAGCGGCCAGACCTATCGCCTGCCGACCCTGTCCGAGTGGAGCCCGCTGGCCGGCTACCGCGGCAGCGGCAACGCCTGCCGCGACGGCCGCATCGACTGCGGCAGCGAGGGCACGGTGAGCGCCAGCCAGGGTCCGCTGAGCCCGCTGGGCCTGGCCGGCCTGCGCGGCAACGTGCGCGAGTGGACCAGCAACTGCACCCGCGGTTGCCAGCGCCGGCTCGCCGCCGGCGTGGGCTGGCGCGACACGGCGCAGCGTTCCAACCCGGGCCAGAGCAACGACTTCGACGCCGACACCGGCTTCGACGACATCGGCTTCCGCCTGGTGCGGGAAGTGGCCGCCGAGGAACTCGGCCAGCGCTGACGCGCCGCACACCGTCGCTTGGCCTACACTCCGGCCATGCGACGCCTCCGTGCCTACTTCCTCACCGGCCTCCTGACCCTGCTGCCGATCTGGCTGGTCTGGATCGTCTTCAAGTTCGTGCTTGCCCTGCTCAAGGACACCAGCCAGCCGGTGGTCGCCCCGCTCTCGGCGCGGCTGGCGGCCACGCATCCGGACTGGCTGGGCTGGGTGGACGATCCGTGGGCACAGTCGGCCTTCGCCGTGGTGGCCACCATCTTCGTGATCATCGCCGTCGGCGCCCTGGCGCGGCGCGTGGTCGGCCAGCAGCTGCTGGGCTGGTTCGAGGGCCTGATCGCCCGCATCCCGCTGGCCAGCACGGTGTACGGCAGCGCCCGCAAGCTGCTCGACCTGCTGCAGACCAAGCCCGACGGCACCCAGCGCGTGGTGCTCATCGACTTCCCGCACCGCGAGATGAAGTGCGTGGGTTTCGTCACCCGCGTCATCCGCGAGCAGGGCACCGGCCGCGAGCTGGCGGCGGTGTACGTGCCCACCACGCCCAACCCGACCTCGGGCTACCTCGAGATCGTCCCCGTCGACCGGCTCACGCCCACCGACTGGAGCGTGGACGAGGCGATGTCCTTCATCATCTCCGGCGGCGCCGTCAGCCCCGACACCATGCCCTTCGACCGCCCCGGCCGCGAATCGTGACCAGCGCCGAACGCGCCAACCGCCTGTTCCTGGTACTGGCGGCCTTCTTCGTCAGCAACGCGCTGCTGGCCGAGTTCATCGGCGTGAAGATCTTCGCGCTCGAGGACACGCTGGGCGTGGCGCCCTTCGAGTGGAACCTCTTCGGCCAGAACGGCTCGCTCAACTTCACTGCCGGCACCCTGGTCTGGCCGATCGTGTTCGTGATGACCGACGTCATCAACGAGTTCTTCGGCAAGCGCGGCGTGCGCTTCATCAGCTGGCTGGCCGTGGCGCTGATCAGCTACGGCTTCGTGTTCGCCTACCTGGCCATCTCGCTGGCGCCGGCCTCGTGGTGGGTGGGCGTGGCCGCCGACCAGGGCGTGCCCGACTACCAGGCCGCGTTCGCGGCGGTGTTCGGCCAGGGCCTGTGGACCATCGGTGGTTCGCTGGTGGCCTTCCTCATCGGCCAGCTGGTGGACGTGAGCGTGTTCCACCGCATCCGCCGGGCCACCGGCGAGCGCATGGTCTGGCTGCGCGCCACCGGCTCGACGGCCGTCTCGCAGCTCTTCGACAGCCTGATCGTGCTCTGGATCGCCTTCGTGCTCGGCCCGCAGCAGTGGCCCACCTCGCTGTGGCTGGCCGTGGCGAGCATGAACTACGGCTACAAGATGGCCTGCGCCATCGCCCTGATCCCGCTGATCTACCTGGTGCGCCGACTGATCACCCTCTGGCTTGGCCCGGGCCAGGCCGCGGAACTGCGCGCCGCCGCCGCGCGCGGCTGAGGCCGTGACTTCCAGCCCGGGCCGCCGGGCGCAGCGCGCCCCAGACTGGGCAGGTCCGCCCATGCTCCCGGGAGCGCCCCGCCGTGTCCAAGTCCGCCAAACCCCTGTCCGCCGTCGCCCTCGCCCTGGCCCTGCTGGCATCGGCCGCCTCGCCGGCGGCCGAGGTCGTGGTGGTCGGGACCGCGCACCTGGCCATGCTGCAGCCGGCCCCCGATGCGGCGCAGCGCGAGGCCGTGGTGCGGCGGCTGGCCGGGTACGCGCCGACCCGCGTGTGCATCGAGGCTATCCCCGGCGAGCGGGTCGAGGCCTTCCTGGCCGACCCGGCACGCCACGGCGAGCTGCTGTCCACCTTCGCCATGGACGCGGTGCGGCTCGCCGGCGAGCAGCAGGCCCGGCTGGGGCTTGAAGGCCGCCAGGCCCGTGCCGAGGCCGGCCGGCTGGCGGCGATGCCGGCGCTCGACGAGGCGCAGCAGGTCCGCCTGGTCTCCCTGCAACTGGCCGGCCACGAGCCGTGGTCGGCGGCGCTGAACTGGAGCCGCCTGTCGCCTGCGCAGCGCGAGGCCGCCCAGGCCCGCATCGGCCGGGTGGCCGCCGGCCGGCTCGATGCCTTGGCGGCCAGCGAAAACGAGATCGCGTCACTGGCCCTGCCCCTGGCCCGCTCGCTCGGCCAGCGCGAGCTGTGTGCCGTCGATCCCTTCGTCGACGAGCTGGGCGTGAACGCGCTGGCCGACGAGCTCATGCCCCTGCTCGCCGACCCGTCGGTGGGTCGCGGCCTCGAAGACTTCAACGCGCAGCAGGCCAGCCACTGGGACGCCACGAGCCCGGACGGCCTGCTTGGCCTGCTGGCCTGGATGAACTCGGAATCCTTCGCCCGGGCCGACCTGGCCGCCGAGTGGGCCGTGTTCGACCGCGGTGTCGGCCATGACGCCGACAAGCGCCGGCTGATGCTCTGGCACGCCCGCAACGCCGAAATCACCGCCTACCTCGCGCGCGAGCTCGCGCGCGCAGACGGCGAACGCGTGCTGCTGCTGGTGGGGGGCGCGCACCGCCCCTTCCTGCAGGCCTCGCTCGGGGCCCTGCCTTGGGTGGAGGTCCGCAATGCGCAGGCGCTACTCTCGACACCCTGACACCCTGCGCCCCGACATTCCCTCGCCCTGCCCAAGGACCCCGACATGACCCTGCGCCCGCTTGCCCTCGCCCTGGCCATCGCCCTCGCCGGCTGTTCGCCGGCCGGCTCCCCCGACACCGCGGCCACCGCCGCCCCGGCCGTCAGCGCCGAGCAGGCGGCCGCGCGTGCCGCTCAGCTCGAGCAGCTGTACGCCGACTTCTGGGAAGCCTCGCTGGCGCTCAACCCCCTGCAGGCCACCTTCATCGGCGACGCCCGCTACAACGACCAGCTGCCTGACTTCTTCAGCGCCGAATTCCGCGACAAGCAGGCCGCCTTCAGCCGCGACTGGCTGGCCCGCGCCCAGGCCATCGGCAGCGACGGCCTCGCCGGCCAGGACCTGCTGAGCTACCAGATCTTCGTGCGCGACCTCGAGGCCGAGATCGAGGGCGAGCGTTTCCCGGACTGGCAGCAGCCGCTCAACCAGTTCTACAACCTCACCGGCATGTTCGCCCAACTCGGTTCGGGCACCAGCGCCCAGCCCTTCGCCACCGTGCAGGACTACGACAACTGGCTGGCCCGCGCCGGGAAGTTCCCGGACCTGATGCGGACCATGCAGGCGAACATGCGCACCGGCATGGCCAACGGCGTGGTGCAGCCGAAGGTGCTGATGCAGAAGGTGATCCCGCAGATCGACGCGCTGATCAAGGACAAGCCCGAGGACACCCTGTTCTGGCGCCCGGTGGCCGGCTTCCCGGAAGGCTTCAGCGAGCAGGACAAGGCGCGGCTCACCGAGGCCTACCGCACGCTCATCGCCGAGCAGCTGATGCCGGCCTACCGCGAACTGCGCGCCTTCGTCGCCGATGAGTACCTGCCGGCCTGCCGCGACACGGTGTCGCTGTCGGCGCTGCCCGACGGCGAGGCCTGGTATGCCTACCGCGTGCGCATGTCCACCACCACCGACCTGTCGCCGGCGCAGATCCACGACATCGGCCTGGCCGAGGTGGCGCGCATCCACGGGGAAATGGATGCGGTGATGCAGGAGGTCGGTTTCACCGGCAGCCGCGCCGAGTTCTTCCAGTTCATGACCACCGACAAGCAGTTCGAGTTCGAGAGCGAGGATGCCCTGCTCACCGCCTACCGCGCGCTCGAGGCCAAGGTCAACGAACGCGCGGACGAGCTGTTCTCGCTCAAGCCCGCCGCGGCCTTCGAGATCCGCCCGGTCGAGGCCTTCCGCGCCCAGTCGGCCGCCGGCGGCAGCTACATGCGCCCCAGCGAGGACGGCAGCCGCCCGGGCATCTTCTACGTCAACACCTACGACCTGCCGACCCGCAAGACCTGGGACGCCGAGTCGCTGTTCCTGCACGAGGCCATCCCCGGCCACCACTTCCAGATCGCGCTGCAGCAGGAGCTCCAGGGCCTGCCGGCCTTCCGCCGCTTCGGCGGCGAAACGGCCTTCATCGAGGGCTGGGGCCTGTACGCCGAGTCGCTGGGCAAGGAACTGGGCGTGTACACCGACCCGCACCAGTACTTCGGCCGCCTGCAGGCCGAACTGTGGCGCGCGATCCGCCTGGTGGTGGACACCGGCCTGCACTCCAAGGGTTGGACCCGCGAGCAGGTGATCGAGTACATGAAGGCCAACTCGGCCACCAGCGACACCGAGGCGGTGTCCGAGACCGAGCGTTACATCGCCATCGCCGGCCAGGCCCTGGCCTACAAGGTCGGCGAGCTCAAGATCCAGGAACTGCGCGACCGCGCGGAAGCCGAACTGGGCGAGGACTTCGACATCCGCGGCTTCCATGCCGAGGTGCTGCAGGACGGCTCGGTGCCGCTGGCCGTGCTCGAGGCCAAGATCGACCGCTGGATCGCCGCGCGCAAACCCTGAACCCCGGAAAGGAAACATCATGACCCTGGAAAAGACCCCGCTTGCCCTGGCCCTCGCCGCCCTGCTCGCGCTCGGCGGCTGCACGGGCGGCACGGAGGACACGGGCGGCGAAGCCACCCGCGACGTGACGCTGGAGGAGTCGGCCGACCTGGCCGGCGACGAGGGCGAGTTCGACGAGGAGCCGTCGGAAGAGCCTGCGGACCGCCCGGCGCTCACCGCCGCGGTGCTCGAGGGCCTCGAGCGCGGCCTGGTGCGTGAGAACGAGGGCCTGCAGGCCGCGCTCGACAAGCTGGCCAGCGCCGAGACGGACGCCGGCAGGCTGATCGCGCTGGGCAACGTCGACATCGAGGCGATCGAGGCCGCGGCGGCCGAGGCCGCTGGCGTGTCGCCCGGCGACTACACCCTGCTCAAAGAGCATCTTTTCGATGTGCTGGGCAGGGTCGACATGCACGAGATGATGACGGCCATCTACAGCGACATGGACGATGCCGAACTGGACGGTGCGACCCGCGCCGAGGTCGAAAAGGGCCGGGACGAGATGATGGCCGACCTCGAAGACCCGTTCGAGGGCATGGACGACGAAGCCATCGAAGCCTTCAAGGCGCGACAGGCCCGCCTGGCCGAGCTGCGGGCGCAGAACATCGGCCTGTTGCTCAAGTTCCTCGGCGGCTGAGGTGGCCGGCCTGCGCACCGCCCTGCTCACCCTGGCGCTGCCGCTCGCCGGCTGCGCCAGCGTGCCGGCCGCCGCGCCCGCGGCCGTGGACGTGGCCGCGCTCGAGGCCGGTGCACGAGCCACCGAAGCCGCCTTCGCCCGCACCATGGCCGAACGCGACCTCGACGCCTTCGCCGGCTTCATCGCCGAGGACGCCATCTTCTCGCCGGGGCCGAACACACTGCGCGGCAAGGCGGCCATCGTCGCAGCGTGGAGCAAGTACTTCGAAGGCGAGCAGGCGCCGTTCTCATGGCGGCCGGAAACGGTGGTGGTGAACGCGAGCGGCGACCTCGCCGCGACCAAGGGCCCGGTGTTCGACCCCTCCGGCAAGCCCATCGCCGAGTTCCGCTCCACCTGGCGGCGCGAAGCCGACGGCTCGTGGAAGGTGGTGTTCGACGACGGCACCTGCCTGTGCCGTCCGGCCGGCTGAGGCCTCAGTCCAGCCGCGGCCAGTCCGAGGCGTCGAGGGTGTCGCGGTAGGCGTGCCAGGTGGCGTAGGCCAGCCAGGGCATCACCAGCGCCAGGCCGAGGAAGGCGGTGGCGAAACCCACCGCGGTGAGCAGCACTATCAGCACCGCCCACAGCAGGGCCACGCCCTTGTTGCGCAGCACCGCGTTCACGCTCGACACGCCGGCGGTGACCATGTCGACGTCGCGGTCGGCGATCATCGGCAGCGAAAACGCCGCGGCGGCGAAGGTGAAGGCGGCGAACACCGAACCGGCCGCCGACCCGATGGCCAGGAACTCGATCCAGGTGGCCAGGTCGCCCCGCTCCACCGGCACCAGCGCATTGACCATCATGCCGGCGCGCGACCACAGCATCAGCACCACGCCCTGGGCCAGGGCGAACACGCCGGCCTGCCCCACCACGCGCCGCGCCAGCACGAAGGAATCGCGCAGCTCCGGCCGCCGCCCGGCCTCGAGCTCGCGGCTCACGCAGTACAGGCCGACCGCCACCAGCGGCGCGACGAAGATGAAGCCCGAGAGCAGGGCCGCCAGCAGGGCGAAACGCCCGAGCCACCAGGCCAGCGCCGAGATCGCGATGGAGGCGAGCACGATCGCGACGCCGAACAGCAGGCTCAGGCCCGGGGACCGGCGATAGTCGCGCCAGCCGGCGCGCAGCCAGCGCAGCGGCGCACCGGCGTCGAGTTCGCGGCAGGGCACCGCGAACGGTCGTTCGACTGCGGGTTCGCCGCCGGTCGACGACATGGGCTCAGACCTCGACGGTCATTTCCGGCCGCGCCAGGCTGACCGTCGCGCCCAGCTTGCGGTCGAGCGCGGTGGCCAGTGCCTCGCGGGCGTCGTCCTCGCCGTGCACCAGTACGACCGGCGGGCGGCCGGCGATCTGGCCGTACCAATCCACCAGGCCCGACTGGCCGGCATGCGCCGACAGGCCGCCGACGGTATGGCGCACTGCGTTGACGCGGATCTCCTCGCCCCACATGCGCACCGACTCGGCGCCGTCCACCAGCCGGCGGCCCAGCGTGCCCTTGGCCTGGTAGCCGACGAACATCACGTGCGCCTGCTTGCGCCCCAGGTTCTGGCGCAGGTGGTGGCGCACGCGGCCGCCGTTGCACATGCCCGAGCCGGCGATGATGATCGCGCCGCCGCGGATGTTGTTGATCTCCTGCGACTGGGACACTTCCGGCGTCAGGTGCAGATTGGGCAGCTTGAACGGATGGGGGCGGCCGTTCCAGACTTCCTGCGCATCCTCGTCGAACAGCGTTTCGTGGCGGCCGTAGACGTCCACCACGCGCATCGCCATGGGGCTGTCGAGGAAGATCTTCCAGCGCGACATGTCCCACTCGTCCCACTGGCGCGCGAACCAGTACAGCAGCTCCTGGCTGCGGCCGACCGCGAAGGCCGGGATGATCACGTTGCCCTGGTCGGCCCAAGCGTGGTCCAGGACGTCCTTTATTTCGTCGAGCGTGGCGCCGCGCTCGCGGTGCTCGCGACCACCGTAGGTCGACTCGAGCAGCACCAGGTCGGCCGCCGGCACCGGCACCGGGTCGCGCAGGATCGGCGTGCCGTGCGGGCCAATGTCGCCGGAAAAGGCCAGCGTGCGCCGGCCGGTGGGTTCGTCCGCAACCACCTCCACCGAGGCCGAACCCAGGATGTGGCCGGCGTCGCGCAGGGTGACGGTGACGCCGCCGAGGATTTTCTTGGGCTGGTCGTAGTCGATGGCGCGGACCTGGTCGAGCACCCGGGCCACGTCGCCGTGGTTGAACAGCGGCTTGTGGTTGGTCTTGCCGTCGCGGCGGTACTTGTTGTCGCGCTCGGCGTCCATCTCGGCCAGCGAGGCGGCGTCCTCGAGCATCACCTTGAGCAGGTCGGCGGTGGCCCACTGGGTCCAGATCGGGCCGCGGTAGCCGCGCTTGACCAGCAGCGGCAGGCGGCCGCTGTGGTCGATGTGGGCGTGGCTGAGCACGACCGCGTCGATTTCCTGGGGGTCGAACGGGAACGGATCCCAGTTGCGGCGTTCGTCCTCGTCGCTGCCCTGGATCATGCCGCAATCGAGCAGCAGCCGATGGCCGTTGGCCTCGACCTCGTGGCAGGAGCCGGTGACTTCACCGGCGGCGCCATGGAAACGTACCTGCATGCTGGGACCCCTTTTTCGGTTGCCCCACTGTAAAACATTCCCACCCCTTTGTAGGAGCGCCCGAAGGCGCTCGTACAGTGGCAATGGGCGGCTCAGCGCACGCCCATTTCCTGCAGCAGGTGGCGGGCCGGGTAGACGGTGTCCATCACCCAGACCATGTAGCGGTGGTCGACGGCGATCATGCGGGTCATGGCCGGGTCGAACACCCAGTTCGAGCTCACCGACTCCCAGTTGCCGTCGAAGGCCAGGCCGACAAGCTCACCCTTGCCGTTGAGCACCGGCGAGCCGGAATTGCCGCCGGTGATGTCGAGGTCGGAGAGGAAGTTCACCGGCACGGCGGCCTTCTCTTCGGCGCTCATCGCGGCGATGGCGTCGAGCTGCGCCTTGGGCGCGTCGAAGGGCTCGACCCCGGTGGCCTTGGCGACCAGGCCGTCGAGCGTGGTGAACGGCGTGTAGAACACGCCGTCCTTCGGCGCGTAGCCCTGCACGTTGCCGTAGGTGATGCGCAGGCTGAGGTTGGCGTCCGGGTAGACGGCCTTGCCCTGGCTGCGCTTGTAGTCCTGCACCGCGGCCAGGAAGACCGGGCGGTAGCGGTTCTGTTCGCCCGAGCGCGCGTCGTTGCGATCCTCCATGGCCTTCATGGTCGGGTGCAGCGCCACCGCCAGCTTCATCAGCGGATCCTGGCTGGACTCGATCGTGGCCTGGTCGGCGCCGAGCAGGGCCATGCGGGCCTCGCTGCCCTCGAGCCCGGTGCCGCCGTAGGTGGCGTCGAGCGCGCGGCTGATCGCCGCCTCGTCGTTGCCGCCCAGCCAGGCGTCGATGGCTTCCACGCGCTGGCCGGCCGGCAGCTTGAGGTACTCGCGCAGCCAGTAGGCCATCAGCTGCTTCTCCATGGCCGGGTGGTAGCGGCGCTCGAGCTGCTGCACCGCGCCCTGGCTGCGTGGCAGGTCGCGCTGCTGGTAACCCGGGCTGCGCTCGGCGTCGGGCCTGGCCGACTCGATGGCCAGGCGATGGAGCATGCGCAGGTTGCCGAGCAGGCCGCCGTTGGCGATCTGGGCGAGGACGAGGTCGCGCTCGCGGGTCTCGCGGGTCTCGGCGGCCAGGGCCACCAGCTTCGCGTGCGCCTCGAGGCCGGCCTTGCCCTTGCCGCCCTGCCCGCGCAGCCAGGCCAGCACGGCCTGCTCCTCGCTGCGCTTGGTGGCGCTGGCGTCGATGCGGGCGAAGCCTTCGAGCTGGCCTTCCCAGTTCTTCATGGCGTTGTGGTAACCGCGCACCTGGCTGGCGTACTTCACTTCCTGGTCGGCGTCGGCCTTGCCGGCGGCCTCGATGATGGCCACCAGGTTGCGCAGGTGCTGGCCCACGACCGGGTACTGCCAGTCGGCCACGGCCTGGAACTCGTCGTACAGGGCGTAGCGGCTGGTGGTGCCCGGGTAGCCGGCGACCATCACAAAATCACCCTTCTCCAGGCCTTCCGGCGCGAGCTTGAGGTGCTGCGAGGGCTGGTAGGGCACGTTGTCCTCGGAATAGGCGGCCGGCTTGCCGTCCTTGCCGACGTAGGCGCGGTAGAAGGCGAAGTCGCCGGTGTGGCGCGGCCACATCCAGTTGTCGATGTCGCCGCCGTAGGCACCGATGCTGCCCGGGGGCGCGTAGACCAGGCGCACGTCCCGGATCTCGACCTGGCGGAACAGGCGGTAGGTCTGGCCGCTGAAGAAGCTGTAGAGCGTGCAGCGGTAGCCCTCGCCTTCCTCGCACTCGGCGATCAGCTGCTTCTGGATGGCCTCGAGCGCCTTGTTGCGCTCGATGCCGCCCAGGTCGCCGGCCGCAGCCTGCACCTTGTCGGTCACGTCGGTGATGCGGTCCATTACGTAGACGCGGGCGTTCGGGCCGGCCGAGAGCTCCTGGGCGCGCTCGGTGGCGACGAAACCGTCCTTCATCAGGTTGCGCTCGGCGGTCGAGTTGAGCTGGATCGCGCCGTAGGCGCAGTGGTGGTTGGTGACCACCAGGCCCTCGGGCGAGACGAACGAGGCCGTGCAGCCGCCCAGCGCCACGACGGCGCCCATCGGGTCGCCCGTGAGGTTGGCCAGCTGTTCCGGCGGCAGCTCGAGGCCGGCCTCCCGGAGCGGGCCGGCGATCTCCGGCAGTTGCTGCGGCACCCACATGCCCTCGCGGGCCTGGGCGGACAGGGACAGCGCCAGGGAGGCGGCCAGGATTGCTACGCGCATACGTTTGTGACCTTGGTGGTGGCTAAACCCCAAGCCTAGCAGCGGCGGCGTTCGCGGGCAGCCACCTCCGGCCCAGACTTTCGGCAGGGGACAAGGGGACCTGGATATGCGTGCACTTGCTTGCGTGCTGGCGGGCCTGCTGGCCCTTTCCACCGGTCCGGCGCGGGCGCAGGCGCCCGACGACGCGCTGGCAAGCCTCTGGTCCGCGCTCTGCCCCGGCGCCGCCCCGGGCAGCGATCTGGAACAGCGCTGCCTCGAGATCGCCAACGGCGGCCCGGGCAGTCGCGACTTGTCCGCGGCAGGCAACTTCCTCGGCGAGATCCCCGGCCAGGGACGCGCAGCCACCCGCGACGGCGCCCCCGACAAGGCCGAAGCGCGCAGCGAACTCGGCGGCGGCTGGTCGGTGTTCGCCAGCGCCGACAGCGGACGGCTCAAGCGCCGCGACGGCATCAACGAGGCGCCCTTCGACGGCGACACCTGGGCCCTGTCGGCCGGCGTGGACTGGGCGCCACACGAACGCTGGCGGCTGGGCCTGCTTGCCAGCCACGCCCGCGAGGAGCTCGACTTCCTGGCCTCCGACGGCAGCACCCGCACCCGCTACGGCGGCGCGCTGCTGATGCTGGGCTGGATGCCCGTCGACGCGCTGTCGGTGGACGCCTACGCCGGCTGGCTGGACGGCGACTACGCGCTGCGCCGCGCCATCGACTACACCCTGCCCGACGGCACGTCGGTGCAGACGCTGGCCAGTGCCGACGCCAGCGCCCGGCGCCGGCTCGCCGGCCTGGGCCTGTCCTGGAGCCAACCGGCCGCGGGCTGGGAGTGGCAGGTCTCGGGCGGCGTGGACTGGCAGCGAACGGAAATCGAGGCCTATTCCGAAACCGGAGGCGCCGGCCTGGCGATCTCCGTGCCCGGCCGCAGCATCACCAGCCACCGCGGCCGCCTCGACCTGGGCCTGTCGCGCACGGTGTCGGCCAGCTGGGGCGTCTGGCAGCCGCTGGCCCGGGTGGGCTGGCGGCACGAGTTCGCCAACCCGTCGCGGCCGCTGGCGGTGCGCTTCGTCGGCGACGCCAACGGCACGCCCGTGGTGTTCGAAACCGACGACGCCGACGCCGATTGGGGCGAGGCGGCGCTGGGCGCGGTGTTCGTCTTCCCCGGGGGGCAGTCGGCCTTCATTGAGTGGCGCCAGCGCTTCGGCCACGGCTTCTTGGACGAGCGGCTGCTGGCCCTGGGCTGGCGCATCGAGCTGCCCTGAATCCTTCCCGGCCGGTTAACGCCGCCGGCGTATAATTGTCGGCTGACCGGCCCGCCTCGGGCCCGCCACGGAACCGGACATGGCTCAGCAAATGATGAAGGCGCTGGTGAAGCGCAACCCCGAGAAGGGCATCTGGATGGAACAGGTGCCGGTGCCCACGCCCGGGCCGAACGAAGTGCTGATCAAGCTCGAGAAGACCGCGATCTGCGGCACCGACCTGCACATCTACAAGTGGGACGAGTGGAGCCAGCGCACCATCAAGCCGGGCCTGGTGATCGGCCACGAGTTCGTCGGCCGCATCGTCGAGATGGGTCCGGGCGTCACCGGCTACGCCATCGGCGACCGCGTCTCGGCCGAGGGCCACATCGTCTGCGGCCACTGCCGCAACTGCCGCGCCGGCCGCCAGCACCTGTGCCCGAACACCACCGGCATCGGCGTGAACCGCCACGGCGCCTTCGCCGAATACATCGTGATGCCGTCCTCGAACCTGTGGCCGATCCCGGACTCGATCCCGTCCGAGCTGGCCGCCTTCTTCGACCCCTACGGCAACGCCGCGCACTGTGCGCTGGAGTTCGACGTGGTCGGCGAGGACGTGCTGATCACCGGTGCCGGCCCGATCGGCATCATCGCCGCCGGCATCTGCAAGCACATCGGCGCGCGCAACGTGGTGGTCACCGACGTCAACGACTACCGCCTCAAGCTGGCCGCCGACATGGGCGCCACCCGCGTGGTGAACGTGTCCAAGCAGTCGCTCAAGGACGTGATGAAGGACCTGCACATGGAGGGCTTCGACGTGGCCCTCGAGATGAGCGGCAATCCGCACGCCTTCAACGACATGCTCGACTGCATGTACCACGGCGGCAAGATCGCCCTGCTCGGCATCCTGCCCAACGGCGCCGGCATCAACTGGGACAAGGTGATCTTCAAGGGCCTGGTGCTGCACGGCATCTACGGCCGCAAGATGTACGAGACCTGGTACAAGATGACCCAGCTCGTGCAGTCCGGCTTCCCGCTGCAGAAGGTCCTCACCCACCAGGTGCACATCGACGATTTCCAGAAGGGCTTCGAGCTGATGGAAACCGGGCAGTGCGGCAAGGTGGTCTGCAGCTGGGGGTGATCGGCTGCCGCCGGCCCCGCAATAAAAGAAGGGCGCCCCGCGGGGCGCCCTTCTTCGTTTCGATCGAATGCCGGGTTCAGCCGCCGATCGAGAAGGTCACCACGAAGCGGTTGTCGGCCGTGTCGCCGAAGTTGTCGTCGCCGGCCGAGTCGGTGCCGTAGTAGCCGACGGCCACGTTGACCGGGCCGAAGTCGCGGTTCACGCCGACCGAGAAGTCGCTGTAGTCCTCGTAGCCGGTGGACGAACCGAAGGTGCTGTGGCCGACGGTCACGTCCAGGCCCCAGCCCATGCCCACGTCGAAGCTGCCGCCGAGGCCGTAGTAGAAGCCGTCGTCGTCGAGCGCGTAGACATCGTTGGTGTAGCCCAGGGTGAACGACCAGGTCTCGTCCAGGGTCAGGGTGCCGATGAACTCGTTGTAGTCGATGGCGCCGTAACCGTCCTGCTCGCCCAGGTAGTTGTAGCGGTTGAGCATCAGGTCGAGGTTGACGCGCTCGCCCAGGTCGGTGTTCCAGCCGATGTAGGTGTCGACCTCGACATCCGGGCCGCCGGTGCCGAAGTCCACGTTCGAGGCCCAGACGCCGACGTAGAAGCCGTTGTCGAAGTTGAGGTCGGCGCCGAGCTGCAGCGCGGCCTCGCCGTCGGTCTGGGAGGCGCCGCGGAACATGTAGTCGGAGGTCAGCGCGGCGTTCCAGCTGAACATGGACTCTTCTTCTTCGGCCGCCTCGTCCTGGGCGGTGGCGGCCAGCGGCAGCGCCAGCAGGGCGGCGGCCAGGGCGAACGGAAGCAGCTTCTTCTTGGTGTGCATCGGGAAATCCTCGTCGGTTGGGGCAGATGGGCCTGGAACGCGCTTGTTGTATGCAGCGGGATCGGGCGTTGATGATTCCGACCCACCCGTTGATTATTTTGAGCGGCAGTGTCCACCAGCCCCGATCATAAGGCATGCGGCAGTGCAGCAAAGCAGGATTGGCATAATGGGGGGCTATCTCCGCCCTTTGCCGAGCCCTTGCCATGACCTCCCCCGCCCTCGCCCGCTACGCCGCCGAACTCGACGCCATCCGCGAACAGGGGCTGTTCAAGGCCGAACGGGTGATCACCAGCCCGCAGTCGGCCGAGATCACCCTGGCCGACGGCAGGAAGGTGCTCAACTTCTGCGCCAACAACTACCTGGGACTGGCCGACAGCCCCGAGGTGATCGAGGCGGCCAAGCACGCCCTGGATACCCACGGCTTCGGCATGGCCTCGGTGCGCTTCATCTGCGGCACCCAGGACCTGCACAAGGAGCTGGAGGCCAGGATCTCGCAGTTCTTCGGCAAGCAGGACACCATCCTCTACGCCGCCTGCTTCGACGCCAACGGCGGCCTGTTCGAGCCGCTGCTGGGCGAGGAGGACGCGATCATCTCCGACGCGCTCAACCACGCCTCGATCATCGACGGCGTGCGCCTGTGCAAGGCCAGGCGCTACCGCTACGCCAACTGCGACATGGCCGACCTCGAGAAGCAGCTGCAGCAGGCCAGGGCCGACGGCGCGCGCACGATCATGATCACCACCGACGGCGTGTTCTCGATGGACGGCTTCATCGCCCCGCTCGACCAGATCACCGCGCTGGCGCGCAAGTACGACGCACTCGTGCACATCGACGAATGCCACGCCACCGGTTTCCTGGGCGACACCGGCCGCGGCAGCGCCGAGGTCAAGGGCGTGCTCGACCGGATCGACATCATCACCGGCACCCTGGGCAAGGCGCTGGGCGGCGCGCTGGGCGGCTTCACCACCGGCAGCGCCGAGGTGATCGAGATGCTGCGCCAGCGCTCGCGCCCCTACCTGTTCTCCAACTCGCTGCCGCCGCACGTGGTGGCCGCGGGCACCAAGGTGTTCGAGATGCTCGATGCCGCCGGCGACCTGCGCGAGCAGCTCAAGGCCAGTACCGCCTACTTCCGCGAGCGCATGACCGCCGCCGGCTTCGACCTCAAGCCGGGCGTGCACCCGATCGTGCCGGTGATGCTCTACGACGCGCCGCTGGCGCAGAAGTTCGCGGCGCGCCTGCTCGAGGAAGGCATCTACGTGATCGGCTTCTTCTTCCCGGTGGTGCCCAAGGGCCAGGCCCGCATCCGCACCCAGATGAGCGCCGCCCACACCCGCGAGCAGCTCGACCGCGCCATCGACGCCTTCATCCGCGTCGGCCGCGAGCTGGGCGTCATCAAGGGCTGAGGCCGGCGCTCAGCCCGGGCGGATCCGCGCCAGGCTGAGCGCATCGACGAAGGCGCCGTCGCGATACGCGAAATCGCGGTGGCGGCCTTCCTCGACGAACCCGTGGCGGGCGTAGAGCGCGATGCCGGCCGCGTTGTCGGCGTAGACCTGCAGTTCCAGCCGGCGCAGCTGCAGCCAGCGGTCGGCCAGGTCGATGGCGGCCGCCAGCAGCGCGCTGCCGACGCCCTTGCCCTGCCAGTCGTCGCGCACGCCCATGCCCAGCTCGCCGACGTGGCGGCGGCGCGGGTTGGCCGATACGTGGAGTCCCAGCTGGCCCACGACCTCGTCGCCGGCGCAGGCCATCAGCAGGTGCGCGTTCGGGTCCGCCGCCTGCATGCGCTGGCGCCACAGGTCCAGCGAGGGGAAGGGCAGCTGCAGCGTGCCCGCCTGGGCGCGCGGCATGGCGTAGATGGCCTGCACGGCGGCGTAGTCTTCGGGCTCGGCCCGGCGGATGGTGATTTCGGCGCGCATGGATTCAGCTCCGGCCCGTCGGGGCCAGGCTCGATACTTCCTCATCCGTGAGCCGGCGCCAAGCGCCCTTGGCCAGCTCGCCCAGCGCCACCGGGCCAATGGCCACGCGCACCAGGCGCCGGGTTTCCAGGCCGTGCCCGGCCAGCAGCCGGCGGATCTGCCGGTTGCGGCCTTCGTCGAGCACGATTTCGAGCCAGGCGGTCTTGCCGCCGCTGCGCAGCAGGGTGGCCGACTTGGCCGACAGGCGTTCGCCGTCGTCCTCGACGCCCGCGACCAGCGCCGCCAGCAGGGCCGCGTCGGGCACGGCGTCCACCTGCACGTGGTAGGTCTTGTCCGGCCCGGTGCCGGGGTCGGTGATGGCGGCAGCCCAGGCCGGGTCGTTGCTCATCAGCAGCAGGCCCTCGCTGGCCTGGTCCAGCCGGCCCACCGGCGCCAGCCAGGGCAGGCCGCTGCCCTCGAGGCAGCGATAGACGGTGTCGCGGCCGCGTTCGTCGCTGGCCGTGGTGACCAGCCCGCGCGGCTTGTTGAGCGCCAGGTAGAGCGGCTCCGCCGCCGCAGCCGCGCCGCCGTCCACCACCACCACGTCCTGCCCCATGCGCACCGGGAATTCCGGGTCGAGCACCACCCGGCCGTTGACCGCCACGCGCCCGGCGGCGACCCAGGCCGCGGCCTGCGTGCGCGAGCACAGGCCCTGCTTGGACAGCACGCGCGCCACGCCATGGCGGGGCGCGGCGGGCTGGCGCGGCGGCGGTGGTCGTCGTTGCATGCGCGAAGCATGGCGCAGGCGCGGCGACGCGCGCCAGCCTGGCAGGCACGCGGGTGCCCGGTTCACCGGCCCATCACCGGCCGCTGCCGACCATAGGCGCATGCCTGATACCCCTGCCCCCGCCCCCGCCTGGCGCCGCGCCCTGCGCGCCATCGTGCTCTGGTTCGACACCGGCGCCGCGCCGGCCGATGACCGCGACCCCGACCGCATCGACTGGCTGCGCGTGCTGCCCTTCGTCGGGCTGCACCTGGCCTGCCTGGGCGTGCTGTGGGTGGGCTTTTCCTGGTTCGCGCTGTGGACGGCGGTGGCGCTGTACGCGGTGCGCATGTTCGCCATCACCGGCTTCTACCACCGCTACTTCTCGCACAAGGCCTTCCGCACCTCGCGGCCGGTGCAGTTCGCCTTCGCGGTGCTGGGCGCGGCTTCGGTGCAGCGCGGGCCGCTGTGGTGGGCCGCGCACCACCGCCACCACCACCGCCACGCCGACACCGAACACGACGTGCATTCGCCGCGGCACGGCTTCTGGCGCAGCCACATGGGCTGGTTCCTGACCCCGCGCGGCTTCCGCACCGACTTCGACGCCGTCAAGGACCTGGTTCGCTTCCCCGAGCTGCGCCTGCTCGACCGCTTCGACATCCTGGTGCCGGCGCTGCTGGCCGTGGGCCTTTACGCGCTGGGTTCGTGGCTGGAAACCGCCCATCCGGGCCTCGGCACCAACGGGCCGCAGCTGCTGGTGTGGGGCTTCTTCATCTCGACGATCGTGCTGTTCCACGTCACCGTGACCATCAATTCACTCTCGCACCGCTGGGGCCGCCGCCGCTTCGCCACCCGCGACGACAGCCGCAACAATGCCCTGCTCGCCCTGCTCACCTTCGGCGAGGGCTGGCACAACAACCACCACCACTACCCGGGCTCGGCCCGCCAGGGCTTCACCTGGTGGGAGCTGGACCTGACCTACCTGGGCCTGCGCGCGATGGCGCTGCTGGGCCTGGTGAGCGACCTGCGGCCGGTGCCGGCCGCCCTGCGCACGGCGCGCCGGGAGGCCGCATGAGGATCGCGGTCGTCGGCAGCGGCATCGCCGGGCTGGGCGCGGCCTGGCTGCTCTCGCGCGAGCACGAGGTGGTGCTGTTCGAGCGCGAGTCGCGCCTGGGCGGGCACACCCACACGCACCGGGTCGAACAGGCTGGCCGCAGCTATTCGGTCGACAGCGGCTTCATCGTCTTCAACCCGGGCAACTACCCGCTGCTGACCAGGCTTTTCGACCAGCTCGGCGTGCCCAGCCAGCCCACCACCATGAGCTTCTCGGTGCACGACGCCGGCAACGGCCTCGAGTACAACGCCACCGACCTCGATGGCCTGTTCTGCCAGCGCCGCAACCTGGTCTCGCCGCGCTTCTGGCGCATGGTGGGCGACATCCGCCGCTTCTACCGCGAGGCGCCGGCGCTGCTGGACGGCCCCGGCGACGGCCCGTCGCTGGGCGACCACCTGCGCGAGGGCGGTTACTCGGAGCTGTTCGTGCGCGACCACCTGGTGCCGATGGCCTCGGCGCTGTGGTCCTCGCCCTCGGAAACCATCGAAGCCTTCCCCGCCCGGTACCTGGTGCGCTTCATGGCCAACCACCACATGCTCCAGCTCAGCGACCGGCCGCAGTGGCGCGTGGTCACGGGTGGCTCGTCGAGCTACATCGGGGCGCTCGAGCGCGACTGGAACGTGCGCGTGCGCCTGTCCGCGCCGGTGCAGCAGGTCAGGCGCGAGGCCGACGCGGTCGTCGTGGCCACCGACCAGGGCGAGGAGCGCTTCGACCAGCTGGTGCTGGCCTGCCACAGCGACCAGGCCCTGGCCCTGCTGGCCGACCCGACGCCCGCCGAGCGCGAGGTGCTTGGCGCCATCCCCTACCAGGCCAACGAGACCGTGCTGCACACCGACGCCCGGCTGCTGCCGCGCAACCGCAAGGCCTGGGCGGCCTGGAACGCCCACGTGCCGGCCGAACCCGGCGCGCCCTGCACGGTGAGCTACTGCATGAACCACCTGCAGTCGCTCGACAGCCCCGAACCCTTCGTCGTCACCCTGGGCCGCGCGCGCGAGATCGACCCCGCGAAGGTGCTGGCGCGCATGCAGTACCACCACCCCGTCTACACCCACGCCAGCGTCGCCGCCCAGGCCCGGCGCGGCGAGGTCAACGGCGTCAACCGCACCTGGTACGCCGGTGCCTACTGGGGCTTCGGCTTCCACGAGGACGGCCTGCGCAGCGGCGTCGAAGTCGCGCGCGCGCTCGGCGTGCAATGGCCCTGAACTCGGCCATCTACGAAGGCTGGGTGCGGCATCGCCGCTTCGCGCCGGTGCAGAACGCTTTCCGCTACCGCGTCTTCCAGCTCTACGTCGACCTGGCCGAGCTCGACCAGGTCTTCGCCGGCCGATGGTTCTGGTCGCTCGACCGCCCGAACCTGGCCCAGCTGCGCCGTCGCGACTACTACGGCGACCCGGCGCTGCCGCTCGACACCGCGGTGCGCGACCGCGTGCAGGAAACCCTGGGCAAGCGCCCCACCGGCCCGATCCGCCTGCTCACCCATGGCCGCTACTTCGGCAAGACGATGAACCCGGTGAGCTTCTACTACGGCTTCGCCGACGACGGCGAAACCCTGGAATGGATCCTGGCCGAGATCACCAACACGCCCTGGAACGAACGCCACGCCTACCTGCTCGACGCCGCCGCGGCCGAGCGCCACGGCCAGGCCCTGCACTGGGATTTCGACAAGGGCTTCCACGTCTCGCCCTTCATGCCCATGCAGCGGCGCTACCGCTGGGCCTTCCAGCCGCCCGGCGAGACGCTGCGGGTGCACATGGACGTGTTCGACGGCGAACGCCGCGACTTCGACGCCACCCTGGTGCTCGAGCGCCGGCCCTGGACCGGGAACACGCTGGCTTCATGCCTGGCGCGGTATCCATTGCACACCGCGAAGGTGGGCGCGGCGATCTACTGGCAGGCCGCGCGCCTGTGGCTCAAGCGCACGCCCTTCCACCCGCACCCCCGCACCCTGCCCGGAGCCCCCGAATGAGTTCCACCGCCGAAACCCTGGCCAGCCCCGACCAATCCGCCGCCCGCTACGGCGCGCTCGACCGCCTGCTGCGCCGGCGCCTGCTGGCCACGCTCGACGGCCTGCGCGGCGGCCAGGTGGTGGTGCGCGATGCGCTGGGCACCGTGACCCTGGGCGAGCCCGGCGGCCTGCGCGCGGAGCTCGACATCCTCGACCCGGGCTTCTACCGCGCCGCCGCCGCCCAGGGCTCGGTCGGCGCCGGCGAGGCCTACATGGACGGCCTGTGGCGCTGCAACGACCTGGTGGCGCTGGTCCGGCTGCTGGTGCTCAACCGCGACCGCCTGGACGCGATGGAAACCGGCCTGGCCCGCCTCGGCGGCCTCGCCCTGCGCGGCTGGCACGCCCTGCGCCGCAACACCCGCGCCGGCAGCCGCAAGAACATCGCCGCGCACTACGACCTGGGCAACGACCTGTTCAGGCTCTTCCTGGACGAGTCGATGATGTACTCGTCGGCGGTGTTCGCCGACGAGTCCGAAACGCTCGAGCAGGCCCAGTTCCGCAAGCTCGAGCGCATCTGCCGCAAGCTCGACCTGCAGCCCACCGACCACCTGGTCGAGATCGGCACCGGCTGGGGCGGCCTGGCCATCCACGCCGCCTCGCGCTTCGGCTGCCGGGTCACGACCACCACCATCTCGAAGGAGCAGCATGCGCTGGCCACCGCGCGCGTCGCGGCCGCCGGCCTGTCCGACCGGGTGACGGTGCTGCTCGAGGACTACCGCGACCTGCGCGGCGAGTACGACAAGCTGGTCTCGATCGAGATGATCGAGGCCATCGGCCACCAGTACCTCGAGACCTACCTGGCCAAGTGCGCCTCGCTGCTCAGGCCCGAGGGTCTGGCCCTGATCCAGGCCATCACCATCGAGGACCACCGCTACGAGCAGGCGCTGCACTCGGTGGACTTCATCAAGCGCTTCATCTTCCCGGGCAGCTTCATCCCCTGCGTCAGCGCCATCACCAGCGCCGCGGCGAGCGCCAGCGACCTGCGCCTGGTGAACCTCGAGGACATCGGCCCGAGCTACGCGCTGACCCTGCGCCACTGGCGCCAGCGTTTCATGGCGCGGCTGGAGGAAGTGCGCGCCCAGGGCTACGACGAGCGCTTCATCCGCATGTGGGAGTTCTACCTGGCCTACTGCGAAGGCGGCTTCCTCGAGCGTTCGATCGGCGACGTGCACCTGCTGCTCGCCCGACCGGGCAACCGCCGCACGCAGTACCTGCCGGCCCCGGAGCCGGCCTGACATGCGCCCGTCCCTGCTCGCCGCGGGCAACGTACTGGGCTTCCAGGCCGTCTGGCTGGCCAGCGTGGCCGGCGCGGGCGCGGGCCTGCCCTGGGCGGGTCCGCTGGCGGCGACGCTGTTCGCGGCCCTGACCCTTCGCTTCGGCGGCAAGGCGCGCGCCGACCTGCGCCTGCTCGCGCTGGCCCTGCCGCTTGGCCTGGCGCTCGACAGCGCGTTCGCCGCCTCGGGCTGGCTGGTGTATGCCGAGGCCTGGCCCTGGGCCTCGCTGGCGCCGGTGTGGATCTGGTCGCTGTGGGTGGGCTTCGCGCTCACGCTCAACCATTCGATGGCCTTCCTGCGCCAGCGGCCGGTGGCGGCCGTGCTGCTTGGCGCGGTCGGCGGCCCGCTGGCCTACTGGACCGCGGCGGGCGCCTTCGAGGCGGTGAGCTTCGGTGCCCCGGTGGCCTGGGTTATCGGCGCCCTGGCCGTCGGCTGGGCCGCCGTGCTGCCCCTGCTCTTCCACCTCGACCAGCGCCTGGCCGCGGGCCTGGCCGGGGAACGGCGCGCGCCGGCATGAACCCCTGGCTCACCCTCGTTCTGGTGTGGGCCGGCGCCGCCCTGGCCATGGCGGGGCTGTGGGCCTTCTCGATGAAGGTCCGCAACGTCGGCTACGTCGACGTGGGCTGGGCCGGGTTGATGGCGCTGGCCGCGCTGGCGGTCGGCGCCGTCGGCGAAGGTTCGCCGATGTCCCGCGGCCTGGTGGCGATGTTCGGCAGTGTCTGGGGCGCGCGACTGTGCCTGCACCTGCTGCACCGCGTGCTCAACGAGGAGGAGGACGGCCGCTACCGCGCGCTGCGCGCGGCCTGGGACGGCAGCCCGGCGAAGTTCTTCGTCTTCTTCCAGGCCCAGGCCGTGGTGGTGGCGCTGTTCTGCCTGCCCTTCATCGCCGCGGCCGACAACCCGGTCTTCCACGTCGGGCCGCTGACCGTACTGGCGGTGCTGGTGTGGCTGGGCGCGATGGCCGGCGAATCACTCGCCGACCGCCAGCTGGCGCGCTTCCGCGCCGACCCGGCCAACGCCGGCAAGACCTGCCGGGCCGGCCTCTGGAGCTGGTCGCGGCATCCGAACTACTTCTTCGAGTGGCTGCACTGGTTCGCCTACGTGCTGCTCGCGGCCGGCGGCGGCCTGTTCTGGCTGAGCCTGGCCGGCCCGGTGCTGATGTACGCCTTCCTCTACCGGATCAGCGGCATCCCCTGGACCGAACTGCAGGCCGAGCGCAGCCGCGGCGAGGATTACCGCCGCTACCAGCGCGAGGTCAACGCCTTCTTTCCCTGGCCGCCGCGCAAGGCGGCTACTTCCACGGAGTAACGGATGTCCCTGATCGACCTGTGCGAGCGCGGGCTGGTGCCCGACGCCCTGACCCGCTTCGGCATTCGCCGGCTTTGTGTCCAGCGGCTGCGCGAGGAAGGCGTCGATGACCTCGACCTGGCCGATGGCTGCTTCCGCGACCTGCTCGGGCAACTGCGCGACAGCCCGATCGCGATCGAAACCGACGCCGCCAACGAGCAGCACTACGAGGTGCCGGCGCGCTTCTTCGAGCTCTGCCTGGGCCGCCGGCTGAAGTACTCAAGCGCCTTCTACGCCACCGGCCGGGAAACCCTGGACGAAGCCGAAGACGCGATGCTGGCGCTATACGGCGAGCGCGCGGAGCTGGCCGACGGCCAGCACATCCTCGAGCTCGGCTGCGGCTGGGGCTCGCTGACGCTGTGGATGGCCGAGCGTTTCCCGAACGCCCGCATCACCGGCGTGTCGAATTCGCGAAGCCAGCGCGAGCACATCCTGGCCCAGGCGGCGCGGCGCGGGCTGGGCAACGTGCAGATCCTGACCTGCGACGTGAACCGGCTCGAACTGCCGGCGGAAAGCTTCGACCGCGTGGTGTCGATCGAGATGTTCGAGCACATGCGCAACTACCGCCGCCTGCTCGGCAACATCGCCGGCTGGCTGCGGCCGGGCGGCAAGCTGTTCGTGCACATCTTCGCCCACCGCTTCCTGATGTACCCGTTCCTCACCGAAGGCGAGGACAACTGGATGGGCCGGCATTTCTTCACCGGTGGCCTGATGCCCTCGGCCGACACCCTGCTGCACTTCCAGGAGGACCTGCGGCTCGAGCAGCGCTGGCTGCTGCCGGGAACGCACTACCAGCGCACGGCCAACCACTGGCTCGAGAACCAGGATCGCAACCGCGAGGAAGTGCTGGAGGTGCTGGCGGCGACCTACGGTGCCGACCAGGCGGCGCGCTGGCACCAGCGCTGGCGCATGTTCTGGATGGCCTGCGCGGAACTGTTCGGCTACGAAGGCGGCCGCCAGTGGCTGGTCGCCCACTACCGCTTCAGCAAGTAATCGTCGCGCCCGGCTGGCAGGAGGCCGGTCCGCCGGGAGCGCCCTGCGCCGGAGCCGCCTGGGCCGGCGCGGGTGCGGCGGCCGCCGCACCACCCGGCTTGCCGGTGGCCACGCGGATGCCCTTGGCCTTCATCCAGGCATCGAACTCCTCGGCGGTCATTCGACGGCCGTTCTGGTTCATGTCGAAACGCCAGGGCGTGTTGTCGAACTGGGTCTTCTGCACGTAACCGTCGCTGCCGGCCGTGGCGGCGGGCGCCGCGGGTGCCGGCGCGGGGCGACGCAGGCGCTGCACGTAGGCCACGGCATTGAGCTCGAGGCAGCTGGCCGCGGGCGTCGCATGGCGCATCTCCGGCGCCGGCACGGTGGCCGGCAGGGGGGCAAGCGTCGTGACATGGCAGGCCGGCGCGGCGGCGCTGGCCAGGGTCGGCAGGCAGAGCGCGAGCAGCGCGAGCGGGGCGTATTTCATCGTGCACCGTGGGGGGCGGGACTGCGCCAAGCTTAGGCCCGCGCCATCGCCAACGCAATCAAACCCCGGAAAAGACGAAGCCCGGCACGAGGCCGGGCTTCGGGTGTTGCCTTCGAACCAGAACTCAGTTCTGCACGTTCAGCTCGGTGCGGCGGTTGCGCGCACGGCCTTCGCGGGTGTCGTTGGTGTCGATCGGACGGCTCTCGCCGAAGCCGTTCGGACCCACCAGGCGGCTGGCGTCGATGCCCTTGCCGGTCAGGAAGTTGTACACGGCGGCGGCGCGACGCTCCGACAGGCCCTGGTTGTACTGCTCGGTACCGATCGAGTCGGTGTGGCCGGCGACTTCAACGCGCAGCTGCGGGTACTTCTGCAGGATCGAGACGGCCTCGTCGAGGATCGCCACGGCGTCCGGACGCAGGGTGTCCTTGTCGAAGTCGAAGTTCACGCCCTTCAGGTCGATGGTCAGCGGGACCGGGCAACCGTCCGGACCGATGGCCTGGCCGGCGACCGAACCCGGGCACTTGTCGTCGCAGTTGTTGACGCCGTCGCCGTCGTCATCGAGGTCGGCGCAGGTCACCTGCGGCTTCGGCTCTTCCGGCACGACCGGGGCCGGCAGGTCGCCGAGCTTGACCAGCACGGTCACCTGGCCCAGGAAGTCACGGAAGGTGTTCGAACCCGGGGCGACGATCGAGGTGTCGTCGCTGACCATGCGGGCCGCGATTTCGCCACGGATGGCGTAGCGGTCGTAGTCGGCCTGCAGGCCGGCGCCGACGGTGGCGGCGAGGGCGCTGTCCTCGCGCTGGCCCGGCGAGTTCGGGCTCGGGAAGTTGTCAAACTCCTCCTCGACGCGCTGCATGCCGAGGCCGACGCGGAAGAAGGGAGCCCAGTTACGGCCTTCCTTGATCAGGTGGTAGCGCGCGTCAATGGAGGCGCCGTACTGGCTGAACAGCAGGTCGCCGCCGTCGAGCTGCGGGTTCTGGTAGTTCAGTTCGGCGTCGATCGACCACTTCGGCGAAACGAACTTGCCGAAACCGAGGGTCACGAACGGCACGTTGGAGGTGGCGCGATCGCTGTCCTGGACGTTGTAGCCCAGGCCGCCGCTCACGTACCAACGGTCATCGAAGTCCTGCGCCATCGCGGACTGGGTCATCGCCATGGCGCCCAGGAGGGCACAGCACAGGAGATTCTTCTTCATGGTCTGCTCCATTAATTCAACAGGGGATACTGCTCGAACGCTACGGACCTTGTGGCGCTTGGCCGCCGCACAAGGTGCGGAGAAACCTTAACGATCCAAAAGTTAACGGGAATCTAACAAAGTCCCTTTTCCATGGCAAGGGGCGGCTCAGGGGGTGAACAGATCCATGAACCGGTGGATCGGGGTGGCCTCGAACCGGGAGGTGTCCCGGGTCAGGTCCAGCACCTGCTGCACCCGCTTGGCCGGCAGCTGGCCGGCGATGGCCGACTCGAACTTGGCCAGGAGGGCCGGGATGCCCTCCCCCCGACGCTCGCGGTGGCCGATCGGGGTGTCCACCGCCACCCGGCCGGTCGAACTGCCGTCCTTGAAGAAGACCTCCACGGCGTTGCCGATGTAGCGCTTGTCCGGGTCGAAGTAGTCCCGCGTGAAGTCGGGGTTCTCCCGGACCTCCATGCGCGCGCGCAGGGCGTCGATGCGCGGGTCGGCCGCGACCGGGTCGAGGTAGTCCTCGGCGGTGAGGCGGCCGAACACCAGCGGCACCGCCACCATGTACTGCAGGCAGTGGTCGCGGTCGGCCGGATTGTGCAGCGGGCCGGTCTTGTCGATGATCCGCGCCCCGGCCTCCTGGGTCTCGATGACGATGCGCTCGACCTGGTCGAGCCGGCCGGCCACCTTCGGATGCAGCGCCATGGCGCACTCGACCGCCGTCTGGGCGTGGAACTCGGCCGGATAGCTGATCTTGAACAGGATGTTCTCCATCACATAGCTGCCGAAGCCGCGCTCGAACTCGAACTCGCGGCCCTTGAAGGCCACGTCGGCGAAACCCCACTGCTTCGCACCCACCGCACCGGGGTAACCCACGCAGCCCTTCATCGCGTTGAGCGCGTGCACCACGGCGCGGCGGCAGGCGTCGCCGGCGGCCCAGCCCTTGCGGGGGCCGGCGTTGGGCGCATGGCGGTAGACGCGCAGCGCGCCGCCGTCGGCCCAGCTGTGGCTGACCGCGTTGATGATTTCCTCCTTGCCACCGCCCAGCATGTGGGTGGCGACGGCACTGGAGGCCAGGCGGACCAGGATGACGTGGTCCAGGCCCACCTTGTTGAAGCTGTTCTTCAGGGCGTAGCAGCCCTGGATCTCGTGCGCCTTGATCGCCCAGGTGAGGATGTCGCGCACGGTGATGGGCTTGGCGTTCTCGCGCTCGGCCTTGCGGCTCAGGTAGTCGCCCACCGCCAGGATGGCGCCGAGGTTGTCGGACGGGTGGCCCCACTCCGCCGCCAACCAGGTGTCGTTGAAGTCCAGCCAGCGCACCAGGGTGCCGATGCCATAGGCCGCCTGCGCCGGGTCGAGCTCGTGGCAGGTGCCGGGCACCCGCGCGCCACCGGGCAGGGTTGCCCCCGGTACCACCGGGCCGACGTGCTTGACGCACTCGGGGTGGCGCAGCGCCAGCATGGCGCAGGCCAGCGAGTCGAGCAGCATGTAGCGGGCCGTGGTGTACGCCTCGGACGAACCGATGTAGTAGTCGGTGACGTAGTTGGCGATGTCGACCATGGACTGGTCGGGTTCGGGACGCTTGGCGGAGCGGGGATCGTGTTGGCTCATGGGCGGTCCGTGCAAGGGCGAACGAAAGGTATGGTGCCAGAAGCAACAACGTATGTCGGCGCCGCCCTCGGCCGCGCCTTGTCCCCGGGGCCGGGAACGGGCAAGGTGCCGGAATCGCTCCAGCGCCCGTCCCCCATGTCCAGCACGCCCTACCCGCACCTGTTCAAGCCGCTCGATCTCGGCTTCTGCACCCTGCCCAACCGCGTCCTGATGGGTTCGATGCATACCGGCCTCGAGGACCACGCCCGCGACTTCCCGAAGCTGGCGGCCTACTTCCGCGAGCGCGCCGAAGGCGGCGTCGGCCTGATGGTCACCGGCGGCATCGCCCCGAACCTGGTGGGCTGGCTCAAGCCCTTCGCCGGCAAGCTCAGCTGGCCCTGGGAAGTGCACAAGCACCGCATCGTCACCGACGCGGTGCACGCCGCCGGCGGCCGCATCTGCCTGCAGATCCTGCACGCGGGCCGCTACGCCGCGCACCCGCTGCTGGTCTCGGCCTCCAAGGTGAAGGCGCCGATCAGCCCGCTCACGCCGCGCGCGCTCACCGCCTGGGGCGTGGAGCGACAGATCCGCGCCTTCGTCAATTCCGCCCGGCTGGCCCGCGAGGCCGGCTACGACGGCGTGGAGGTGATGGGCTCGGAAGGCTACCTGATCAACCAGTTCCTGGCCGCGCGCACCAACCGCCGCGGCGACGACTGGGGCGGCACGCCGGAGAAGCGCATGCGCTTCGCGGTCGAGATCGTGCGCCGCATCCGCGAGGCGGTGGGGCCCGACTTCATCCTCATCTACCGGCTGTCGATGCTCGAGCTGGTGGAGGATGGCTCGGCCTGGGACGAGATCGTGATGCAGGCCAGGGCCATCGAGGCCGCCGGCGCGACCATCATCAACACCGGCATCGGCTGGCACGAGGCGCGGGTGCCCACCATCGCCACGTCGGTGCCGCGCGCCGCCTTCGCCGGCGTCACCGCCAAGCTCAAGCCGCACGTGTCGGTGCCGCTGGTGGCGACCAACCGCATCAACATGCCCGAGGTGGCCGAGGCCATCCTCGCCGGCGGCCAGGCCGACATGGTCTCGATGGCGCGGCCGCTACTGGCCGATCCGGCCTGGGTCAACAAGGCCCGCGACGGCCGCCGCGACGAGATCAACACCTGCATCGCCTGCAACCAGGCCTGCCTGGACCATGTGTTCGTGAACAAGCGGGCGAGCTGCCTGGTCAACCCGCGCGCCTGCGCCGAGACCGAGCTCAACTACCTGCCGGTGGAGCTGCCCAGGAAGGTCGCGGTGGTCGGCGCCGGGCCGGCCGGCCTGGCCTGCGCGACGGTGGCGGCCGAACGCGGCCACCGGGTGACGCTGTTCGACGCGGCCGGGGAGATCGGCGGCCAGTTCAACCTGGCCAAGACGATCCCGGGCAAGGAGGAGTTCCACGAGACCCTGCGCTATTTCGGCCAGCGCCTGGCGGCCACCGGCGTCGAGCTGCGGCTGGGGGTCCGCGTGGGGACGGCCGAACTGGCCAACGGCGGATTCGACATCGTCGTACTGGCCACCGGCATCCGGCCGCGGCAGGTGGACTTCCCGGGTGCCGACCACCCCAAGGTGCTCAGCTACCTGGACGTGCTGCAGGGCCGGGTCGTGCCCGGGCGCCGGGTGGCCATCATCGGCGCCGGCGGCATCGGCTTCGACGTGGCCGAGTTCCTGGTCCACGAGGGCCGCTCGCCCAGCCTCGACACGGAGCGCTGGATGGCCGAATGGGGCGTCTCGCCCGACTTCGAGGGCCGCGGCGGCCTGGCCCGGCCCCGGCCCGAGCCGGCGGCGCGCGAGCTGTGGCTGCTCCAGCGCAGCCCGGGCAAGCCCGGCGCCCGGCTGGGCAAGACCACCGGCTGGATCCATCGCGCCACCCTCAAGGGCAAGGGCGTCCAGGCCCTGGGCGGGGTCGAGTACCTGGGCGTGGACGACGCCGGCCTGCGCATCCGGGTCGAGGGCCGCGAGCAGCTGCTGCCGGTGGACCACGTGGTGGTCTGCGCCGGCCAGGAGCCGCTGCGCGAACTGGTCGAGCCGCTGCGCGCGGCCGGCGTGACGCCCCACCTTATCGGTGGTGCCGACGTCGCCGCGGAGCTCGACGCCAAGCGGGCGATCGACCAGGGCAGCCGCCTCGCCGCCACAATTTGAGTAGTTGCTCCAAGTAGAATCAAAGACTTGGCGAGGGCCGTTCAGGCAAGGTTCGGTTTTCCCCCGTAGTATGCGCGCCTGGAAACGGCGCCCGGCCCCAGGGCCGCGCCTTAATTCGGTCCCGCAGCGCATGGCTTTGCGGGGATTCCAGGGGGTCGCGCAACCGACCTGCGACCCCGGAATGCGAGCCCGGCTCGTCCATCCCCAAAACGCCAGGCCGCACCACTCCATCCAGCCCGTTGTACCCCGGCAGGAACCGCCGCAAGGCGGACGGAGGACGTGCGGCGCAACGGAGCAAGGAGTTCCGCCATGAAGCTGTCTTTCGTCCTTTGGCTGGCCTCGATCCTTCCCCAGCCGGCCGCCGACCCGCTCTGCCTGGCGACCACGGTCTACCTCGAGGCCCGCAACCAGTCCGAACTGGGCCAGCGCGCCGTGGCCGAGGTCGCCCTGCGCCGCCGCGACAGCGGCCAGTGGGGGGATTCGGTGTGCGAGGTGGTCACCGCCCGCAAACAGTTCGCCCCGACCATCGTCAATCCGGGGCTTCGCATGAAGAACCTCAAGGCCTGGGAACAGGCCGTCGAGGTGGCCTTCCAGGCCCAGTCCGACTGGCGCCTGCCGCCCGGCGAGCGCCGGGAAGTGGTGCCCGGCGCCAGCCACTTCGCCGCCCTGGACCTGGCCAACCCGGCCTGGGCCAGCGCCCCGCAGGTGGCCACCATCGGCGACCACACCTTCTTCCGGGTGCAGCGCCTGTCCCCGCCGGCCCCGGCCCTGGTGGTCGCTTCGAGCCCGGCCACGACGCAGCGCATGGCGCCCTGAGGCGCCCGGCTCACTCCCCGCCGGGGACCAGCAGCACGTCGCAGGGCAGGCCGTTGGTCGCGAACAGCGCCGTGCTGCCCAGCAGGTTGGCTTCCCAGCGCGCCCGCGGGCGCGACCCCAGCACGACCAGGTCGATCTCCGCCTCTTCGACGAAGGCGGACAGCACGGCCGCGGGCGGCCCTTCTCGGACCGCGCGGGTGAGCTCGACGCCACCCTCGCCCACCCGGGCCCCGAAGGCCTGCAGCTGGCGGTTGGCGCGCTCGCGCGCCTCGTGGTGGAACGCTTCTTTCGTTTCCGGCGAGGCGTTGGCGAACGCCAGGCTGCGGTCGGGCGGCAGTTCGAGTGCGTGCAGCAGGTAGAACCCGGCCCCGGCCGCCAGCGCCAGGCCCAGCCGGGCCGCGCGCAGGGATGAGTCGGAGAAGTCGGTCGCCAGCACCACCCGACGATAGGGCTGCCCGGGATCCCGGCGGGCCAGCAGCACCGGCAAGGCCCCCGAGCGCAGCACCCGGTCGGCCGTCGAGCCGAGCAGGGTCTGGCGGAACCCGGTTTCCCCCTGTGCACCGATCACCACCACCCCATGCTCGCCCTGGTGCAGCACCTGCGGCAGCAGGGACGGCAAGGTGCCCTCGATGACTTCGTAATCAACGTCGGCCACGCCCGCCGCGAGCAGCCGCTCGCGCTCGCGGGCCAGCCGCGAGCCGGCGGCCCGGCGCGCCAGTTCGACCGAGAACTCGCCGCGCAGCCCCTGGTCCAGCCGCTCCAGCAAGTCGCCGTCGCCCAGCGCGTGCAGCAGGCGCAGGCGCCAGCGGTGGCCACGGGCAATGGCCGCCGCGCGCTCCACGGCAAGCCCGGCGGCGTCGGAAAAATCGGTGGCGGCGATGATGATTTCCGGCGACGGTGCCATGGCTTCGATCCGCACGGGGCGGGCGCATCCTGTCGGAGCGGGGAGGTGTGCCCTAAACTGCCCGCAACGGCAATGGACGGTCAAGGGGAAACGGCGTGGAGCATGGTCTGGCGCAGGTGCTTTTGCTGCTCGGCGCAGCCATCGCCAGTTTCCTCGTCTGCCAGCGCCTGCGCATCCCCACCAGCCTGTCCTACCTGGCGGTGGGCGTGCTGCTCGGGCCGCCGATCATCGGGCTGGTGGAAGACGACGGCAACATCCACCTGTTCGCCGAATTCGGCATCGTCTTCCTGCTCTTCACCATCGGCCTGAACTATTCGCTGCCGCAGCTGCATGCGCTGCGCGGCCAGGTGCTCTGGCTGGGCACCGCCCAGGTCGGCCTGACGACGCTGGTGGTGGGCCTGCTGGCCTGGCTGCTGGGCGCGCACCCGATGGCCGCCTTCGCGATCGGCGCGATCTTCGCCCAGTCCTCCACCACCCTGATCAGCAAGCAGCTCTCGGACCAGGGCGAGGAGAACTCGCCCCACGGCCGGCTCGGAACGGCCATGTCGGTGTTCCAGGACGTGACGGCCGTACCGCTGATCGTGGTGATCCCGGTGCTGGGCACCGCGGTCGGCGCGGCCGCCATCGGCCTGCTGATCGGCACGGCCCTGGCCAAGGCGGCCGTCGCCACCCTGCTGGTGTTCTTCCTCGGGCGCTGGCTGCTCAGGCCGCTGTTCCGGGTGGTCGCGCGCCAGCGCTCGGCCGAGGCCTTCACCCTGCTGGTGCTGTTTGTTTCGCTCAGCGCCGGCTCGGTGACCGAGGTGCTGGGCCTGTCGTTGGCCTTCGGCGCCTTCCTGGCCGGCATGGTGCTGGGCGAGACGGAGTTCCGCCACCAGGTCGAGGCCACCATCCGTCCCTTCCGCGACGTGCTGCTGGGGCTGTTCTTCATCGGCATCGGCATGCTGTTCGAGCCCTCGGCGCTGCCCGACGTCTGGGCCTGGGCGCTGGGCGGCGCCGTGGTGATGCTGGCCAGCAAGACCCTGCTGGTGGCGGCGCTGGTGCGCCGCGCCGGCATGCCGCTCGAGTCGGCCTGGCGCACCGGCCTGATCGTCGCCGTGGGCGGCGAGTTCGGCCTGGCCCTGCTCGCCATCAGCATCACCAGCGGCGCCCTGGATCAATTCCAGTCCCAGGTCGCGTTCACCGCGGTCCTGTTCTCCTTCATCCTCGGCCCGCTGCTGATTCGCTTCAGCGGCCCGATCGCCCGCGCGCTGACCCCGAAACAGCGTGAGAGCGCCTCCGAGGCGATGGCGATCGGCGTCGGGACCGAAAGTCTCGAGCGGCATGTGATCGTTTGCGGTTATGGCCGGATCGGCCAGAGCGTGGGCCACATCCTCGAGCAGCAGGGCATCGCCTGGGGTGCGATGGACCTGGACCTGGCCAAGGTGCGGCAGGCACGCCAGGCCGGCGAACCGGTGTTCTTCGGCGACGCCTCGGACCCCGCGATGCTCGAGTCCATGGGCCTGGACCGCGCGCGACTGATGGTGCTGAGCAACGACGACACCGCCGCCAGCCTGCGCGTGCTGGGCCTGGTGCGGGCGCGGCATCCCAGGCTTCCGGTGCTGGTGCGCACGCGCGACGACAGCCAGCTCGAGGCCCTGCGCGAAGCCGGCGCCACCGAGATCGTCCCGGAAACGCTGGAGGCCGGCCTGATGATCGCCACCCACGTGCTCGACCGCCTGCACGTGGCGCCCGGGCGCATCCTGGAACTGGTCGAAGAACAGCGGGCGGCGCGCTACCCGCTGCTGCGGGCCCGCTTCGCCGGCGAGGTCGAGGGCGCCACGCCGGCCGAGCAGCTCTCGCCGGTGGCCCTGCCGCCGGGCTGCAATGCCTGTGGCAAGACGCTGCAGGAGCTCGGCCTGGGCGACGGCGCCGCCGCGGCGATCGTCCGCGACGGCGAGCGCCTGCTCGACCCTGCCCCCGGCACCGTGCTCGCCGAAGGCGACACCGTGGTGCTGCGCGGCACGGAGGACGAGGTCGCCCGGGCCGCCAGCCTGCTGCAGGGCGCCTGAGCGCCGCTCAGCGCTTGTCGATCGGCAGGAACTCGCGGTCCTCGGGACCGGTGTAGTTGGCGCTCGGCCGGATGATCTTGCCGTCGATGCGCTGCTCGATCACGTGCGCGCTCCAGCCGGAGGTGCGGGCGATGACGAACAGCGGGGTGAACATCGCGGTCGGCACGCCCATCATGTGGTAGGCCGAGGCGCTGTACCAGTCGAGGTTGGGGAACATCTTCTTCATGTCCCACATCAGGGTCTCGATGCGCTCGCTCACGTCGAACAGCGTCTTGTTGCCGCCTTCGGCGCAGAGCTTGCGCGAGATCTCCTTGATGATCGGGTTGCGCGGATCGCCCACGGTGTAGACCGGGTGGCCGAAGCCGATGACGATTTCCTTGCGCTCGACCCGGGCGCGGATGTCGGCCTCGGCCTCGTCGGCGCTGCCGTAGCGGGCGATGATGTCCATCGCCACCTCGTTGGCGCCGCCGTGCTTCGGGCCACGCAGCGCGCCGATGGCGCCGGTGATGCAGCTGAACAGGTCGGATCCGGTGCCGGCGATGACGCGCGCGGTGAAGGTGGAGGCGTTGAACTCGTGCTCGGCGTAGAGCACCAGCGACTTGTCCAGGGCTTCGGCGTGCGAAGCGCTGGGCGGCTCGCCGTGCAGCAGGTGCAGGAAGTGGCCGGCGATGGTGTCGTCGTCGGTCTCGACCTCGATGCGGCGGCCGTTGCGGGTGAAGTGCCACCAGTACAGCAGCATCGAGCCGAAGCTGGCCATCAGGCGGTCGGCGATGTCGCGCGCCTCGGCCACCGGGTGGCCCTCGCGCTCGGGCAACACCGTGCCGAGCACCGAGCAGCCGGTGCGCAGCACGTCCATCGGATGGGCGTTGGCCGGCACCAGCTCCAGGGCTTCGGTGACGATGGCAGGCAGGCCGCGCAGGCGGCGCAGCTTGGCCTTGTAAGCCTTGAGCTGGCCGGCGGTGGGCAGGCTGCCGTGCACGAGCAGGTGGGCGACCTCCTCGAAACCGGCCTTCGTGGCCAGGTCCTTGATGTCGTAGCCGCGGTAGTGCAGATCGTTGCCGCTGCGGCCGACGGTGCACAGGGCGGTGTTGCCGGCGGCCGTGCCGCTGAGGGCGACGGACTTCTTGGCCTTGGGAAGGACTTGTTCGGACATGGGGGCCTCCGGGAAAAACCTGATTATAGAAGGTCGCGGCCGTCTAGAATCCGCCCTCGTCCCCATCCTTCCAGAACCCAACCCCAGGAACCCGGCACCCCGCCATGACCGCCCTCCTCGCCCGCCTGCTCGCCCACCGATCCACCGAGCGCTTCATCCTGGTCCTGATCCTGATCAACGCCGCCGTACTGGGGCTGGAAACCGAACCGGCCATCGTGGCCCGCTGGGGCGGCGTGCTGCAGGCCATCGACACCTTCGCGCTCGCCGTCTTCGTGCTCGAACTGGCGGCGAAGATCTTCGTCCAGCGCCTCCGCTTCGTCCGCGACCCCTGGAACCTGTTCGATTTCGTGGTGGTGGGCATCGCCCTGCTGCCCGCCAGCGGCCCGCTGGCGGTGCTGCGCGCCCTGCGCGTGCTGCGCGTGCTGCGCCTGGTGACGGTGGTGCCGTCGCTGCGCCGGGTGGTTGGCGCCCTGCTGGGCGCCCTGCCCGGCATGGGCTCGATCGTGCTGCTGCTGGGCCTGATCTTCTACGTCGGCGCGGTCATGGCCACCAAGCTCTACGGCCCGACCTTCCCCGAGTGGTTCGGCGACGTGCCGGCCTCGCTCTACACCCTGTTCCAGGTGATGACCCTCGAGTCGTGGTCGATGGGCATCGTCCGGCCGGTGATGGAAGTGCACCCGCAGTCGTGGCTGTTCTTCGTGCCCTTCATCCTGGCCACCAGCTTCACCGCCCTGAACCTGTTCATCGGCGTGGTGGTGTCGGCCATGCAGTCGGAAATCGACGCCGAGCGCAAGAAGACCGTCGAGGACGCCGTCTCCCACGCCGAGGAGCCGCTGGTGTCCGAGGTGCGGGCGCTGCGCGAGCAGGTGGCCCTGCTCGCGTCGCGGCTGGAGCGCTGAGCCCCGGGGGCGGCTGGCCTCAGCCGCCCTTTTTCGCGAACAGCTCGTCGAGCTTGTCCTCGTAGGCGTGGTAGCCGAGGAAGTCGTAAAGCTCGGCCCGCGTCTGCAGGGTGTCGATGATGTTCTTCTGCGTGCCTTCGCGGCGCACCGTCTCGTAGAAGTGCAGCGCGGCCTTGTTCATGGCCCGGTAGGCGCCGCAGCAGTACAGCGCGATGTCCACGCCGGCGTCGCGCAGCTCGTCGGTAGTGTAGAACGGGGTCGAGCCGAACTCGGTGAGGTTGGCCAGCACCGGGACCTTCACGGCGGCCTTGACCTTGCGGTAGTCGTCGAGCGAGGTCATCGCCTCGGGGAAGACCATGTCCGCACCCGCCTCGACGTAGGCGACCGCGCGCTCGATGGCGGCGTCCAGGCCCTCCACGGCCGCCGCGTCGGTGCGGGCCATGATGACGAAGCCGTCGTCGCTGCGCGCGTCCACCGCTGCCTTCACGCGGTCGACCATCTCATCCTTCGACACCACCTCCTTGCCCGGGCGGTGGCCGCAGCGCTTCTGGCCCACCTGGTCCTCCATGTGCACGGCGGCGACGCCGATGCGCTGGAAGCTGCGGATCGTGCGGGCGATGTTGAAGGCGCCACCCCAGCCGGTGTCGATGTCCACCAGCAGGGGCATGCCGGTGGCGTCGACGATGCGGCGGGCGTCGGTGAGCACGTCTTCCATCGTGCTGATGCCCAGGTCTGGCATGCCCAGCGAATTGGCGGCGACGCCGCCGCCCGAGAGGTACAGCGCCTTGTAGCCGGTGCGCTTGGCCATCAGGCCGGCATAGGCGGTGATGGCACCCATCACCTGCAGCGGGGTTTCGGCGGCGAGGGCTGCGCGGAAACGCGCGCCGGCGGAATTCTGGTTCGACATCGGGTTACCTCGAAGCAGAAGGCGGCCCGGGGGCCGCCTTCAGGGGGGATCAGAGCAGGTGGGCGACGCCTGCGCGCTCTTCCTCGAGCTCGGCGAGGGTCTTGTCCATCATCGAGCGCGAGTACTCGTCGATCTCCAGGCCCTGCACGATCTCGTACTTGCCGTCCTTGCAGATCACCGGGAAGCCGTACATCACGTCCTTCGGAATGCCGTAGCTGCCGTCGGAGGGGATGCCCATGGTGGCCCACTTGCCGTTGGTGCCCAGCACCCAGTCGCGCACGTGGTCGATGGCGGCGTTGGCGGCCGAGGCGGCCGAGCTCAGGCCGCGGGCCTCGATGATGGCCGCGCCGCGCTTGCCGACCACCGGGATGAAGGTGGCGCGGTTCCACTCCTCGTCGCCGATCCTGTCCTTGAGCGAGGTGCCGCCGACGGTGGCGAAGCGGTAGTCCGGGTACATGGTCGGGCTGTGGTTGCCCCACACCACCAGCTTCTCGATGTCGGCCACGGCGACGCCGGCCTTGGTGGCCAGCTGCGACAGCGCGCGGTTGTGGTCGAGGCGCAGCATGGCGGTGAAGTTCTTCGGGTCGAGGTCCGGCGCCGACTTCATGGCGATGTAGGCGTTGGTGTTGGCCGGGTTGCCCACCACCAGCACCTTGACGTTGCGCGAGGCGACGGCGTTGAGCGCCTTGCCCTGGACGGTGAAGATCTCGGCGTTCTTGAGCAGCAGGTCCTTGCGCTCCATGCCCGGGCCGCGCGGCATGGCGCCGACCAGCAGCGCCACGTCGGCGTCCTTGAAGGCGACCATCGGGTCGTCGGTGCCGACCATGCCGGCCAGCAGCGGGAACGCGCAGTCCTCGAGCTCCATCATCACGCCGCGCAGGGCGGCCTGGGCCTTGTCCATCGGCAGCTCGAGCATCTGCAGGATGACCGGCTGGTCCTTGCCCAGCATCTCGCCCGAGGCGATGCGGAACAGCAGCGAGTAGCCGATCTGGCCGGCGGCGCCGGTGACGGCGACGCGAACGGGGGTCTTCATAAACGCTCCTTACGAAAGTTCGGCGAAGAATTCCTGGATCCGCTGCAGGCCCTTGGGCAGCTGCTCGGTCGGGCAGGTGTAGCTGATGCGCATCGCGCGCGGCTCGCCGAAGGCCGAGCCCGGCACGCAGGCCACGCCCTTGGCTTCGAGCAGCACGGCGCAGAAGTCGACGTCGTTGGCGATCTTCGCGCCATTGTGCGACTTGCCGAAGGCGCAGCTGATGTCCGGGAACACATAGAACGCGCCCTGCGGCTTGGGGCAAACCACGCCGGGGATGGCGTTCATCGTGTCCACGACCATGTCGCGCTTGGCCTGGAACTCGGCGCACTTGCCCGTGGGCACGTCCTGCGGGCCGGTGAGCGCGGCCACCGCGGCGGCCACCACCACTTCCGGCAGGTTGGTGATGTGGGTGGAGTTGAGCACCGTCAGCGCCTTGGCCACGACTTCGGGGCCGGCCATGAAGCCGACGCGCCAGCCCGGCATGCCGTAGGTCTTGGACAGTGAGTCGACGAAGATGACGCGCTCACGCAGCTCCGGGCGGGCCTGCACGAAGTTGTGGTAGCCGATGCCGTCGAACACCATCGTGTTGTAGATGTCGTCGGTGATCACCCAGGTGTCCGGGTGCCTGGCGATGACGTCGGCCAGCGCCGCGATTTCCTCGCGGGTGTAGACCATGCCGGTCGGGTTGTTCGGGTTGTTGAACAGGAACACCTTGGGCTTGCTCGCCAGCGCCGCGTCGAGCTGGGCCGGGGTGAGCTTGTAGTCCTGGCTGGCCGGGCACGGCAGCTCGAGGATCTTCGCGTTGAGGACCTCGGCGATGTCGGCGTACGTGGTCCAGTACGGCACGGCGTAGGCGATGGTGTCGCCTTCGTCGAGCAGGGCCTCGGCCAGGTTGTACAGGATGTGCTTGGCGCCGATGCCGGTGGCGCAGTTCATGCGCGTGTAGCCGGCCAGGCCCAGGCCTTCGAGGTGGTGCAGGAAAGCGTCGAGCAGGGCGTCGGCGCCGCGGTTGGAGCCGTACTGGCCGCTGTCCTTTTCCAGCGCCTCGCGGGCCGCCGCATACACGTGCGGGCCGGGCAGGAAGTTGGGGACGCCGATGGAGAAGCTGACGATGTCGCGGCCTTCGGCCTTGAGCTTCTTGGCCTTCTCGGCGACGGCCATGATGGCGCTGGGCTTGGCACGGCCCATGCGCTTGGCGAGCTGGGGCATCACGATCCTCGCGGGGGTGGGTTGGCGGGATGGAAAACCCCGAAAGGATACCATGCCGCCCCCGGCCGACGCCCCGCCCGGGGCTTGCCAGCGGCCCCGGATCAGGCATGCTTCGGTCAGGGAGGCCCCGCCATGACCCAGCGCCAGACAACGTTCCCGCGCGCCTTCGCGCCCCTGCTTTTCCTGCTGCTGTCGCTCTGCCTGCCGGCCCAGGCCTACAACCAGGACCGGGTGGCCACCGACGAGGCCGGCAAGCCGGTCCGGATCGCCGGCAGCGTGGTGATCGTCGAGCCGGACATCGAACTGAGCCTGGTCACCGCCGGCGGGCTGCTCGAGCCACGCCGCGAATGGTCCGACGCGGCGCGCCGCCTCTATCCCGAGGCGGTCGGGCGCCTGCTCGAAGCCAGGGGCAGCGCCACCGTGCCGGCATTCGACCTGCCCGACGACCTGCCGGCCGAGTCGCGCCTGGGCCAGCTGGTGCGGCTCAACGAGGCCGTGGCGATGAGCATCGCCGTCTACACCCGCTCCGGCAGCCACCTGGCCACCAAGGGCCGGCGCCTGGACTGGACGCTCGGCGACGGCGTGTCCGAGCTTCGCGAGGCCACCGGGGCCGACTACGCGCTGTTCACCTACGTCCGCGACAGCTACACCAGCGGCGGACGGGTCGCCCTGCGCGTGCTCGCCCTGCTCGCCGGCGCCGCGGTCGGCCAGGTGGTGGACATCGGCGGCGGCCAGCAGGTGGGCGTGGCCACCCTGGTCGACCTGCGCACGGGCCAGGTGGTCTGGTTCAACCTGATGGCCAACCAGACCGGCGACCTGCGCGACGCCGAGGGGGCCGAGCGCACCGCCAAACAGATGCTCACGGGACTTCCCCTTTGAGCGCCCGGTGCCGCCCGCGCTGGTTGCCTGTGCTTGCGCTGGCGCTCGCCGCCGGCCTGGCCGGCGCCGCCGAGCTGCCCGACGCCGCCCCCGGCCAGCGCCCGCCGCCGGGAAGCGACGAGGATGAACTCTGGTACGCCATGGAGCGCAGCGAGCGCGAACTGCGCCAGCACCCGGCACTGGTGCGCGACCCGGCCCTGAACGCCTACGTGCGCGGCGTCGCCTGCAAGGTCGCGGCCGGGCACTGCGACGACCTGCGCGTGTACATCGTCGAACAGCCCTGGTTCAACGCCTCGATGGCGCCCAACGGCATGATGGTGGTCTGGACCGGCGCCCTGCTGCGCTTCCAGGACGAGTCCGAACTGGCCCTCGTGCTGGGCCACGAATACGCGCACTACAAGCACCGCCACTCGATCGCCCTGTGGCGCAAGACCCGGCGCACGTCGGCCTTCCTGAGCTCCTTCGGGTTGCTGGCCTGGGGCGCGGGGGTGGGTCCGGCCGGCCAGCTGGCCGGGCTGGTGGGCGCCGCCTCCCTGTACGGCTATTCCCGCGACGCCGAGCGCGAAGCCGATGTCACTGGTTTCGCGGCCGCGCTCGCCCAGGGTTACGACCCGATGGCCGGCGCCCGGCTCTGGCAGCGCATGAAGGACGAGGAGGACGCCCGCCGCTACGGCAAGCCGCTGCCCGTGTTCGCCAGCCACCCGCGCACCGCCGAGCGCCTGGCCGACGTGCGGGCCGCCGCCGAGGCGGCCCAGGCCGGCGGCGCCACCGGCGAGCGCGGGCGCGAGGCCTACCTCGAGGCGGTTCGCCCCTTCCTGGCCACCTGGCTCGAACGTGAGCTGGGCCGGCGCATGTACGACACCTCGGTGCAGGTGCTCTCCGACCTGCGCGAGGGCGCGCCGGACGACCTGCAGGGCGCCTACGCGTTCTACCTGGGCGAGGCGCATCGCCGCCGCAACGAGGCCGGCGACCTGGCCCGGGCCCGCGCCCTCTACGCCGAGTCCCTGGCCCTGCCGGGCGCGCCGGCGGCCGCCTGGCGCGAACACGGGCTGGCCCTTCGCGACCAGGGCGACCGCGCCGGGGCACGCGAGGCCCTCGCCCGCTACCTGGCCCTGGCGCCCGAGGCCGACGACGCGGCCTTCGTGCACCAATACCTAGAACAACTGGAGGCCTCGCCGTGAGCCCTGCCCTGCTTCGTGCCGCCCTGCTGGCGGCCCTGTTCCTGCTGCTGGCGGCCTGCGCCGGCACCGGTGGCCGCCTGCAGTCCGCCGGCGAGGCCACTGTGTTCGACATGGCCCTGCAGACCGACCTGGACTGGGCCCGCACCCGGGCCACGCGACAGGAGCTGTGGACGATCGACGGCGCCCCGCTCAACCAGCTGAACATCATTTCGAAAGTGCGCCCGGGCGAGCATGTCTTCCTCGGCGCGCGCGAACGCAGGAGCCGCCCGGACGGCCCCTGGTTCCGGGCCGGCATGCGGCCCGACGAAGTGCGCGACGTCATGCTCGACGCGCTGCGCGGCGCCGGCTGGGCGCAGGTCGACTCGGAAGGCCTGCGCCCGGCGAATTTCGGCGGCGTTCCCGGCCTGCGTTTCGACCTGTCGATGGCCAATGGCCGGGGACTGCGCTATCGCGGCATGGCCGCCGCAGCCGAACGCGACGGCCGGCTGAACCTGCTGGTCTGGGTGGCGCCGGAGGAGCACTACTACCCGCGCGACGCCGCGGCGGTGGACCGGATGTTCTCCAGCCTGCGCTTCGTGCGCTGAGGCGGGCGGGGCCGGCGCCCCGCCCGGCCCGGTTCAGGCGTCGAGCGCCGCGTTCCAGTCGGCGATCCGGCCGGCCTGGGCGGCCAGCAGCGCCGAAGCATCGCCCTCGATGCGCACGGACTCGATCTTGTCGCCGCCGCGCACGGCGTCCACCACGGCCTGGTCCTCGGCGCCCAGCACCTCGCCGAACACGGTGTGCTTGCCGTCGAGCCACGGCGTGGCGACGTGGGTGATGAAGAACTGGCTGCCGTTGGTGCCCGGGCCGGCATTGGCCATGGACAGTACGCCCGGCTTGTCGTGGCGCAGGTCGGCGCGGCACTCGTCCTCGAAGCGGTAGCCCGGGCCACCGGTGCCGGTGCCCTTGGGGCAGCCGCCCTGGATCATGAAGTCGGGGATGACGCGGTGGAAGCTCAGGCCGTCGTAGAAGCCGCGCTGCGCCAGGTTGACGAAGCTGGCCACCGTGACCGGGGTCTTGTCGGCGTGCAGGCGGACGCGGATGGGGCCGCGGGAGGTGGTGAATACGGCGGTGAGGGACATGGCGGGACTCCGGATGGCAGGAGCCGGGCGGAACCCGGCGGGGGCGCTAGGATGCCACAGCCGCCCCGCCCTGGCGCCCGGGCGACGGCAAGACCCGGATTCCGTGATACACTGAACGACTCATTTTTTCCCACGAGAAAGCGCCCCCGGCGCCCCTTCGCATGTCCATCGAAAAGCTCCGCAACATCGCCATCGTCGCCCACGTCGACCACGGCAAGACCACCCTGGTCGACCAGCTGCTCAAGCAGTCCGGCACCTTCGACGAGCGCGCCCAGGTGGCCGAGCGCGTCATGGACAGCGGCGACATCGAGAAGGAGCGCGGCATCACCATCCTCTCGAAGAACACCGCCATCCGCTGGAAGTCCCCGGAAGGCGAGGAATACCGCATCAACATCGTCGACACCCCGGGCCACGCCGACTTCGGCGGCGAGGTCGAGCGCGTGCTGTCGATGGTCGACTCGGTGCTGGTCCTGGTCGACGCCATGGACGGGCCGATGCCGCAGACCCGCTTCGTCACCCAGAAGGCCTTCGCGATGGGCTTCAAGCCGATCGTGGTGATCAACAAGGTCGACCGCCCGGGCGCCCGCCCTGACTGGGTGCTCAACCAGACCTTCGACCTGTTCGACCGCCTCGGCGCCACCGACGAACAGCTCGACTTCACCGTTGTCTACGCCTCGGGCCTCAACGGCTACGCCGGCATGGACGAGTCGGTGCGCTCGGGCGACATGACCCCGCTGTTCCAGACCATCATCGACAAGGTCCCGCCGCCGCCGGTCGACCTCGACGGCCCGTTCCAGATGCGCATCACCTCGCTGGACTACAACAACTACGTCGGCATCATCGGCGTGGGCCGGGTGCAGCGCGGCAGGATCCGCACCAACATGCCGGTCACCGTGATCGACCGCGAGGGCAAGACCCGCGCCGGCAAGGTGCTGCAGGTGCTGGGCTTCCACGGCCTGGAGCGGCACGAGGTCAAGGAAGCGCAGGCTGGCGACATCATCGCCATCTCGGGCATCGAGGGCCTGGGCATCTCCGACACCATCTGCGACCCGTCCGCACCCGAGCAGCTGCCGGTGCTCACCGTCGACGAGCCGACCATCTCGATGACCTTCCAGGTCAACGACTCGCCCTTCGCCGGCAACAAGGAGCGCAGCGGCGGCAAGTTCCTCACCTCGCGCCAGCTGCGCGACCGCCTGATGCGCGAGACGCAGCACAACGTCGCGCTGAAGGTCGAGGACACCGCCGACGCCGACAAGTTCAAGGTCAGCGGCCGCGGCGAACTGCACCTGTCGATCCTGATCGAGACCATGCGCCGCGAGGGCTACGAGCTGGCCGTGTCGCGCCCCGAGGTGATCATCCGCGAGATCGACGGCGTCAGGCAGGAGCCCTACGAAGCGCTGGTGGTCGATCTCGAGGAGCAGTACCAGGGCGGCGTGATGCAGCGCCTGGGCGAGCGCAAGGCGCTGCTGCAGAACATGGAACCCGACGGCAAGGGCCGGGTGCGCCTTGATTTCATCATCCCGGCGCGCGGCCTGATCGGCTTCCAGACCGAGTTCCGCACCCTCACCGCCGGCACCGGCCTGCTCTTCCACGTCTTCGACCATTACGCGCCGAAGGCCGAGGGCGACATCGGCCAGCGCCAGAACGGCGTGCTGATCTCCAACGGCCAGGGCCCGTCGCCGGCCTACGCCCAGATCGGCATGCAGGAGCGCGGCCGCCTGCTGATCGAGCCGGGCGAGGAGATCTACGAAGGCCAGATCGTCGGCATCCACGCCAAGGACAACGACCTGACGGTCAACGCCCTGCGCGGCAAGCAGCTCACCAACTTCCGCGCCTCGGGCACCGACAAGGACGAGGGCCTGATCCCGGCCATCAAGTTCTCGCTCGAGCAGGCGCTGGAGTTCATCGACGACGACGAGCTGGTCGAAGTCACCCCGCTTGCCATCCGACTGCGCAAGAAGCACCGCACCGAGAACGACCGCAAGCGCGCCTCGCGCGCCGGCTGAGGCCACGGGTGGCCGCCCCTCGCGGCCACCCCTCCCCGCCCCTTCTTGGGCCCGCTCAGGACGCGAACGGGCGCACCAGGCTCGACTGCTTGCGCACGATCAGCATGGCGATCTCGAGCGACTGCTCGTAGTTCAGGCGCGGGTCGACCGTGGAGCGATAGGCGAGCGACAGGTCGGCGTCGGTGAGCTCCCGGGCGCCGCCGGTGCACTCGGTGACGTTCTCGCCGGTGAGCTCCAGGTGCACGCCGCCAAGGCGGGTGCCGGCCGCGGCGTGCAGTTCGAAGGCCGCCTCGAGTTCGCCGCGGATGTTGGCGAAACGGCGGGTCTTGAAGCCATTGCTGGCGCTTTCGGTGTTGCCGTGCATCGGGTCGCAGATCCAGAGCACGCGCCGGCCCTCGCGCCGCACCGCGTCGAGCAGCGGCGGCAGCTTGTCGGCGACCTGGGTCGCGCCCATGCGGTGGATCAGCGCCAGACGGCCCGGCTCGTCGGCCGGGTTGAGCACGTCCACCAGCCTCATCAGCTGGTCGGGCGTGACCGAGGGGCCGATCTTGACCGCGACCGGGTTGCGCAGGCCGCGGAAATACTCCACGTGCGCGCCCTCGAGCGAGGCCGTGCGCATGCCGATCCACGGGAAGTGGGTGGAGAGGTTGAACCAGCCCCACTGGCGCGGCACCTGGCGGGTGAGCGCCTGCTCGTAGGGCAGCAGCAGGGCCTCGTGCGAGGTGTAGAAGTCGGCGCGGTTGAGGTTGTGCAGGGCCTCGCCGGAGATGGTCTCCATGAAGCGGACCGCGTCGCCGACGGCGGCCACCATGCGCTGGTATTCCTCCGACAGCGGGGAATGGCCGACCCAGCCCAGGTCCCAGTATTCCGGGTGGTGCAGGTCGGCGAAGCCGCCGTCGATCAGGGCCCGCACGAAGTTCATCGTCATCGCCGAACGCGCGTGGCCCTTGACCATGCGGCGCGGATCCGGCGTGCGCGCGGCCGCCTCGAATTCCGGGCGGTTGATGAAGTCGCCGCGGTAGCTCGGCAGCGCGACGCCATCCTTTTCCTCCATGTCGGCCGAGCGTGGCTTGGCGTACTGGCCGGCGAAGCGGCCCACGCGGACCACCGGCAGGCGCAGGCCGTGCACCAGCACCAGGCTCATCTGCAGCAGCACCTTGAGCCGGTTCGAGACCAGGGCGGACTCGCAGTCGGCGAAGGATTCGGCGCAGTCGCCGCCCTGCAGCAGGAAGCGCTTGCCTTCCTGGGCTTCGGCCAGCTGCTTCTTGAGCGAGAGGATCTCCCAGGACGTCACCAGCGGCGGCAGCCGGCTGAGTTCGTCCTCGACCTCGGCCAGGGCGCCGGCATCGGGATACACGGGCTGCTGCGCGGCCGGCCGCGACCGCCAGCTCGCCGGCGTCCAGTCGCCGGGAGTCGAAACGGTTTGCAGGTTGCGGTCGGGGGCGCTCATGCGGGGATCATCCGTGCTCTTGGGGTGGGTGCACGGTGATGATGCCACAGGGGTCGCGAGGCCCCCGTGCAGGCGACGCGACGAAACGAATCAGCGGCGGCGCCAGCCGGCCCAGAGGGCGGCCACGCCGAGGCCGACGAACCAGGCGAGGGTCCAGGTGGGCATGGACAGGCCGAGGAAAGTCCAGTCGACCTTGGCGCACTCGCCGGAGCCGGCCAGGACGCTCGAGAGCGCCTTGAACGGCCCCTGGGCCTCGATCATGTATTCAAGGCCCATCGAGCTGCACAGCGGCACGTCGCTCGGCGGCAGCGACTGCAGCCACACGTGGCGGCCGGCCACGCCGGCGCCGGCAGCGGCAGGCAGGAACACCAGCAGGCCGTAAATGCGGCGGCCCCACTGCCCCTTCGGCGCATGCAGGCCACCGGCCAGGAAGGCCAGGCCCATGGCCGCGAAGGCGATGCGCTGCAGGATGCAAAGCGGGCACGGCGCCATCAGCATGCCGAACTGGACGTACAGGGCGTACGCAAGCAGGGCCACGCACAGCAGGAAGCCGGTGAGGTACTGGGCCCGGAAGCCCCAGGTGAAAGGATTGGCGTTCATGGGTGGCGTGCGTTGGCGGAGGCGTCAGCGTAACCGACCACAGCCCGGCGGCGAAGTTCCAGGAAGGGGTCAGGTTCAATTTTCCCCCGCGGCCCGCCGGCCCTCGCGCTGCATCGGGGAAAATTGAACCTGACCCCATAACGCAGGACCCCGGCCGGGGCCGGGGTCCTGGGGTCTTGCCTTGCGAGCAGGCCTTACTCGGCCGCTTCGGTGGCCGCCTGCGGGCGGTCCACCAGCTCGACGTAAGCCATCGGGGCGTTGTCGCCCGGACGGAAGCCGCACTTGAGGATGCGCAGGTAGCCGCCGGGACGGGCCTGGTAACGCGGGCCCAGCTCGACGAACAGCTTGCCCACCGCTTCCTTGTCACGCAGGCGCGACATGGCGAGGCGGCGGTTGGCGACGCCGTCGGTCTTGCCGATGGTGATCAGCGGCTCGGCGACGCGGCGAAGTTCCTTCGCCTTCGGCAGGGTGGTACGGATCAGCTCGTGCTTGATCAGGGACGCAGCCATGTTGCTGAACATCGCTTCGCGATGGGCGCTGGTGCGGCTGAACTTGCGGCCGGATTTCTGGTGGCGCATGGTCGTGTTTCCTTAAGTGAATTCCGGGCTCAGCCCAGCATGCCCTGCTGCAGACCGGCCGGCGGCCAGTTCTCCAGCTTCATGCCGAGGGAAAGGCCGCGCTGGGCGAGGACTTCCTTGATCTCGGTGAGCGACTTCTTGCCAAGGTTCGGGGTCTTGAGCAGCTCGACCTCGGTACGCTGGATCAGGTCGCCGATGTAGTAGATGTTCTCGGCCTTGAGGCAGTTGGCCGAACGCACCGTCAGCTCGAGGTCGTCGATCGGGCGCAGGAGCACCGGGTCGACGCCCGAGGCCGTGGTCTTGGCCGGGCCGCGCTCGCGCTGGGTGAAGTCACCGAACACCGAGAGCTGGTCGGTCAGGATGTCGGCGGCGGTACGGATCGCGTCCTCGGCATCGATGGTGCCGTTGGTCTCGATCTCGAGCACCAGCTTGTCCAGGTCGGTGCGCTGCTCGACGCGGGCGGCCTCGACGGCGTAGGCGACGCGGCGGACCGGCGAGAACGTGGCGTCCAGGACCAGGCGACCGATCGCCCGGGACTCTTCGTCCGGGCGGCGGCGATCGGCGGCCGGCTGGTAGCCGAAACCGCGCTCGATCTTCAGGCGCATGTTCAGCGCCGTGTCCTTGGTCAGGGTGCAGATCACGTGGTCGGGATTGATGATCTCGACGTTGTGGTCGGTCTTGATGTCGCCGGCGGTGACGACGCCCGGGCCCTTCTTCTGCAGGCTCAGCGTGGTGTGGTCCACGTTGTGCATGCGGATGGCCACGTCCTTGAGGTTGAGCAGGACTTCAAGCACGTCCTCCTGCAGGCCCTCGACGGTGGTGTACTCGTGGAGCACGCCGTCAATCTCGACTTCCGTGATGGCGAAGCCGGGGATGGACGAGAGCAGCACGCGACGCAGGGCGTTGCCCAGCGTGTGGCCGTAGCCGCGCTCCAGCGGCTCGATGACCACCTTGGCGCGGTTGGAACCGAGGCGTTCGATGTGCGGGCCGCGCGGGCGCAGCACCTGGGTGGCGGTAACCGTCATGGTCAAGGTGTCTCCTGGAGGATTACTTCGAGTACAGCTCGACGATCAGCGCTTCATTGATGTCCGAGGGCAGGTCGGCGCGATCCGGGACGGCCTTGAAGACGCCGGCGAACTTCTTGGCGTCGACTTCGCACCAGCTCGGCACCAGGTCCATCTGCTGCGAGAGCGTGACGGCTTCCTGGACGTTGAGGTGCTTCTGGGCGCGCTCGGTCAGGGCGATGCTGTCACCGGCCTTGACCTGGTACGAGGGCAGGTTCACGGCCTTGCCGTTCACCAGCACGCCCTTGTGCGAGACCAGCTGGCGGGCCTGCGGACGGGTGACCGCGAAGCCCATGCGGTAGACGACGTTGTCGAGGCGCTGCTCGAGCATCTGCAGCAGCATCTCGCCGGTGTTGCCCTTCTTGGTCGAGGCCTTCTTGTAGTAATTGCGGAACTGGCGCTCCAGCAGGCCGTAGATGCGCTTGACCTTCTGCTTCTCGCGCAGCTGGTTGGCGTAGTCGGACAGCTTGCCGCGCTTGGCGACGGCGCCGTGCTGGCCGGGCTTCTGCTCGAGCTTGCACTTCGAGTCGATCGCGCGGGCCGGCGACTTCAGGGAAAGGTCGGCGCCTTCGCGGCGGGCGAGCTTACAGGTGGGACCGATATAACGAGCCATGTGTGTAGTCTCCTGTTCCCGTTAGACGCGGCGCTTCTTCGGCGGCCGGCACCCGTTGTGCGGGATCGGGGTGACGTCGATGATGTTGGTGATCTTGTAACCGCAGGCATTGAGCGAACGCACGGCCGACTCACGGCCCGGGCCGGGGCCCTTGATGCGGACTTCCAGCGTCTTCACGCCGTACTCAAGCGCGACCTTGCCGGCCTTTTCGGCGGCGACCTGGGCGGCGAACGGGGTGGACTTGCGGGAACCGCGGAAACCCGCGCCGCCCGAGGTAGCCCACGACAGCGCATTGCCCTGGCGGTCGGTGATGGTCACGATGGTGTTGTTGAACGAAGCGTGGACATGCGCGATGCCGTCGGTGACGACGCGCTTGATCTTCTTCTTCGTCTTGGTAGCCGGCTTATTCATGGGGCCAGGTCCTTACTTCTTGATGGCTTTGCGCGGACCCTTGCGGGTGCGGGCATTGGTACGGGTGCGCTGGCCGCGCATCGGCAGGCCACGACGGTGGCGCAGGCCGCGATAGCAGCCCAGGTCCATCAGACGCTTGATCGACATACCGACCTCGCGACGAAGGTCGCCCTCGACCGTGTACTTGGCCACTTCGGCGCGGATGCGCTCGATTTCAGGCTCCGACAGGTCCCGGATCTTGGTGGACGGGGCGACACCAGCCGCCTCGCAAACGAGCTTCGACCGGGTACGGCCGATGCCAAAGATACTCTGCAGGCCCACCCAGACATGCTTCTGGACAGGCAGGTTGACACCCGCGATGCGCGCCATCAGGCGATCTCCAAACAAAAATTGAGCGCAGTGAATCGGAAATAATACATTAGCTTGGGGTTAAATTGTAGCCCCCGGGCCAAATGGCCCCGGAACCCGGCATGGGGAGTGTGCCCATGCTCCGGCGACGAACCGGCCCCTGCCCTTCCCTTGCGGTCCGGGCGCCCCGCGCTACTCCAGCGCAGGGACGGGGGCTGGTTCATCCGCGCGCCAAGCTGCCGCGCGGACCGCCCATTGTGCGTGACTCTCAGCCGCGGGTCAGACCGCCGCGGGAGCCACCCTTCAAATTGGCCTTCTTCATCAGGCCCTCGTACTGGTGCGACATCAGGTGCGCCTGCACCTGGGCGGTGAAATCCATCACCACCACGACCACGATCAGCAGCGAGGTGCCACCGAAGTAGAACGGCACCGACCAGAAGGCACGGATCACCTCCGGCAGGAGGCAGACCAGCACCAGGTAGATCGAGCCGATCAGGGTAAGCCGGGTCAGCACGCCGTCGATGTAGTCGGCGGTGGCCTTGCCCGGCCGGATGCCCGGCACCAGGGCGCCGGACTTCTTGAGGTTGTCCGCGGTCTCCTGGGAATTGAAGACCAGGGCCGTGTAGAAGAACGCGAAGCCCATGATCATGGCGCCGTAGAGCAGCATGTGCAGCGGCTCGCTCGGGGCCAGGGCCTGGCTCAGGTTCTGCAGGAACAGGTTGAGCTGGTCGCGCCAGCCGCCATCGGTCGGCGCGGTGCCGCCCTGCCCGAACCACTGGACCATGGTCGCCGGGAACATGATCAGGCTCGACGCGAAGATCGCCGGAATGACGCCAGCCATGTTGAGCTTGAGCGGCAGGTGCGAGCTCTGGTTCATGTAGGCCTGGCGGCCACCCTGGCGACGCGCGTAGTTCACGGTGATGCGGCGCTGGCCGCGCTCCATGAACACGACGAAGTAGGTCACGCCGAGCACCAGGGCCACGATCACCAGGATCGCGAAGCCGCTCAGCTCGCCGCTGGCCACCTGCTGGAAGGTGCCGACGACGGCGCCCGGCAGGCTCGCCACGATACCGGCGAAGATGATCAGGGAGATGCCGTTGCCGACGCCGCGCTCGGTGATCTGCTCGCCCAGCCACATCAGGAAGATGGTGCCGGCGGTGAGCGCCACGATGGCGGTGAGCACGAAACCGATGCCCGGCTGGTAGACCACGCCCGGCTGCTGCTGGAGCATCGAGGCGATCGAACCGGCCTGGACGATGGCCAGGGCCACGGCGCCGACGCGCGAGTATTGTGTCAGCTTGCGGCGACCGCTCTCGCCCTCCTTCTTCATCGCCTTCCAGGGCTCGTAGATCTGGCCCATGAGCTGGACGATGATCGAGGACGAGATGTACGGGATGACGTTGAGCGCGAACAGGCTGAACCGGTTCAGGGCGCCACCGGAGAACATGTTGAACATGTCCACGATGGTGCCCTGCTGGCTCTCCATCAGCTCCAGCATCCGCTGCGGATCGATGCCCGGCACCGGGATGTAGCTGCCGATGCGATACACGACCAGCGCCAGGAGCACGAAGACCAGGCGCTGGCGGAGCTCGGTGAACTTACCGAGCCCGCCCAGGGAAGCTGCTGCGGAAGGAGACTGGGCCAAGGCTTTACTCCGTCACGCTGCCGCCGGCAGCCTCGATGGCAGCCTTCGCGCCGGCCGTGGCAAGCACGCCCTTGAGCACGAACTTCTTGGTCAGCTCGCCCTTCTTGACGACCTTCGCCTGCTTGGCGGTGGACGGCACCAGCTTGGCGGCGCGCAGGGCGGCGAAATCGATCTCGCCGGCCTCGAGCTTGTCCAGCTGGTACAGGAGCACCTCGGCGGTGTCCTTCTTGATCTGCGAGCGGAAGCCGATCTTCGGCAGGCGACGCTGCATGGGCATCTGGCCGCCTTCGAAGCCGGGCTTGATCTTGCCCTTGCCGGTGCGGGCGTAGGAGCCCTTGTGGCCGCGGCCAGCGGTCTTGCCGAGGCCGGAGCCGATGCCGCGACCAACGCGGACGCGATCCTTGCGGGCGCCGTCGGCGGGCTTGAGGGAATTGAGCTTCATATGGGTTCTCCTCGGGGCGCTCAGGACTCGACGCGCACCAGGTAATGCACTTGGTTGATCAGGCCGCGCACGGACGGGGAGTCCTTGAGCTCGCGGACGTCATTGACCTTGTTCAGGCCCAGGGCGCGGACCGACACGCGGTGGCGCTCCTGGCAGCCGCGCAGGCCCTTGACCAGGCGGACTTTGACGGTCTTCTCAGCCATTGAGGATCTCCTCGATCTTCTTGCCGCGCTTGGCGGCGATGCGGGCCGGCGACTGGGTCGCGGCCAGGCCCTTGACGGTGGCGCGGACCAGGTTGATCGGGTTGCGCGAACCCACGGCCTTGGCCAGCACGTTCTTCACGCCGACCGCCTCGAGCACGGCGCGCATGGCACCGCCGGCGATCACGCCGGTACCCTCGGAGGCCGGCTGCATGTAGACGCGGGCGGCGCCGTGGTTGGCCTTCACCGGGTGGAACAGGGTGCCGTTGTCGAGGTCGACGGAGACCATCGCCTTGCGGGCGTACTCCATCGACTTCTGGATGGCGACCGGGACCTCGCGGGCCTTGCCGTAGCCGAAGCCGACCTTGCCCGCGCCGTCGCCGACGACGGTCAGCGCGGTGAAGGTGAACTGGCGACCGCCCTTGACGGTCTTGGAAACGCGATTGACCGCGACCAGCTTCTCGATGAAGCCGTCGTCGCTTTCCTCGCGATTGCGATTGCGCTCGTTGCTGCTCATGTGGATTCCTGGGTTTGCTTACGGCCTTTGGCCGCTTATGGTTGTGGTTGGATCTGGAAAACCAAGCCCTCGCCCAGGCGGGCGGGGCTCAGAACTGCAGGCCGGCCTCGCGGGCGGCATCGGCCAGCGCCTTGACGCGGCCGTGGTAACGGTAGCCCGAACGGTCGAAGGCAACCTTTTCGATGCCCGCGGCCAGCGCCTTGGCGGCGATGGTGCGGCCAACCTTGGCGGCGGCTTCGATGTTCTTGCTGCCCTTCAGGCCGTCCTTGACGTCGGCCTGCACGGTGGAGGCCGCAGCCAGCACCTTGGAGCCATCGGCCGAGAACAGCTGGGCGTAGATGTGCTGGCCCGTGCGCAGCACGGACAGGCGGGCGACGCCGAGCTTGCGGATGTGCGCGCGGGTCGACTTGGCGCGGCGGAGACGGGCGGTGTTCTTGTCCATGGTCTTTTACCTTTGGGAAGCTGAAGTGCCTATCAGGCCTTCTTGGCTTCCTTCATGATGATCTTCTCGCCGGAATAGCGGATGCCCTTGCCCTTGTACGGCTCGGGCTTGCGGAAGGCGCGGATCTTGGCCGCGACCTCGCCCACCATCTGCTTGTCGGCACCGGTGACCAGGACTTCAGTCTGGGTCGGGGTGGCCAGGGTGATGCCTTCCGGGGCCACGAACACGACCGGGTGCGAGAAGCCCAGGCTGAGGCTCAAGTCCTTGCCCTGCATGGCGGCGCGGTAACCCACGCCGACCAGCTCGAGCTTGCGGGTGAAACCTTCCGACACGCCGGTGACCATGTTGGCCAGGATGGCGCGGGCGGTGCCGGCCATCGGCACGTTGGCCGGGTCGGCGGCGGAAAGCTGCAGCACGCCGTTGTCGACCTTGAACTCGACGCCGGTGGGCTTGGCCAGGCTCAGGGTGCCCTTCGGGCCCTTGACGGTGACCTGGTCGTTGGAAACATTGAACTCGACGCCCTTCGGGAGCGAGATCGGCTTCTTGGCAACGCGGGACATGGGTGCGTCTCCTTAGGCCACGAGGCAGATGACTTCGCCGCCCACGCCCGCAGCGCGGGCCTGGCGATCGGTCATCAGACCCTTCGAAGTAGAGATGATGGCGACGCCGAGGCCGGCGAGCACCTTCGGCAGCTCGTCCTTGCCCTTGTACTGGCGCAGGCCCGAACGGGAGACGCGCTCGAGGCGCTCGATCACCGGCTTGCCCTCGTAGTACTTCAGGGAAATCTCGAGCTTGGCCTTGGCGCCCTCGCCGCTCACGCGGAAGTCGCCGATGTAACCCTCGGACTTCAGGACGCCGGCGATGGCCAGCTTCATCTTGGAAGCAGGCATGGAAACCTGCGGCTTGCCAACGGCCAGCGCGTTCTTGATGCGCACCAGCATGTCGGCGATGGGATCAGTCATGCTCATTTTCTATTACCTTGTTTCCAGGTGTTGGGAGCACCGATATCCGCGAGCCCCCCGCTGCGCGGGGGACAGGCGATTACCAGCTGGCCTTGCGCAGGCCGGGCACGTCGCCACGCATGGTGGCCTCGCGCAGCTTGTTGCGGCCGAGGCCGAACTTCTTGTACACGCCACGCGAACGACCGGTCAGCTCGCAGCGGTTGCGCACGCGGCTCGCGCTCGAGTCGCGCGGCAGCTTCTGCAGCTTCGCCGAGGCGTCCATCTTCTCCTCGTAGGAGGCGGTGGCGCTGGCGAGGACCTTCTTCAGCTCCTGGCGCTTGTTGGCGTACTTGGCGACCAGCTTCTTGCGCTTGATGTCGCGGTTCACCATCGACGTCTTGGCCATGATTCGTTTCCTTGGATCAGTTACGGAACGGGAAGTTGAAGGCCTCGAGCAGCGCCTTGGCTTCCTCGTTGGTCTTCGCCGTGGTGGTGATGGCGATGTCCATGCCACGCATGGCGTCCACGGCGTCGAAGTCGATCTCCGGGAAGATGATCTGCTCCTTGACGCCCATGTTGTAGTTGCCACGACCGTCGAACGAACGCGGCGACACGCCGCGGAAGTCGCGGACGCGCGGCAGCGAGACGTTGATCAGGCGATCAAGGAACTCGTACATCTTGGCGCGACGCAGGGTCACCTTGGCGCCGATCGGCCAGCCGTCGCGGATCTTGAAGCTGGCCACCGAAACGCGGGCGTTGGTGGTGATCGGCTTCTGGCCGGAGATCTTGGTCATGTCGGCAACGGCATTTTCCAGGATCTTCTTGTTGCCCACAGCCTCGCCCACGCCCATGTTCAGCGTGATCTTGGTGATGCGCGGGACCTGCATCACGTTCTTGTAACCGAAGCGCTCGATGAGCTTCGGCACGACGTCTTCCTTGTAAATCTTCTCAAGCCGGGTCATGGCATCATTCCTCAGGCGTCGATCGCCTCACCGCTCGAGCGGAACACACGCACTTTGCGTCCATCCTCGAGCACCTTGAAACCAATGCGCTCACCCTTGCCCGAGGCCTGGTTGAACAGCATCACGTTGGAAATGTGGAGCGGCGCCTCGCGCTCGACGATGCCGCCGGCGATGTTCGCCTGCGGATTCGGCTTGGTGTGGCGCTTGATGATGTTGATGTTCTGCACGACGACCTTGTCGCCCGCGACGCGAACAACCTCACCCTTCTTGCCCTTGTCGGCACCGGCGATCACGATCACCTGGTCGCCCTTGCGAATACGGTTCATGTCTGTTCCTTCCCTCAGATCACTTCGGGAGCGAGCGACACGATCTTCATGAACTTCTCGGAACGAAGCTCACGGGTCACGGGCCCGAAGATGCGGGTGCCGATCGGCTCCTGCTTGTTGTTGAGCAGGACGGCGGCGTTGCCGTCGAAGCGGATCAGCGAGCCATCGGCACGGCGAACGCCCGAACGGGTGCGGACCACGACGGCGTCGTAGACCTCGCCCTTCTTGACCTTGCCACGCGGGATCGCGTCCTTGACGGTGACCTTGATGATGTCGCCAATGTGCGCGTAACGGCGCTTGGAGCCGCCGAGCACCTTGATGCACATCATTTCCTTGGCGCCGGAGTTGTCGGCGGCCTCGAGGTAGCTCTGTACCTGGATCATTGCCTGGGCCTCCTTACTTCGCAGCCGGGGTGATGACTTCCACCACGCGCCAGTTCTTGGTCTTGGACATCGGGCGGCACTCGGTCACGCGGACGACGTCGCCTTCGTTGCAGGCGTTGTCCTCGTCGTGGGCGTGCAGCTTGGTCGAGCGCTTGATGTACTTGCCGTACAGCGCGTGCTTGACCTGGCGCTCCACGAGCACCGTCACCGTCTTGTTCATCTTGTTGCTGACGACCCGGCCTTCGACCGTGCGCAGCGGGTTGGCATTATCGCTCATGGCTCGCCCTTACTTCTTCTGGGTCAGCAGGGTCATCGTCTGCGCGATTTCGCGACGGACCCGCTTGATGTTGTGGGGCTGGCCCAGCTGCCCAGTCGCCTTCTGCATGCGCAGGGCGAACTGTTCCTTGTGCAGGTCCAGCAGGTGGGCCTTCAGCTCGGCCTCGGATTTGTTACGCAGTTCCTTGAATTCCATGTCAGCGCACCGTCCGGGTCACGAAAGTGGTGGTGACCGAGAGCTTGGCGGCGGCCAGGCGGAACGCCTCGCGCGCAGTCGCCTCGTCAACGCCCTCGATCTCGTAGATCATGCGGCCAGGCGCGATCTGGGCCACCCAGTATTCGACGTTGCCCTTACCGGCGCCCATTCGCACTTCGATCGGCTTCTTGGTGATCGGCTTGTCCGGGAACACGCGGATCCACATCTTGCCGCCACGCTTGACGTAACGGCTGATCGAACGGCGCGCAGCCTCGATCTGGCGCGCGGTCAGCTGGCCGTGCGAGGTGGCCTTGAGGCCGAACTCGCCGAAGCTGACCGCCGAGCCGTTCCAGCTCAGGCCGTCGTTGCGGCCCTTGAAGACCTTGCGGTACTTGGTTCGCTTGGGTTGCAGCATGGCGGATTACCTCGCTTCCTTGGCCGGACGGGACGGGCGCTCGGAGCGCTCTTCCGCCTTTTCCTGGCCGACCTGGCTGAAGTCAAAGACTTCGCCCTTGTAGACCCACACCTTGACACCGATGATGCCGTAGGTGGTGGACGCCTCGGCAAAGCCGTAGTCGATGTCGGCACGCAGCGTGTGCAGGGGCACGCGGCCCTCGCGGTACCACTCCGAACGCGCGATCTCGGCACCGTTCAGGCGGCCGGCGACGTTGACCTTGATGCCCAGGGCACCCAGGCGCATCGCGTTGCCGACGGCGCGCTTCATCGCGCGGCGGAACATGATGCGGCGCTCGAGCTGCTGCGCGATCGATTCGGCCACCAGCTGGGCGTCGAGCTCCGGCTTGCGGACCTCGGAGACATTGATGTGCGCCGGAACGCCCATGATGTCCGAAACTTCCTTGCGCAGCTTCTCGATGTCCTCACCGCGCTTGCCGATCACCACGCCCGGACGCGCCGAGTGGATGGTGACGCGGGCGCTCTTGGAGGGGCGCTCGATCAGGATCTTGGAGATGCCCGCCTGGGCGAGCTTCTTGCGCAGCATCTCACGGACCTTCAGGTCCGAGGTCAGGTACTGCGCATACTCGCGCTTGTTGGCGAACCACTTGGAATTCCAGTCCTTGGCGATGCCCAGGCGGATTCCGGTCGGATGAACTTTGTGACCCATGTTTGTCGTCCCTGCCTTACTTGCCCGAGCCCACGGCCACGGTGATGTGGCTGGTGCGCTTGAGGATGCGGGTGCCGCGACCCTTGGCGCGGGCCATGAAGCGCTTCAGGACCGGGCCCTCGTCGACCATGACGGTCGTGACCTTGAGCTCGTCGATGTCAGCGCCGAGGTTGTTCTCGGCATTGGAGATCGCCGAGTACAGGACCTTGCCGATGAGGTGGGCGGCCTTCTTGTCCGAGAACTTCAGCAGTTCGTGGGCGCGCGAGGCGTCCATGCCGCGGATCTGGTCGGCGACCAGGCGGGCCTTCTGCGGAGAGATGCGGGCCGTGCGGAGGATGGCTTTGGCTTCCATAGTCATGCTCCTTACTTCGACTTCTTGTCGCCGCCGTGACCCTTGAAGGTCCGGGTGAGGGCGAACTCGCCGAGCTTGTGGCCCACCATGTTCTCGTTCACGAGCACGGGGATGTGGACCTTGCCGTTGTGGATGGCAATGGTCAGACCCACCATGTCAGGAGAGACCATGGAACGACGCGACCAGGTCTTGATCGGCTTCTTGCTGCTGCCCTGCGCGGCCTCCACCTTCTTGACGAGGTGGTGGTCGATGAAGGGACCCTTCTTAAGAGAACGTGCCATGGCCTATCAACCCCTGCGATCGCGCACGATGAACTTCTGGGTGCGCTTGTTGCTGCGCGTCTTGTAACCCTTGGCCGGAGTGCCCCACGGGGACACCGGGTGCGGGTTGCCCTGGCCAGCCTTGGCCTCACCACCACCGTGCGGGTGGTCGACGGGGTTCATGGCCGCGCCGCGCACGGTCGGCTTGACGCCGCGCCAGCGCTTGGCACCCGCCTTGCCGAGCTTCTCGAGGTTGTGCTCGACGTTGCCGACTTCGCCGATGGTGGCGCGGCAGTCGGCCGGCACCTTGCGCATCTCGCCGGAGCGAAGGCGCAGGGTGGCGTAACCGCCGTCGCGGGAGATCAGCTGGGCACCAGCGCCGGCGGCGCGGGCCAGCTGGGCACCCTTGCCCGGCTTCATCTCGACACAATGCACGGTCGAGCCGACCGGCATGTTGCGCAGCGGCAGGCTGTTGCCGGTCTTGATCGGCGCGTCCTTGCCCGCGATCACCTGGTCACCCTGGGACAGACCCTTGGGCGCGATGATGTAGCGGCGCTCGCCGTCGGCGTAGCACAGCAGCGCGATGTGCGCGGTGCGGTTCGGATCGTACTCCACGCGCTCGACGCGGGCCGGGATGCCCTCCTTGTCGCGCTTGAAGTCGATGATGCGGTAGTGCTGCTTGTGGCCACCGCCGATGTGGCGGGTGGTGATGCGACCGTGGTTGTTACGGCCGCCGCTCTTGCTCTTCTTCTCGACCAGCGATTCCAGCGGGCCGCCCTTGTGCAGGCCGGCGGTGGAGACGCGCACCATGGCGCGGCGGCCAGGCGAGGTCGGCTTGAAAGTCTGTAGTGCCATGGGTTCCTACCTCAGGCCTTGGCCATCACGTCGATCGACTGGCCTTCGGCCAGGCGAACGTATGCCTTGCGCCAGTCGCCACGACGGCCGGCGCGGTTGCGGAAGGACTTCTGCTTGCCCTTCACGTTCACCACGTTGACCGCCTCGACCTTGACGCTGAAAAGCGACTCGACGGCGGACTTGACGTCGGCCTTCGTCGCGGTCTGCGCAACCTCGAAAACGTACTGGTTGCTCTGCTCCTGCAGGCGCGCGGTCTTCTCGGACACACGCGGGGCGCGCAGGACGCCGAGGATCTTGATGTTGCTCATGCCAGCCACTCCTCGACCTTCTTGACCGCTTCGGCGGTCATGATCACGTTCTCGGCGCCGACCAGGGCGACCGGGTCGAGACCCTGCACGTCGCGAACTTCCACGTAGGGAACGTTGCGCGCGGCGAGGTACAGCGACTCCGAGGCGTCCTCGGTGACGATCAGCGGACGCTCGACACCCATCTCGCCGAGCTTGGCGATCAGGGCCTTGGTCTTCGGCTCGGAGACGTCGAACGCTTCGACGACCTTGAGGCGACCCTGGCGATTGAGCTCCGAGATGATCGCGCAGATGGCGGCGCGGTACATCTTGCGATTGACCTTCTGGGCGAAGCTGCGCGGCTTGGCGGCGAACGAGACGCCACCGCCGACGAAGATCGGGGCGCGGTAGTCGCCGTGACGCGCGCCGCCGCCCTTCTGCTTCTTGAACTTCTTGGTCGTACCGCTCACTTCCGAGCGGGTCAGCTGGGCCTTGGTGCCAGAGCGGCCGGCGTTGCGGAAAGCAACAACCACCTGGTGCACCAGGTCCTCGCTGAATTCGCGGCCGAAGACGGCGTCGGAGACCGACAGCGCCTTACCGCTTCCAATGACGGCGAGTTCCATTATCTAACTCCTCAACCTTTGCTCGCGGGGCGAACGACCACGTCGCCGCCCGGCGCACCCGGGACGGAACCCTTGACCGCGATCAGGCCGCGCTCGGCGTCGACCTTGACCACTTCCAGGTTCTGCATGCTCTGGCGCTCGGCACCCATGTGACCGGCCATCTTCTTGCCCGGGAACACGCGACCCGGGGTCTGGCGCTGGCCGATGGAGCCCGGCGAACGGTGCGACAGCGAGTTACCGTGGGTGGCGTCGCCCATGCGGAAGTTGTGGCGCTTGATCGTGCCCTGGAAGCCCTTGCCCTTGGTCACGCCAGCGACGTCGACCAGCTGGCCGACGCTGAAGATGTCGGCCTTGATCTCGCCGCCAACCTCGAAGTTGCCGGCATCCTTGTCGTCGATGCGGAACTCCCACAGGCCACGACCGGCCTCGACCTTCGCCTTGGCGAAGTGGCCCGAGAGCGGCTTGTTGACCAGGGCGGCGCGCTTGGCGCCGGCGGTGACCTGCACGGCGGTGTAGCCGTCGGTCTCCACGGTCTTGATCTGGGTGATGCGGTTGGGGCTGGCTTCGATCAGCGTCACCGGGATGGAGCGGCCATCCTCGGTGAACAGGCGGCTCATGCCCGCCTTGCGGCCCACGATTCCAATGTTTTTGGTCGTCATGGCGGTTGCCTCAGGTCAGCTTGATCTGGACATCGACGCCGGCCGCGAGCTCGAGCTTCATGAGCGCGTCAACGGTCTTGTCATTGGGGTCAACGATGTCCAGCACGCGCTTGTGGGTGCGGGTCTCGTACTGGTCGCGCGCGTCCTTGTCGACGTGCGGCGACACCAGCACGGTGTAGCGTTCGATCTTGGTCGGCAGCGGGATCGGGCCGCGCACCTGCGCGCCGGTCCGCTTGGCCGTCTCCACGATTTCGGAGGCCGAGCGATCAATCAGGCGATGATCATAGGCCTTGAGCCGAATCCGGATCTTCTGGTCCGCCATGGCGATGTCCTTGAATACGGTAAAGAGCGTCGGACCCAGGGACCTGGGGCCCTGGATCCCGTGGAAAACAAACTCGGCGGACCAAAACTGGTCCACCGAGCCAAAAAGTATAGCTTGTGTCAAACCGGCCTGTCAAACAGGCGATTCATCCACCAGCTTCGCCCGTCCTGGGCGCGAACACGAGGGGCGTCCTGCCCCTCATTTCGTATGTCCGGCCGCCCAGAGGGGCGGCTCAACACAGGAATTATGCGCTTACTTGATGATCTTGGCAACCACG